>CAZSGY010000016.1:0-21124 GCA_964606975.1 uncultured Gammaproteobacteria bacterium | reverse complement strand
TCTCTCATTGCTTCCTTTCTTATAAGGTCTTCTAACTTTTTTTCCAATTTTTTTGTTCTGATATAGGCGCTCGTGACCATTGAGATTACCAATATAAATCCTCCGATGGTCATCAGATCAAAAACGCGGGTTACCAAAAAAGTGCTGGCGAATCTTCTTAAAATTTCTGGGAAAATTATTATTACAATTGCCACCGTCCACATAACCATCCAGGCAGCAACCTCTCCCTTACCGATTTCGCCGCGCTTATAATGCAGCACGACAAAATAAATCATTGAGAAAGCGAATATTAAAGCAATAATTTGTAAACCAATGATCATCTTTGTAAATTACAATAATTGATCACAAGCTTTGCTTATGATCATATTTTTAAATCGTGAACCACCACTTAACTATCTCACCCATTATCCCGATTGCATCTAGTATTGTAACACCTTTCACTTTGTCGTGATAAATTGCCCGCACTGTAACTTCCGAAAATTTCAGTTTCGTTTTCCCTGCTCTGGCGATCATTTCTGTTTCGACGCCATACCCTGTCGATTCCCATTTTATTTTTTTATATGCTTTACCTGTAAGTGCCTTAAAACCACAAAGAACATCCGATACTTTTATTCCAAAAAGAACTCTTATTATAAAAGAAGCAAATTTGTTGCCCAAAAGCCGGATAAGCGGCACACCGCCGGCAAAATTTCTAGCTCCGAATACGGCTTCCACATTTCCTTTTTCAAGTTCTTTTGTAAATTTCGGAAGGTCGGACGGATCGTGCTGATTATCGCCATCCATAAAAATAATGGCACCGGCCCCATTTGCAAAAGCGTACTCGGCTCCTGTTTTCATAGCAGCTCCCTTTCCCAAATTAACTTTGTGGGTCAATAATGTCAGGTTCTTTAATCTTAGACCCTCAATCTTTAATCCCGATTTATCCGTACTGCCATCATCCACCAAAACAATAGGAAGTTTGTACTTAGAAAGACCCTTTACTACATCAACTATGTGTTTTTTTTCATTCCGGAAAGGAATAACAATGAATATATTCATAATATACAAATTTGCATTTGTAACTTGTTTATTGTTTGGAACTTGTAATTTGTGATTTGTAATTTTTGATATACCAATTTATTGTTTTTTTGAGCCCTTTTTCAAATGAAGTCGAGGCCCGAAACCCGAATTCTTTTTTGGCCTTTGAAACATCCAGCATGCGCCTTGGCTGCCCGTCGGGTTTTTCTCTATCCCAAACAATTTTGCCCTTAAAACCTGTTAGCTTCTTAATCAAATTGGCCAAGTCTTTAATGGTAATCTCAAAACCCGCTCCGAGGTTTACCGGCTCGCTTTTATTGTATTTTTCAGTTGCTTTTATAATTCCTTCCGCAGCATCTTCTACATACAAAAATTCGCGTGATGCCTTGCCTGTTCCCCAGACAACGACTTCTTTTTCTCCCTTTTTATCAGCTTCGATAAATTTTCTAATCAGTGCCGGAATAACATGAGATGAGGCGAGGTCAAAATTATCTCCCGGTCCGTAAAGATTTACTGGCAAAAGAAAAATCGAATTAAATCCGTATTGTTGACGATAAGAGGCGGATTGAACCAACTGCATCTTTTTAGCAAGGCCGTAGGGGGCATTGGTTTCCTCAGGGTACCCATTCCAAAGATTCTCTTCTTTAAAAGGAACGGAAGTAAGTTTGGGATATGCGCAAATTGTTCCCAATGCTACATATTTTTCGACCTTTGATTCACGAGCGGCTTTCATCATAAAAGTTCCCATGAGAAGATTGTCCTCAAAAAGGTCGGCAGGAAATTCTCTATTGTAACCAATTCCCCCGACATTAGCCGCCAAATGAATAATCACGTCTCCCTTTTTTGCAACCTTGAGGCAATCTTGATATTGTCTCAAATCGTATTTACTTCTTTCGGGAACGAAGATGCTTTTTGGTTTTTTGGATTTAATTTTTTCCAGCAAATGTCTGCCCAAAAAACCGTTTCCGCCGGTTACTACTATGCGTTTATCTTTCCAATAGTTTGTTTTCATATTTATGCTACCCAATATCCTCTGGTAAACAGGGCTATTAAGACAATTCCCAGAAGTACTTGGGCAATTATAGTATATACCCACCCCTTTCCACCAGCAGGCACTTTTTTAACAAAAACCGGGAGTAAAGGAAAAGCCAGAAGCATATACCTTGGCATAGACGAAAATGTGCCGGTCATGGTCGGTAAAATTATTGCCGTCAAAACAAATATCCAATAGGAAAACTTAATTTTTTTGAATGTATAGATTAAGGCAGCTATAACCGCAAGAGTTGCCGAAAGTTCAAGAGCCGCATTCCAAAAACTTATAGAGCCAGGGTTTACCACTAAAAGCATTTTTATGTAGCGATATATAACCTGCGGCAAGGTAACCAACGGAACGCTGCTTCTGTCTGCCCCAAAAGCCGGCTGTACCGTCAAAAAAAGAACCGGATCGGCGAAGGTTTTATACAAATAAAGCATGTATCCCAAAAGCCCCAATGGGGAAATTAACACACCAATAAAATCCTTCCAAAACGATTTCGTAAATATCTTTAGTTTCCCCTGATACTTTTGCCAAAGTTCGATTGCCAAAAAAAGACCCAGCAACACCCCCTGAACTTTTGTTGCCGAAGCAAGCATGGCTGTTATTCCGGCCGGCAAAAATTTATCTTTTCTTACAAACCAAAATGTTAAAACCGTTAAAAGCAGGAAAAGCGATTCCGAGTAAATCGCCCCGTAATAAAAAGAGGTTGGGAAGGTAATTAAAAGCAGGACGGATATAAACGCAACCTTGCTGTCATATTCTTTAGTCCAAAGCTTGATCAGAAAATAAAGACCTGCAACAAAAAATATGGCAGACAAAATCATGCCGGTATAAAAATAGGAGGGATCCGTATAATAGTTGAGGTTTAAGTTTCCTTTGGGGAAAATATTAAAAATCCTGATTAGATGTGGGTATAGCGGGAAAAATGCCTGGGAAAAATCGGCAGTATAACCATTCTGAGCAATCCGGAGGTAATGAACTCCGTCAAAATTGCCAAATCCCCAAATCCAACTCGGCAGGCCGGTAACCGTTAAAACCCTGTCGGCGTACGGAAACCTTCCTCCAAAACCGGTGATCAGATATATTGCCAAAAAGGCAATCAAAAAAAGTGCCAATCTCCATGATATAAAAAATTTGGACACACTTAGAAGAATTTTGTTATTGTTCATATACTTCAGTTGTCAGAAGAGCAGTTTTCTCCCATGTATATCTTTTAGCATTTTTTAATCCTTTTTGCATCAGATTATTTTTTAATTCGTTGTCCTTTAATAGTAATCGGATTTTTTCAGCAAAGTCTTCAGAGGTTCCCGGGTCTGCAAAAAGAACCGTATCACCGGCTATTTCCGATAAAGCTTGTGTCTTTGAACAGATAACCGGGACACCGGAGGCCTGCGCTTCCAAAACCGGAAGCCCGAATCCTTCGTAGAAGGAAGGCTGAACATAAACTGTGGCAAGGTTGTAAATCTTTACAAGATCGCTATCAGAAACAAAACCCAATTTGATAACTTTGTCCCAATTGATATTTTTCAGATGTGTAAGTTCCGGATGATTGAAGTCCATTTTTTCAATTTCAGACGCCTGTTTTCCCGCAATAACCAAAGGGACATCGGCCATTTCGCATGCTTTAACCAAAAGCGGAATATTTTTGTTGTAATTTATATCCCCAACATAAAGAGCGAAGCGATCCGGTAGCCCGTATTGCTTCTTAATAACTACGTCCGAATTTCTAGTTTCTAATTTTCTGAAAATTGCCCGGGGGGCAAGGTAAATAACATGGACTTTCTTTGGATCTATTCCGATAAATCGGCAAATATCTTTTTTGGAAGTTTCGGAAATTGTGATGACCGCGTCTACATTTTTCTTAATTAAAAATTTATTAATCTGCCAGTTTATCCATCCTTTAACTCCGGGCGGATAATGTTTGGGGTAAATAAGTGGAATAAGGTCATAAATTGTCAAAACAAATTTTACATTCTTTGGCTTCTTAAGCGGAAGTGAAATGAAAAACGGGTTGAAACGGGTAAAGTGAACCGCATCATAATAATTAATGGCTGAAGCTTGAAGTTTAAAAAAATCAACAGGATATATCTCAAACTTATTGCCGCCGGTTTTTTGGATTGATTCGAGAGCGCCGATTAGTTCTCTTGTGTATACACCGATTCCGCGGACACCATCTCCGCTCGTTAGAGGCCCCGTATCAACTGCCACTTTCGTAACCCCCATCTTCATATATATATTTTACCCCTCCGGAGGTTTTGTGACCACTCCACTTAACCTTGCAGGGTCAGTCCTTTAAAGGTAGTATAAATTATGCCTGGGCGTAACACTATTAAAATGTATATTCAGGGTGGATATTACCACCTCTATAACCGGGGCGTAGAAAAAAGAAGAATATTTTTAGATGCCCAAGATTACAAAGTATTTTTGAACTACCTAAAAGAATATCTATCTCCTCCGCCAAAAAAGTCCGAAATTAAAAAGAAAACCTTTACCTTGCAGGGTCAGTCCTTTAAAGGTATATCAAGGTTGCCAAAAAATTATTTTCAGGAAATTGAACTACTGTGTTTTTGCTTAATGCCGAATCATTGGCATATGCTTATTAAACAGTCTTCTTTGTATTCCGTTACAAAATTTGTTCGCTCTTTAATGACTAGATATTCTATGTATTTTAATAAAAAGTACAAAAGAGTCGGTAATCTATTTCAAGGTAGATACAGGGCCGTTCTAGTTAACGACGAGGCGTATTTGTTGCATCTGAGTAGGTATATACATTTAAACCCTTCTGAACTTACGAACGATTTATTATCAGCGTATTCATCTTATGGAGATTATTTGAATTTAAGGCATACGCCCTGGATTAAAAGTGATTACATACTAAGCCAATTTAATGACAAAGTCGGGGTGGAGTTCAAAAAATTTAATAACTACAAAGATTTTATAGAAAAATATCAGCAAGAAGATAAACTAATTCTCGGAAATTTAACCATTGATTAATACTATATACACCTTGCAGGGTCAGTCCTTTAAAGGTTTATTTGGCCTCTTTCCATTCGGCGACATAATTTGAAGGAAAAAGAGTGTACTCCACCCTCCTATCATCGTCTTTGATAATAGAAATTAATTTTTTGGCTACCCAATCCGGAGTGAAATAGGCTTTTTTACCTTTTTCCATATCAGACTTCTTTTCCTCATAGCTCATCGGGCCAAAGCTGGTTAGAGTACTTCCCAAAGTTATCAAACAAAACTCTAGGCGCGATTTTTTGTATTCCTCAGCCAAACTTAAAGTCAGACCCCGCACCGCAAACTTTGTTGCACAGTAAATACTTCTTTCTGCCATCGGAATTACACCCGCACCCGAACCGATATTTAAAACTACAGAGCTTTTTGATTTACGTAAATTTTTGCTTAAGTGTTTAATCAGCAAAAATTGAGAAGTTACATTAATGTTCATTGAATTGTTCCATTCTTCAAGTGACTCGTCTTCCAACTTTTTATAAACTCCTATACCGGCCGCATTTATTAAGACATCTATTACTTTAAACTGCTTAGACAATTTTTTGGCCAAATTTTCGACGTCATTCTGATCGGAAAAATCACAAGCAAAGTATGTGCAGTTGCTTTCCAATTCCTTAGACAAATTTTGAAGTTCGCTTTCCGATCTTGAAATTAATATCAAGTTTGCTCCTTCGGCGTCGATATTTTTTACCAATTCCCTGCCGATTCCTCCGGTCGAACCGGTAATGATAATATTTTTATTAAGAAGATCCATTAATTAATTCTAAACCTCAGAGGTTATATATTTAAAGTAGGCAATGGGATAATGTGTTGCTGAAAAGAAACTCCACAAAAACCCTCTGACTCCGTCAAGAATCCCCAAATGGCGGAAATATAAATTGATAAAAACACTCAAAGGTTTAAGTAAAATATAATATATAAAGGAAAACGGATTTTTAGAAACTTTTTTATCTTTCAATTCGCGGGCATGAAGATCGGTATAGCGGTTAAGCCTCATAAAATATTTTTTAAGTGTAGGGGAATCGTAATGCAAAAGGTCGCTTAATAGCCAACTTACTTCCCCGTTTAATTCAATCTGCTCATGTACCGACTTCTGGGGGAAACTGGCAAACCCTCTTTTTACCAAACGAATCACCCCGTCAGGATAAACTCCGGCATGGATCAAGGGTTTACCCAAAAACATATTTCTCCGGGGAATGAAGTAGCCGACAATTTCGCCTGTGGGTTTTCCTATTTTGCCGTCGCGGGCTTCAATCAGTTTCTGATGACGGAGAAACAAGGGACTAACGGTTGACGGTTTATGGCTAATGGTTGATGGTTGATGATTGATAACGGACAAAATTTCACTTGCAAGCGCCGTTGTAACCACCTCGTCCGCATCCATCTGCAGAATCCATTCCCCACTGGCTTTGTCGAGTGCCTTTTGTTTGGTTATATGAAATATCTCATGATGCGGTTCACTAAACACTTTTGCACCATACTCTTTTGCTATTTCGACAGTTTTGTCATTTGAATACTCATCGACTATGATAATTTCATCGGCAATGTCCTCAATAGACTGCAAACATCGGCCAATATTTTCCTCTTCATTTCTTGTGGCCAGTACGACAGATAGTTTTACCATAATAAATTCCCTTCAACTATATAAAAAGCGTCCGTACCACCGGGGTATTTTATCAGCTTTTTAACCTCAAACTCATTAATATAGCGCAACCCGCTATAATAACTCGGTGTCATAACATATATTACCCCGTGATAAGGATAGCTATTTATTATGTCCCAATTCCCCCCGAATTGATATTCTGCAAACGATTCTACTGAATTGTAGCTTCTTGATTCGCTTTTGTCGTAATTTACTGTTGCCAGAAGCTCTGGTAGCGGGGTTTTTAGATAATATAAAAAGAATATATAAGGCTGCTGCCTTATTTTATCCATATAAACACGCGAGTAATCCGGATTGCGTTTAAGATAATTCACAATCTGCTCCATACCATACTGCCACTCAATAGCATGGTCCTTGGCATATTCTTTATAGTAATACTTGAGGTAGCTTCCAAACTCGAAGGAAACAGCAGCCAAAATTATAATTAAAGACAAAGCCCTCCATATTTTATTTTTAAATAAAGAGATTATTTTACCTGCCCCTAACCCGGCCAAAATTGTCATGCCGCCAAGCATAAAAACTCCTCTGATTGCGTTTTGGGGGCCACCTGCAAACGCGGCCGGCAAAGGTGCCAGTAAAATCCACGATCCCAGAATAATTGAGGACCGGGACCGGGCGGAAAAAAGAGCGATCAGGCCGGCTACCATTAATATAAGGTCTACTTTATAAAATTGTCCAAACTTGTTTACCGAATTTCTGGGATTTTCATCTCCGGATATAAATAAATACTTGGGATTAAAGTAGGGTTTGTAATGATTAAAAGTAATTTCGACGGTGGCAAGATAAGAATTCCCTGTTTTTTTAAATAAATATGTGTTTTCGATGTCTGTTTTCTGAATCTTGTTTTGTTCAATTCTGGCAAACCCCAAAATTTTCGGATTGTTAATAGTCAAAAATGTAAATAGAGCTATTACCGATAGCGATATCCCCAACCAAATCTTGTTTTTGACAAAATCTTTAGCGTAAAGAGCCAAAAGCAAAATTATTGTCGCCGGAATTAAAACCTTGGCGGAGTGATAAGAAAAAAACGAAAGACCAAAGCTCAAAAATGATAAAGGAAATAAATATTTTCTTTTGATCCCAAGGTAGAACATTAAAAGTCCGAGAATGTAAAAAGACAGTGCAAAATTTGCTTCCCATAATCCCCTGGAAAGCTGAAGATGGTAGGGGGAAACCGCTAAAAAGAATGAAGATAAAAAACCTGCGGCTTTATTTTTAAACATTACCGTTACCAAAAAATAAATCGCGGCAACGGCAACTATCCCAATAATGGCACTAGGCAGGCGTGTTATAAATTCCGAAAAACCAAATATCTTAATAAAAACGGCAGTAATATAAATATGTACCGGATGTTTGTCGTCGCCAAAAGATTTAAACACCAGAGGCATTTTTGTGCCGTATTCATCAGCACCCCAGTTTGCTATTGTGTAGGCATTGTATCCGGCGGCCACTTCGTCCCAATTTAGAGATGGCGGAACACTGTCAAGTTTGTATATTCTCAAAAACGCTCCCAAAATAACAATCGCCGCCAATATAATAATTTCAATTTTCTTCATTTAAATTCAAATCCGTTAAAAGACGAAACCAGAGAAAATCCCCATCTATCGACCGAATTATACTTTACCTCAGATCTAAATTTTTCGGGTGGGTATTTTTGATAAAAAAGCGCAAATATATAGGGTTGCCCGTATTTATCAGTAACTATCCCGCTTTTTTGGTTAGCGAAAATTTCCTTATATTCGTATTGCCAATCTGAAGCCGTCCGGTTTTGGTATTTCAAGACAAAGTCCGTTGCATAAAGTTCAAATGATAAATAATAAAGTGCTGAAACTAGGCAAATCAGCGCGAGGGATATTTTTTTTACACTAAATTTTTCCGCCAAATACCAAACTCCAATTGCCGAAATCATCGCCAAACTTGGCGCCGCCAAGATAGTTCTTAAAGCATGCGGCGATTCTTTAGTTATACTGGCCGGAATTGGAGCAAGTACTAAAAGCGTTAGCGGGATAAAAAATAATAAATTCCTTTTTCTTAAAATTGCATAGATTCCCAAAATTGCCAAAGGGATATCGATCCAATAAATCTGCCCGTGTCCGGGGATTTGGCTTCTGGAATTTGAATCTCCGTTTGTCAAAAGAAAATCCGGCGAAAAATGAGAAAAATAATTTTTAACCACAGCTAACACATTCTCTTTCCAGTCTACGGAGCCCGTTCTATCATAAGTAATTTGAAAATGCGGCTTGCCCTGTAAATCATAGACCTGCTGGAAACCGGGGATCAGAGCAAACGATTGCGCCCTACCAAAACCGGCATCATAAAGGAAAAGTCTGGCGATTGGAATTAAGGACAGCAAAAAAACTGAAACCGAAAGCAAAATAGGAAACAGATATTTTGTAAGATCCTTGTTAATCAGATGTTTGAAAGTAGCCCGACCTAGGAAGAAAAACAGCAATAATGGGGCAATTATTCTGAAACTTGTATAACTATAAAGGCTTAGAATTGCCGACAGAGTTCCCAATAATAACGGTATTTTTTTCTTTGAATCCAAAAGGAAAAAATACACTGATAACAACAAAAAAAATACTCCGGCAGTGGCTTCATATCCCGTTCGGGAAAAAATGAAAAACCAAGGGGAAACGCTTAATATAAAAGCAGACAAGACTCCCGGCCACTTTTTGGCAGTAATCTTACTGACCAAAAGATAGGTTAAAATCAATGTGCCAAAAGAGTAAAGCACTGCCGGCAATCTTACAGCCAGTGCGTTCAATCCGAAGATTTTTACAAATGGCACTACCGAATAAATATAAACCGGTAATTTAAATTCTCCAAATGCACGGAAGTGCAATGGCAGGGTGTCCCCCCATTCGTCTTTTAGATCTACCCCTATTGAATAAGCGTTATATCCGATTGAAGCCTCATCCCAATAAACCGAGGCCGGCAAGTCTGCAATTTTATAAAGCCTGGTAATGAAAAAGAATATAATTACCAGGGCAAAAAATATTTTATATCTTTCAATTTTCATTTCGTCTCCACAATATCAAATGCCCTCCCGCCATCCAAAAAGTCTATGGTTTCTAGTCTGGGAAGATCTTGGGGGAAATCTTCTTTTCTGCCGATGAACAAAATTCTTTTATCCGGATTCGCAGCAATCACGTCTTCATATTTTGTTCCCGCATCTCCTAAATCCGGAAAATAATATTTATCAAACCGCAAAACTCTGACCCAATCAAATGTTTCAAACCTCGTTAACCCCGGGTCGTTTTGAAATTTGACAGGGTCGTATCCCAAATAAAATAAAGTAAACATGTGCGGCTCTCCATAATGCCTGCTAAAAGTGATCAAATCATATTTATCCCCATTGTCCTTAATATAGGCAACAACCTGTTTATTTCCATATTGCCAATCTTTGGAATATTTGACCGGATAATTAACGAATAAGTTTTTTATATAAATTCCGAAGTTTATCAAAAATAATATTGCCGCAATTGTCATAATTCCGGCAAACACTTTTTTGTTTTTAATACCTTTATAAACGTAATAGATTCCCATAGCCGTAAATATCTGGTAAATCGGTGCTGCGTTCAGAGTTCTTAAAGCATTGGGGATACTGTCGTTAGTTAAGGAAACGGGAACAAACGCCAAAAATAACCAGGGTAGTAAAACTTTCAAGCCGGGATCTTTCTTTTTAAGCAAATAATATGCTCCAAGGATTATAAATACCGATTGGAACCAGTACATTTCCCCCACTCCCTGGACGTGATGTTGACGGTGTCCTGCCCCACTAATGAAAAGGAAGTCAGGACTAAAGTGGGCTAAATAATTTTTTGTAAAATAAAAACTTATGTATGTATAACGGTTATGTATCAGTTTGGTTATGACCGGAGGCAGTGTGGAACCATTTCTCCTTTCTTCAATCCTGGGAATTAAGCCCGCCTCATCCGTTATGCTGACCAATTTGTATCTTTCAGAAGCTTCTCCGCTCATCACTTGGACTGCCAAAGGAATCATTAATATTGCAAAAAGCACTCCCGCGCTTAAAAACCATCCTTTAACTTTCCAAAAATATTTTCTGAAAATAATTATTAAAGCCAATATAAAAAGCGGAACAAAACCCCTGGCACTGTTGTATGTATAAATCGAAATTGCGAATGGAAGTACCGAAAACACGAGCCATTTTGGTTTTTTCAGACCTTTAAGAAAAAGCCAAATTCCTATAACAACCCAAAAAAGTGCAAATGACGATTCAAAAGAAGCGCGCGTCAACTGGATATGCCACGGAGAAACTGCCAACAAAAACGCAGATATTAAAGATACGCCTTTTTTTGCAAACATCTCCTGGACCAAAAGATACAAAAAAAGAACCGTCAGAGTACCATAGATGACGGGAGTAATTCTTACCCCCAATTCATTTAAACCGAATACTGCTATTCCCGGAATCGAGGCGTAAACTTGCCCGGGAAGCTTATATTCTCCGTATGATTTGAAATTCAGCGGAAATCTGACACCCCATTCATCCTTGCCGGTTTTGAGAACAGAATAGGCGTTATAGCCGATCGAAACTTCATCCCAATTAAGAGAAGGCGGAACTGAAGTTATCTTGTATACCCGTAGGAAGAAAGCGATAGAAAGTATCAAAAAAAGCCAAATCCAGGCCGAAAATTTCTTCATATCTCATCTTAAATGTTACCAGCTTCAAATTCACAAGTAAATCTACTTATCGGCAATAGTGATATGGCCGTAAATTTTAGGCACTTTTCCGTATTGGGAAATAACCTCACGGGGGTCTACTTTTGCATAAACCTCATAAGCATATTCGATATTATCAATCCGGTTTATAAATAAAGTTACATCCTCTCCTCTTTTATCCGCTTCAATTGCGTAAACGGCAGCCTTTTTTGCCTCTGCCGACCAAAACGACGCAAATTTGGCAGGAGCAATTGTGTAAATACGTACCAGGATGTAAATGAGTTCCATTATTACGATTACAAAAAATATTTTGACAAACTTTCGGGGAAGACGGGAGATTGCATAAGCCGTAAGTAAAATTAAAGGCGGAAGCATTAGTCCGTTTCTCAATGCATGGGCCTCCTGCATAAACATTGTTGCTAGTGGAGTAATCAATATCCATCCTGACAGCAAAAACAACATCTTTTTATTCTCTTTCCATAGAATAAAAATTGAAATTAATAATATTGGCAGTTCTGCCAGATAAAGCATCCCCATTTCTCCGGGATTGTGGCGTGGATTCCCATCTCCTCTTATAAACAAAAAGCTCGGAGAAATATTTGAGAAATAACTTTCCAAAAGTATTTTTCCGTACTCAATTTCTCTATTTATAAAAACCGGTTTTAAAACCGACGGCAATGTTGACGACGTTCTTTCGGCGCTGACTATTTGAATAAGTCTTTGCTTGGTCAAATTGTCAGATAGTATATTTTGGTTAAAAAATCTTGTTTCACTGCCGGCAAAAAAGGTTTGAGTAATTGCCGCGGCACCAAACAAAAATAGTATTAGCGTGCCAACTATAAACTTTTTGTCGCTAAGTAGCTTTTTAAATTTTTCAACAAAACCCAAAAGCAAAAACATGAGAGGCAAAGTCAACTTGAAGGTGGGGTAAGTGAAAAGTGCAATTCCCCAAGAAATCCCCCACCAAAAATACTTTTTATAAAAAAACATTGTGATTCCCAAAAGGGCTAAAAATAGAGCAAAATGTGCTTCAAACCCCCCGCGGCTTAAATAAATATCCCAGGGTGAAATTGACATCAGAAACGCAGCGATAAGTCCGACTTTCTCATTGAAAAGCTTTTTACCCAAGAAATACATAAGGACGATTATTCCCAACCCCGAAAGCAAAGAAAGGCCACGTACCCCCCAGACTGTTGGCCCGAATATAGCTACAAACGGAACTGAAAAATATATATAACCTCCGGGGCGTCCCGCGCCCATTTTGAAAGTCAACGGAAATTTTTGTCCTGTGGCATCCATACCGGTTTTGCTTATGGAATAAGTGTCATAAACCATGGTCAGCTCGTCTCCGTAAAGCGGTAGTGCGTCAATTTTATAGATTCTGATTGCCAGACCAAGAAGGACAATTCCTAAAAGAAGTAATATCGGTCTTCGTCTCATACTCTAATTGTAATATACTTTAGGTATGGAAAAAATACTCATGGGCGGAATTGTCGGTTTTGTATTTTTTACCCTGCTATCTTACTTACTGATAATACTCAATATTACCGTACTAATTATCCCGCTTACTTTTCTTTCTCTGTTTTTCTTAATTAAACCTTTTACCAGAACTGTAAAACAGATGAAGGTTAAGCCGTCGCTTCGAACAATTACCATTTTAATAGTTTTTGTATTGGGAATGGCCGGACAGTTGGCTATCATATCCCCCAGTGGAACGATAAAAGACGGCGATCTGCTTTTCTGGAGCGCAAACGGACACGACGGGACGTGGCATATAGCACTCATGGAAGAAATGAAAAAAGGATGGCCATTTCAAAATCCGGTTTTTGCAGGGGAAAAACTGGTTAATTACCACTTCTTTAGCGATATCTTACCCGCAATGGCCAGTAAATACCTGCCTTTTTCCAACATGGATTTGTACTTCAGAATTTTTCCCGTATTAAGTTCTTTATTTTTGGGAGCCTCAGTTTATTTTCTTACGAAAAGACTTACCAAAAATCCTTCTGCACCGATTTGGGCAACTATATTTACTTATTTTGGCGGCAGTTTCGGATACATAGTCACTTATTTAAAAAACAAAACTATTGGTGGAGAAAGCATTTTTTGGGCAACACAGCCTCAAAGTGCGGGCGGTAATCCGCCTCAGATTATTTCGGACTTTGTATTTTTGACTGCTATATATTTTTACTTGCTTTTTAGTAAGGAAAAGATGGGGGGTAAAAAATATGCGTTCTTTGCAATTTGCGTTTTGCTTTTTGGCACTTTATCCAGTTTTAAGGTCTATGCCGGGGTTACCGCCTTGGTTTCACTGGGAATTGTCGGGGTGTGGGAACTTATCAAAAGCCGAAAGTTTGAAACACTTCTGCTAACTTTTGTGAGCGGAATTTTGGCATTGGCTCTTTATTTTCCAAACACATCAGGATCCGCTTCTTTTCTAATTTTTCAGCCCTGGTGGTATATAAGAACTATGGTGGTGGAACCTTCCCGGCTTAATTGGCTGGATCTCGAATTAAGAAGACAGTTTTATCTGGACCGCGGAGGTATAAAATCAATTTTGAGAATTTTGGAATACGAGGGCGTAGCATTTCTTATCTTCTTTTTCGGCAATTTGGGTATGAGATTTTTAGGTCTTAAAAATTTCTTAAAAACACATCCGATTATAAAGGTTGCTATCACAATTTCTTTAATCCTTCCTCTACTCTTTTTGCAAAAAGGCGTAGCTTCAAACACCAGTCAATTTTTGCAATTTTTTGTTCTACTTTTCGGAATACTAGCAGGGATTCAGGTTGCCAGGATTCCAACAAAATATCGATATTTTTTCGGGCCGCTCATCGTGATTCTCATGATCCCGACCCAGATAGGCCTTTTGAAGGAATTTTATTCCCGGCCGGCTTTTGCCAAAATATCGGCAGGTGAGATCGAGGCACTGCAATTTATAAAAAACAATACAGATGAAGAGGATGTTATCCTAACTCCTCCTTATAATAAATATCTAAGTCTTGAGGGTGAAACACCCCAAATCTGGGATTGGTTTGACACATCCTATGTTTCTGCACTATCAGCCAGAAGAACATATTTCGATGATTACGAGCAAGTAGACATCATGGGTTACAATTGGCAAGAAAGATCGGAAAATAAAATGGTCATATTTTCAAATGAAAATCCTCAAATTGTCAGGGGTCGTTTTTCAGAAACTGAGGCAGACATTTTATACTACCCGAAGGCCATAAGGCCAAAGGTCAGCCCGGAAGATATTGGCCTTACTCCGATTTTTGAGAATCAAGATGTAGAAGTCTGGAAAGCCAACTAGAAAAAACGCTTTTGACAGTCTCCGATTTACTTTCAGGCTTTTCATAGGCGACCATGGGCGTCCCGCCGGCATGGGTCTCCCCAAGATATGAATATTCGGTAATGCCCGAATCTTTATCGGATTCAATTATAAACACCTCTATGGTTTCCTCCGGTCCCGCTGCCGGGGAGGAAAGAGAAAACTCATACTGCCTGCCAAGTGAATCAGGGATGGAATCAAATATGAATTTTGTAAACGAACCGTCTTCCAGATTCTGTCCGTTGATCGCAATTGTTCTTATTAAATTTCCGGAGGAATCGTATAGATTGAATATTATACCCGCTTTATTTTTAAGATTCGGATTTCGAATGGATAGTCCTACTGCTGTGAGGTTTTGCGCCCCTGAAACAAATTTTTGAGTAAACACCCTGTCCCGGTATATTGAAAGCCTGATGCCGGGATCATACCCGGGCTGTATGTTTGCCGGTGTCATTGAAAGAGAAAGTGACAGAAAAACTGGAGCCACAAACACCAAAGCCAATACAAAAAAGACTGTTAACCAAATCATTTTTTTCATAATTTCTCCTCCTTCTTAAAAAGCTCCAGCGCAACAATTAATGATCCTCCTGCTAAAAGCGAGTGCAGGATGCTTTGCAGACTATATGGATCGAAAAATCTCTGAATGGCGGTAAAAGGGGTAGGCAAAAGATCAAACCATGTAGAGTAAATTCTATAAAGTGAAATGGACATCGATCTATCCTGATACAAAAGCGGAATCAAGATGGATGCTACCGCAAGCATAAGTAGCGGCAGGGAAAATTTTTCTTTCTCTATAGCCAGAATAACAACAAACGGTGCTATCCAAAGCAGCCAGGCGACATGGAAGTGCGAAAATGAAAAGATTATCAATAAAACTGTAAACCAGTAATTAAACATATTGGGTCTTTTGTCCTTAAACCATGCATAGAAAAAAAGAGACGAAAGAAGCATCAGTCCTACAATTATTGACTCCCCAAAACCGACATTGAATCCGGGATTAAACATTCTTGTCGTTAATCCGGAAATTAGTGTTGATTCAAAAAACGTCGGTGATAAAAACGGCAGAGATATCAATCCAAAAACAGCGAAAGGAATTATCCCCAGTGACAATCTCTCCTTGAAAGACTTTCCAGTTAAAATCAAAAAGGGAACAAATAGAAGCGGGTATATCTTAAACCCCGCGGCCAACCCTAACATTAAAGCAGCCGGAATCTTCCTATCTTTTTTAATAAACGAGAGAGCAAGAAGTGTTAGAGTAACGGGGAAAATATCCACGTTTCCAAACCCGTAGATAATAAAAATGGTAAAAGGATTAAAAAGCCATAAAGTAAACGCTTTCTTCCCCCATTTCCGATCTGCAAAATAAGAAAGAAGTATAAAAGCTATTACGATGTCCAAAATCAAATATGGCAATTTAAGCGCAAGCAAATATTTGAAAATGTTCGGATCTGTAACCATTCCGACGGAATCCGCATTCGAAAGCCAGGCATCAAATTGATTTCCTAAAATCGGAGACAAAACCGCCTGATGCACCCCCAACGTCAAATATGTCAAAGGGAAATAAACAAAACTGTCTTTTAATGGAAGGTCTTTTTTGTTTTCGGCGATATGGGAATAGATATCGATAACGCCGTGTTTAAGAAATGATGTCTGATAACCTATCGTCTTTATATCAGGGTGAAAGATGAAAATTGAAACCAGAATTCTCAAGATTACCGCTAACCCCAAAAGTTTTTTCATTTATTACTTATATGTTTTTTAACACCCTTTCTTTTAAAAAGAAATAAGAAATAGAAAACGATCAATAAACTTATAAAGGAAATCAGATTGCCGACAGTTCTTAAGGGTGTGTTTTCCAAACGAACGTCTACATCGTATTCGCCGGGTGCGGCGGGAAATCGTATCAGCCCCAATTCACCCGGATCATCCAAATTTACTTTTGCGCCATTCAACCTGACCGTCCATCCGGGAAAATAAGTAATCGGAACTTCCAATGTTGCTTCCTTGGAAACACTTAAATCAAACTTTGCCGAATTACTACGGGTGGTAAAATTGCTTACCTCTGCTTCTCCGCCGATAACGATTGGGCTAGTAATTTTTTCAGACTTCCTGACCTTAACCCAAACCGGAAGGTAATCTTTGGGTAGTCTGTCATCCTTTGAAAGTGTCTCGGATGAAATATAATGAGAGTCAACCGAGTCTTCGTAGTAACTTTCAAACCTAAAATAGTTGTAGTTAAAAATAATCAGTAAGACAACAAAAACACCCAATATTACATATCTCATCTTGGGTAAAAGCAAAGCCAATACTCCCGCCAAAGACGCGGCAAAAAATGTACTTATAGCCATAAATCTCCAGGGGAACTGGACGTATTGAAGTAGCGGAATATTAAGCCAGATAAACGTTGATTTGTTGTGCTGCAGAAAAACGGAAAACAGAAAAACAAAGAAAAGGAATGCTACTGTATATAATATTTTCTCTTTTTTAAATTTTTTCCTTTTAATGAAAATTAGGATTGGGATGGAGCCTAAAGCTACCCACTGCATCACCCCGAGCTGGAATGACATTCCGTCATCTCCCAACCAAGTTGACGCCCCATATCCCCAAAATGTAGAAAAGAATTGTCTTAGCTCGACAAAGTGTGCTCTGAAATCGAAATATCCGTCTGTCAGATGCTGTACCTGTACAAAAGATTTTTCAAAATATGCCGGCAGCAAAAAACTTGCTCCCAGGCCAACACCCAATAAAGATGTCGAGAGAAGCGGAACAATAAGTTTCGAGTTTTTTTCTTTCCAAACCACAAAAATAATCCAAAGAACAAAAAAGGGCGCGATGAGCATTGTCATCACGTTGTGTGTATAGAAAAGTCCGGCAAGTGACAGTGATAACAGAGCTATGTTTTTACCGTTAATTTCTCGAGAAAGCTTAAGCACTCCTAAAAATATTAGCGGTAGAAGAATAAATACCCAGCTTTCCGACAAATCTCCACGTACGTAGACGTCAAGCGCCCTGTATGGAGCGTATAAATAGACAAACGCGGAAAGCAGGCCCCCGGCCTTTCCCCAAAGTTCTTTGCCAAAAAAATACATTGATATAAAAGACAGAACAAAACCAAATGCATACAAAACTTTTGCCGTATCCAAAAAACTAATATTAAAAGTGTGTACTAATGAGCCGGCATAGTAAGTGAGCGGTGCGTAAAAGTTAAAAAGAGGTTCGCCGTAGCGGAAATCCGGAACCCACCTTACCGGAAACTGGCCGTCTTTCAAAGACTTGTCCATCTGATAAATTCTGGCGACATAAATATAATCCTGAGTCGGGAAAAAGCCCTTGTGAATTAAACGGTTAAATGAAGGAATTAGAAACGGAAGTACTAAAATCCACCAAAATTTAGATAGTTTTTTTAATTTCTTTTTCATTCTTTACTCTTTTTCACTAAAATCCAGCCAATAACTAGTAGCGACACCAGTGAAAGGTAGTTACCCACTCTTCTGACAGGAGTGTCCTCTAATTCTACCTCAATTTCGTGTTCACCCATAGGTAAATTAAACGTAACAAGCCCCAGACAAAATTCCTGACCCCTGCAATCATTATTAACATGCGGCACGCTATCTCCGTCAACCCTAACCCGCATCCCCGGGAAATCAAATATAGGAAGTCTGATGACCGCATCTTCCAAAACCAATACTTTCCCTTTCTGAAAATCGCTGCCTTTGACGTAAGTGGTAAATTCTGCCTTGCCTTGCAAAACCTCCGGAGTTTCCGGCGCCGCGGAGATGGGTGGGAGCTTTGCGTAAATCGGTAAATAATCAAAAATACTGATAGTTAATTGTTTTTGCCAGGATGCTCCGGAAAACTTTTCAGCGTCTGTTATGTTTATCCAGTCTTTAGGTACAAAATACGAGTAATTTAAAATTATTGCCAGAGCAACCAGAGATATCCCGACAGTTTTTTTAAATTTGGGTAAAAGGTGAATTCCAATGCCTCCAATAATAGCCAAAAGAAAAATACTGACACTTAAAAATCTCCAGGGGAACTGCAGCCAGGCGAGGAAAGGAAAAAGCTTCCAAATAAAGCTAGATTTAACATGAATCATAAAAAGAGTCGACAATTCCATTATTGAAAGCGTGATCAGTAGACAGGACCAATCTTTCATTTCTTTATTTTTCTTTTTCACAAAAATATAAAACGCACCCAAGGCGAATGCAACCAAAGCAAATGTCCACTGAATTAAACCGGTTGAAAGATTTAATTTTTCGTTAGGAAATCCGGAGGACCCATACCCCCACTCCCTGGAAATAAAAAGTTTAAAGACATTTACAAAATGCTGCAGATAACCGAAATATCCCATTGTCAGGGTCTCCGTATGCGCATATTTCCCCTCAAAAATAACGGGCAGGATAAAAAATGCAGCAAACCCAACACCCAGGGCTACTCCGGCTGCCACTTTTCCTATTTTCGCCAATTTATTTTCTTTTACCAGCCAATAGATTGTCCAAATAGCCGCCGGCAGGACAAAAATCATTGACATTAAAAGATGTGTCGTCAAAAGCATGCCGATTGATAAAGCCAGCAGTGCAATATATTTTGTTTTTAAAGTTTTGATAAGTTTATACACCGCCCAAAAAATGAGAGGGTAAAAGACCAAAGACCAAAACTCGCTCATTGCACCTCTGACGTAAACCTCAACAGCCTTATAGGGGACAAATGTATATAGCATTGCGGAAACAAATCCCGGAAAATTGCCAAGCATTTCACTTACCAAAAGAAACATGGCCAAAGCGGAAAGAACAAGTCCGGCAGCAAAAAGTATTTTTGTGGTATCGATAAACCCTATCCCTAATAGATGTAAAGCTTCACCTATGTAATAAACACTCGGGGGGTAATAATTAAACTGAGGATACCCATACCCATATCCGGCGTCCGGCACCCAGCGGCATGGAATTTGAAAATCGGCAAAACATTTGTCCATTTCATAAAACCTAAAGGCCTGCAGGTCATCGTGCATCGGAAAAAAACCCGGACGGATAAGCGCCGAAAATGTCGGGATGGTAAAAAGAGCAACAATGACTGCCCAAAACCATCTTTTTTGAAATAACTGTTTAACTATTTTCATTTAATAAACTACATTAAAAATTGTAACACTGTTGTTTTGAAATATCTCCGTCACCATAAGATGCTCTGTGCCCACTTTTGTGTGCTCGCCGTTGAGCCAGTAAATATAGTTAATACGATTATCTCTTAAATATTTTGACGCGCTGTCGGCATCAGAGGTGTTTAAGAAGCTCTCCTGTGACTCCCTTCTTTCTTTCCACGGGTATTGCATAATATCTAAGTTCATTTCATCTTCAAGATAGACATTTTGTCCCGAAAACGCAGACACATAGGCTGTTGATACATACCGGGAAAGTGGTTTTGGTGATTCTGCAAGGTTTGCTTTTACTTTGTCAAAAGGATAGGTAAGCACGGTGCCCACAGGTTGTTTCGATAAAAACTCTAAAGCCTCCATTTCTTCTTTTGGCAAGATAGACTGAGGTTTAGCGGATAGGTAATTTCCGAGGGATGCCAGAGTGGTTGGAATTGTCAATAAAATTATGACTACTGAAAAGGTAAATACCGACCAGGCATTATAACGGCGTTTTATTTTTTCAATAAGTTGCGTAGCTGCGATGCCCGCCCAAATGCCTGTAAAAAATAACGAATAATAAAAAAACTGAATAGTGTTCCAGGGAGTTCCCTTCTGAACAAAAAACATCGGAGCGATTATCCCGGCAGTTATTACTGTAAACAAAAACACGGAAACTGCACTCGAGGAAAATATTTTTTTAAATTTAAGGGGAAGCATTTTTAAGGCGATAATCCTAGTACCGAAATTGCCAAGGATAAAAATTGTAAAAACAAGCCCGTAAGCGGGTATCGCTTTAAACCAAATTTCTCCCATTCTGTAGGTGGTCATGGCGGAATACATTCGCTGCCAATTAAATCTATCCGCAAAAGCCACCATTGACTCTAAAAACCAAAAGGGAGCAAATGTTACAAGACCGACAGAAGATTTATTAAAAGGAATAAAAAGTAGCAAAGATAAAATCAGCGAAAGAAGAAATATTTTTAGGATTGATGATTGATGATTAATTACCAATGCATAAAGTCCGCAAACCAAAAGTGCCGTCAAAACCAAAAGACCTGCGTATACTTTAATAAATATCGATGCACCGAAAAACAAAACCGCCAAGATAAAATTCAGCTTGGATTTATTTGTCAGATATTTTTGCAGATTTGTGAGTCCTAAAAGAATAATTACAAGTGATAGTGCAAAGGGAGGGTTGATCAGAGTTGAAATTGACTGCTGCGACCAAAACATACTTTCCCCTCCCCAACC
>CAZSGY010000015.1:0-29400 GCA_964606975.1 uncultured Gammaproteobacteria bacterium | reverse complement strand
TGGCAAAAGAGTAAATCTCCCGAAATGGTAGAAAAAAGCGAGTGAAACGAGCAAGGCAAACAGGTCTAGGACCTTTCAGTTCCATAACTCATGGTATTGTGCAAATATTTCCGCAGTAGGGACAATATTCACCATGTTTGACCAGTCCAGAAAGGCAATATGGGCAATCCTCTGATTCAAGAACGCCTTGATAAGGATGTGGGGTCCGAAGAAGATTTGCTGGATCTTTGGGGTCATTTCCAGAAATCATTTGCTCAATAATATCTAGGGCGCTTTTCTTTGTTTCTTCAGTAATATCCTGACGTGGAAATTTTGAGTACATCGTTAACAATATGGTTTTCAAAACTTTTTCAGATCTTGAGAGGTTTAAGTCGGTAAAAATATTGTACTCGTCTTTATCGAGTTTATAATTTCTATTCTGAATATGTAATCTATTTCTCATATGTTGCAGTAGTCTTAAATCGGAGTAAAAACTTGGGGGTTGCTCAAAAAGATCAAATTCAATCGCTTTTGCAATATAATGTTCAAATTTCTCAAGTTTTTTACTTCTAAAATCGATTATTTGGGAAAGACTGATATTGGGAACTTTATCATTTACGTGTTCTTTAACTCGAATGGCGAAATCATCAAGTATACATTCGACAATTGCAGCAATGATCAGGGTTATTGGTTTGTTAAAATATTGGCTTTTTGTTGCCCTCCTAGATTTGTAAAGTTCGAAAAGTATTTCGAAGTTATAAATGATATTGTCTCCTTTTTTGAAGCTCCATATAAATGTAAATACAACATCAGTTAAGATCTCATGTTGGTTTTTATTCATTTGATTGGTGCCCAAGCTTGGCTGAGCAGTAGAGTCTCGGACCACTCAGACCCGTAACTCCCACTCTGGGTGTATCACACTTGAAGCCAGAGAGGCAATATTGAACGGCCGTTATTACGAACATATTTAATAAAAATTAATTCTCTTCCGTCCAAAGACCTCCTGGGACGCCGTTACACGCTTGCATGGCATATTTAATGCTTTCTTCGTTATACCCGCCCCCGCCGCGTTCATAATGCCACGTTATTTGATCCGTTTCTGATTCAGGATTCATTCTGCAACCTCCCATTGCCTGATCAGGGCAGCCATTTTTTGAATAGATGCCGTCTTGGCAAACCATATTAATGGTTTCCTCATTCCAATATGATCCAAAATATTCTACACAAGTACTGGCTTCGTTTATCATGTCGCATGATCCTTTGACGGTTTTTTCTGTTCCCACCTCGTTTGGAAGTAGATCTTCCGTTTCGGCAAGCATCTCTTCATCATAATTTGGATCTGCCTCTTTGGGTGAAATTCCTTTAAGAACAAAAATACCAATAAGAACAACAACTATAGCCAGACTTCCTGCAACTACCATTTTATTACCTTTCATGAATCATTCACCCCCTCCCTTTTTTGCACATTTTTGATTGATGCCATAAAACTAATTTTGCCGGAAATTGGTTTATCGACTTTTTTCTGCTTGGACATTATTCACCCGAGCCGGTGATTTTAAAAGTTTTTACCATCTCGTCAACCTCGACCTCGAAGTTGGTATTAAGAAGTGAAATATAAGTGTCGCCTATTTTCTTAATGGTAATATTTGACTGATTTCTATATTTATTTTCGTATTCGGATTGATTGCTCCAATGTTCTATTACCAAATCATAAGACTGACCTCCGCCGTAGATTAAGACAATCCCATTGGGATAACCGTAAAGGCTATTGGCGTCATCTAAAGCTTTGTATTCGGAAGGAAAGGAAATTTCAAAACCATATCTTTTATTATTGTAAGTTTTCCACCCGGAAGGAATGTTTGAGGTTGGAACGGGTGTGGGAACAAAAGTGGGAGTAGTGGACGCTGCTATTTCCGGACCGTCTTGGTTTTGAGTTGTCTTAAGGTAAGAAGTCTTGTTTTGCTGACTGCCATAATAATAGGCAAAGGCTACGCTAACTATTATCAATAAGACAATGGGCAGTGCTTGGACAAACCCTTTCTTCATCTGTCCATTCATTATCTCACACTTTGCAATATTTAGAGAATTACCAAGCGGAAAAAATTTTATGTGTGGTATGAATTTTGTCTTTGTAGCCCAAATAACTGGCGAGAAGTGAAGAAAGTGAGCTGGGGGACAGGGATTCGAACCCCGATAAGCAGCTCCAAAAACTGCGGTCCTACCGTTAGACGATCCCCCAATTTACGAGTATCCATGCGTATTTTACCATGAGGGAACGTAATTTCCGAATGGCAAGATTACTCTTGATTATTCCCCCGCCTCAAGATATATTCCCCTTATGAATAAGTCCCCTCTCAATTTTATCTTTTTTATAGGCAAGGGCGGGTGCGGAAAGGACACGCAGGCCGATCTGCTTTTGAAAAAAATCGACGATTCGGTAAAAATTTCCACAGGCGAAATATATCGCAGTGCAAAAGACAACACCGGAGAATTTGCCAAATATCATTCAATTCTTGAGCCCTATATTGCCAATGTTGATTCCGGATGCTATATTCCGGATGAACCAATTGTAAATATCGTCAAAGAGGTGATCTTGGAAAAAACCAATGAGGGAGTTAGCACTTTTCTTTTTACAGGATTTCCCAGAACAGTAATCCAACTTAATCTGGTTGATGAAATGCTTGCCGAAATGTCCAAGGATTTTGAGGTGCTCCCCGACTATGTTTACTACCCTGTCACCGATGAAGTGACCAGACAAAGATCGGCCGCGCGAAACGAAATTGCAAAGGCCAATGGTTTACCCCCAAGAGATGATGACAGGCCGGAATCTGTAGAAAAAAAACTTAAGACCTTCCACGAATTAACCAGACCCTTAATCGAGAGGCTGGCAATTGAGGACAGGCTAATTATTATTCCGGCAGAGAGGACAATCCCGGAAATTGCGGTAGAAACCTCAGTTTATTTTTCAAAAGAGAGAGTGTGACCTTCGGCTTGAGGAATTAGCCCCAAACGAGTAAAATATGGAACGTAGAAGTGCTTTTACTTCTTGTTTTCGTTCAAGCCAAAATTCTGAAAGAATTTTGAGAGGGGGAATAGTGAAGCGAGAAGGTTCGGGTGCAAACACCGGACTGATAAGCGATACTTATTCTGACGAGGGCCCATAGCTCAATGGTAGAGCAATTCCCTTTTAAGGAAGCGGTTGAAGGTTCGAATCCTTCTGGGCTCACAGAGATCCGGTCGGTTTCGATAGTGCTAAGCAAGGAATTGTTTTGCACGGCGAATCCTTCTGGGCTCACTTTGGCCCCATCGTCTAGTGGACTAGGACGTCGGGTTTTCATCCCGAAAATCTTGGGTTCGAATCCCAATGGGGTCACTTATGTTTAAACTTGGCGCAAAGGATCTAAGGAAGACCCCGCCTACTCCGGAAACATTTTCTACAATTAAAAGAAATCCTATTTACCTGGTTTTAGATCGAGTAATAGATACCTACAATATTGGCTCTTTATTCCGTCTTTCCGATGCAATTGCCGCCGAGAAAATGTTCATTTGCGGAGACACCGAATACCCCCCAAACTCCAGAATTCATAAAGCGGCTATAGGGACGGAGGAATGGGTTCCTTGGGAAAAAGCGGACAAGGCAATTGACGTAGTAACCGCTCTTAAAGAAAAAGGTATACAAATTATTTCTGTCGAACAGGACAGTCGCGGCATTTCCCCTACCCTTATGACAACTAAAATAGAATTCCCGGTTGCTTTGGTCATCGGAAATGAAACCGACGGGGTTTCAAAAGAAATTTTGGATGCTTCTGACATAATAGTAGAGCTTCCTATGTTCGGGGTAAACAAATCGCTCAATGTCTGGGGAACTGCAATGACCGTTGCATATAGAGTAATTGAAGCTCTTATCCTCAAACCCTACAAAAGACGTAAAAGTTAAGAGTAGGTTTTATAAACCCTGGTTTTCCCTTTATCCTTCAGGTACGAAACCACATGGATATATTTTGCGAGTCCGGAAACTTCGAGTTTTTCTTCAATAAAATCGTCAACTTGGAAAACGCCGGCTTCGGTAGTCATAACAATATTAATATCTACAGGGTCTTTTGTACCTTCTTCCACAGTTACGCTCTCGATAGCATTGGCCGATACCGAATGGATGTCTATTTTGCCCATTTTGTATGGGATCCTGCTTCTACCCTTGCTCATATCCAGAGCATCGGCTATCCGGACAATTCCACCCTCAATGGTTGATGTTTTTCCTGCACTGCCGTGGCTGTGACTGATAATGGCGTGCAAAGTCTCGCTCAAAACGACAGTTCTTTCTTCTATCGGCATGAAATCGAGCATTTTCTTCAAAAAATCTCTGGCGATAAAAAGGCTGAACATCTCGTGATTTACCCGGTGAATACTCATTCCAAGATCGTGCATTAAAGACGCCAAAAATATAACCACTTCGGCGTGTTTATTAGTCAGGCCAAAATCTTTAACAATGGACATCTTTACCCCTTTTTTAGTAAAAATCCTGGCAATTTGTAGTGCGTAGTTGGCAACTATGTTGACATGTGTCGGCCCATGATCCGTATAACCCAAGCGCTCAATAGCATTCACATTCATAATTCTCCAAAGAGTTTTAATTTCTCTGTCGGAATTAATCGCTTTCAAAACTTTTTCCAAAATCTCGTTCCCATTAATGGGGACATCAATTTTTATTTGGGATATCGACAATTCATCAATTTTCATTCTTTAATTTCGGTTCAGACAAACCATTTAGAGCGCGGAGTTAACCGTAGCTTCCATATCGGTGTAGCTATAGGCACCGGAGAAATTATTTGTATTTATGTAAAAACTGGGTGTTCCCTGAATATTCAGGCCTTTTGCCAGCTCCTGATCGCTTTGAAGCCTGGCGTCATACTTTCCACTATCCAAACAGGATTTCATAAAATCCGGGTCTACGGCAGATTTTAAGAAATTTGCCATTTCCTGAGACTTTGTTTTGTCATTTAATACAGTCTCATTCAAAAGAGTGTAGCCGGCACTTGTTAAAAGTAAATCATGGGCTTCCCAGAAAAGACCTTTTTCGTTGGCACAATACATAGCTTTCATTCCCATTTCCCCGTTTCCGTGCCCGGGATAGTAAATATAAACATATGAAGCCTTACCTTCGTCAACCAACTTCTTCATTTCCGGAACCGGAGGAACATACGACCCGCCCTCGGAAGAATATTTAAACCTGTTTGTCTGCACATCCGCCGAGGCAGCGAGGCTGGGGTTAAATCCCCCGGCTATGTGGCAAAACGGACAGGAGGGATCCGCCATTTCAACAAATAAAACTTTTCTGTCTGCATCTCCAAACTTTATTACATCTTTATTAAACAAATCTTTTATTGCGTCGATTGAAACTGTCGGATTTTGGGCTTTCGTCCCTTGGGTTGTAGTCGTATCGGCCGTACTTCCGGCCTCCAAATTCTGAACTTTTTGCCACAACGTTCCCGAGAAGAAAGAAAGAACTATTGCGACTACTACTAATGCGGGTACAAAAAATTGTTTTATTCCTTTTGAAGCCTTCACTTCTGACATGTGTTAATTTTGCACTGAAAATTAATTCTTGTCAACCAAATCATTTTGCCTTATTTTCGGACTCTTCCAAATATCGGAGTACATCCATTCCTGCCATACAGCCGAAGCCGGCGGCAGTTACCGCCTGTTCATAGGCGTGGTCGTGTACATCTCCGGAAACAAAAACTCCCGGGACATTTGTTTTTGTACCTCTATTTATAACAAAACCGCGTTCATCCAGTTCTACCTTGCCTTTAAAAATTTCCGTGGCTGGGACATGTCCGATGGCTATAAACAACCCGTCCAAGGGAAGAGTGGTGACGGAATTATCCATATTATTTTTCAGATCTACACTTTCGAGTCTTCCTTCTCCATTTGCCTTGACAACTTCTGTATTCCAAAGAATTTTAATTTTAGGATTATTTTTAACTTTTTCCTGCATTGCAGCCGAGGCTTTAAAATCACCTCTTCTATGAATAATTATTACTTCAGATGCATACCTGGTTAAAACATGAGCCTCCTCCATTGCGCTATCTCCCCCTCCGACAACCGCTACTCTCTTATTTCTGAAAAACGGAGCGTCACACGGAGCACAGGATGAAATTCCTTTACCGATCAGTTCCCTTACTCCGGGAGCGTCTAGCCACAAAGTCCTGGCTCCTGTAGCGATAATAACGGAGCGCGCTTGATACATTTTTCCGCCTGCCTTTATTTCAAAGAATTTTTTATCGATATCAATCGATTCGGCATTTGCAGCCACAAAAAGTGCGCCAAACCGGAGAGCTTGGGCTTTCATTTTTTCCATTAGAGCCGGGCCTTCTATTCCTTCGGGGAATCCGGGGAAATTATCGACAACGGTTGTAAGCATGAGCTGCCCTCCCCAAACCTCACCGCCCAAAATCAATGTAGAGGCGGCGCCTCGGGTTGTATAAATGGCTGCCGTCAGCCCTGAAGGTCCGGAGCCAATAACGGCAACATCCCACGGTCCCTGCGGATCGCTTGGTTTAGTAGCAAAAAATTCTTGTTCCATAAAAATACGGCTAAAGTGTTAAATCCAAGGGGCAGGAAATATCTTTTTGGATTTAAAAAATTACCTTATACTCCTGCAGGAGGTGTTGTCGGAGGTACTCCTCCACCCATATCTCCACCTTCTGGTACTACCGGCGTGGGAGTAACGGGTGCAACTGGTTGTTCTTGAACAGGTGTCGGGACAACAGGTGCTACCGGCTCCGGGACTTCCGGTACAACCGGTTCCGGAACCTCTGATGCTACCGGCTCTACCGGCATGACCGGAGGAGTTTGTGGTGCTATTGGTTCTGGCATCGGCGATGGCACTCCCGCATTGGGATCAGAAACCGGTGCTACCGGGTCTACTACCCCCATCGGGTTTGGATTTTGATTAATTTGATTTGGATCCATAAATTGTCACCCCCTTCTATATACCTTTCTTTATAAGTTCTTCAAATGCTTCTTTTCCTGAAAAACCGACGACACGACCGATCTCACTTCCGCCCTTAAAAAGTACCGTTGTCGGAATAGACATTATTCCGTATTTTCCCGAACTGACAGGGTTTTGATCAACATTCAATTTAACAATTTGGACCTTGTCTTTATAAGTTTCGGAGAGTTCGTCAAGAACAGGAGCCGCCATTTTACAAGGTCCGCACCACTCCGCCCAGAAATCTACAAGAACGGGAATATTGCCTTGCAAAACTTTGGAGTCAAAATCATTGTCGCTGACATCAAAGGTTGACATAACTTTCTCACTATACTTAAGCCAATACTCTTTAGTCAAGGACTAAAGACATTAGTTTTATTAAATTTTTACCTTCTTTAGCCTCAAAGAATTGCCCACAACCGAAACCGAAGACGCTGCCATGGCAAAAGCGGCAAACATGGGGTTAAGGAATCCCAAAGCGGCAACCGGAATTAAAACAACGTTATAACCAAAAGCCCAAAACAGATTTTGTTTTATTACATTCATCGTGGCCTTGCTCAAATTAATCGCGGTGAGTATCGATCTAAAATCCTTATTTAGTAAAGTGATACCGGCAGATTCGATAGCCACATCGGTTCCTGTGCCCATTGCGATCCCGATATCTGCAGCAGCCAATGCGGGAGCATCGTTTACCCCGTCACCGACAAAGGCTACGTTTTTGAATTCCCTCACTTTGGCGGCTTTATCATTCGGCAACACTTCTGCCACAACATTTTTTATCCCCGCCTGGTGCGCAATGGCTTTTGCCGCCCTTTCGTTATCTCCTGTAACCATCCAAGACTCAATTCCTTTTCTGGAAAGTTCTTTTATAACTTCGCTAACTCCGGGTTTTAAAGTATCGGCAACAGCGATGAAACCCAAAAATTTGTTTCCCCGGGCAAGCCCCATTACTGTTTTTCCGCTTTCTTCAAGACGCTTAATCTCTTCTGTTTTGTTTTTTATCTTACCGAAAAAATACTTCTTACCATTTATGACACCTTCTATTCCTTCACCCGGAATTGATTTAAATCCGGTTACTTTCACCAACTTAATGCCTTTTTGGTGAGCGTAGGAAAGTATTGCCTCACCCAAGGCGTGCTCCGAACTTCTCTCAAGCGAGGCCACAGTAGAAAGAATTTTTGGATCAGAAATATCAGTGACTTTTGGTTTTCCGGAAGTTAGTGTTCCTGTTTTATCAAAAATAATTGTTTTAATTTTATGAGCAGTTTCCAGGCTTGATGCATCCTTAACCAAAATTCCGTGTTCCGCCCCCCTCCCCGTTCCAACAATAATTGCCGTCGGTGTCGCCAAACCCATGGCGCAGGGACAAGCAATTATTAAAACCGCAACCAAGTTAACAAAAGCGTTAACCGGATATCCCAAAACATACCAGACAGCAAAGGTACCAACGGCTATCATAAGCACTATTGGCACGAAGTATGACGACACAATATCGGCAGTTCTTTGAATTGGCGCGCGCGAACTTTGCGCCTCTTTCACCATTTCAACAATTCTGGACAACATTGTCTCACTGCCTACTTTTGTTGCTTTGAATACAAAACTTCCGGTCTTATTAAGAGTAGAGCCGATAACACTTGACCCTTTAAGTTTATCAACGGGAATTGATTCACCTGTAATCATCGATTCGTCAATCGAACTTTCACCTTCGGTTATCGTGCCGTCCACCGGCACTTTCTCACCGGGCCGGACTCTTATCAAATCTCCAATCTTCACATCCTCAATCGGTATATCGACTTCAAAATATGATTTGTCTTTATCCTGCCGAAGAACACGGGCTGTTTTTGCCTGAAGGCCGATAAGTTTCTTAATCGCATCGGACGTATGGCTTTTTGCCTTTGCTTCCAAAAGCCTCCCCAAAAGAATCAGGGCAATTATAACGGCTGCTGTATCGAAATACATTCCGTTAAAAATGCCGAATATTGAAAGCACTGAATAGCCATAAGCAGCAGACGTTCCGATGGCAATAAGAGTATCCATGCTTGCCGCCCTATTCCGGAGTCCTGACCAAGTAGCCAAATAAAACTCTCTTCCTGCCCAGAACTGGACGGGGGTGGCTAGAAGCCAAAGGATAAGCGGATCTAATTTTATCTTGAACAGTTCAGGAAAGCTTCCCAACAAGATAATGGCAGCCAGTAGCGAGGAAACTATTACTTTTGTTTTAAGTTTTTTATACTCCTCTGCCTTTAGCCTCTCTTTTTGTTCATCCGGAGTTTCGGCGCCCATACTCTTAGATTCATCATCTGCGATAATTGCTTTATAACCCGCATTTTCTACAACCTTTTCCAAATCCCTACTTGATACGCGTTTTGCATCAATTTCTACCATGGCTGTTTCGCTACCATAGTTAACCGCGCAGCTGGACACTCCCGGAATTCGCTCCACACTTTTTTCAATCAGTTTTGCACAGGAAGCACAGTGCATTCCCACAATCGGAAACGTTTTTTTGGTTATCATATTTATTCAACTATTATCTGTCCATGAAACATACCCATTCCGCAGTGGGTTTGATATGTACCTTCTTTCTGCGGAGTAAGTTGTATTTCAACTTTTTCCCCCAGAGGTAAATATTTTTTAATTTTAAAATCGGGTATAACTATTTCTTCCAAACAGGTGCTGGGGTCTTTTCTTTCAAAGACCAGGGTTGTGGTAACTCCTTTTTTTATTCTTATTTTTCCCGGTTTATACCCGCCATCAACCAAAATATGAACTCCACCTTCAGATGTGGTCGCTTCATCTTTCTTACCAAAGAAAAACCAATAAATAAGCCCGATTGTTCCTAAACTCAATGTTGCTACAATAATTTTTTCCAGCATATGTCCCCCTACTACTATTTCTTCTCAAATACTTCTATTACTTCTTTGACGGCTTTATTTGTCTCCCCGTGTTTTATTGAATCGGCAACACACGTCTTTAGGTGGTTTTCCAAAATTATCTCATCGACTTTTTTAAGTGCTGCCTGGACAGCCATTGATTGGTGGACGGTACCGATGCAGTAAGCATCCTCCTCTACCATAGAAATAACTTTCTCCAAATGCCCCTTGGCGATGAGAAGTCTGTGAATAATTTCTTTCTTTTTGCTTTCGACGCGTGTCATTGGTGTGTGTAGGCATCCCCCGGGGGGGGATTGACATGATTATAATAATGCCCTATTCTAATTGTCAAGATGGGTAATTTGTGGCTTGCTTTTTTAACGGGGCTAACAACCGGCGGAATTTCCTGCTTCGCGGTACAAGGCAGCCTGCTGACTTCAGTTGTTGTAGATACCGAAAAATCGATCACGGATAAATATTTAAAGACAAAACAAATACTTATTTTTTTATTGGCCAAATTAGTTGCTTATACCCTTTTGGGATTTGGGCTTGGGCTATTGGGAGAAAAATTGGTTTTATCCACCAAAACACAAGGTTGGTTCCAAATACTCATCGGGGTTTACATGTTAATAGCAGCAGCAAACCTAGCCAACATCCATCCGATATTCAAACGTTTTGTGATCACTCCCCCAAAATTTATTTTCAGGATTTTAAGAAATCGAGCTAAAGTAAAATCTTTTTTCACTCCCCTGGTGCTTGGCGCTTTAACCATTTTTATACCCTGCGGCGTGACTCAGGCCATGCTTCTACTGGCGATCTCTACAGGAAACCCAATAACGTCGGCGTTAATTCTCTTCTTTTTTGTTCTGGGAACAAGTCCTGTCTTTTTTGCGATCGGAATGGCAGCCAGTGAATTATTTAAAAAGAAAGCCATGGCAGTCTTGGCAGCTTTAGTTGTCGCCATACTGGGGATTCTCTCGATCAATAGTGGCCAACTATTAAGGGGAAGTGTTCACACTTTTCAGAATTATTGGAATGTAATTAGCCGGACTTCTGAAAAGAATGTTGTCGGCAGCGATGTGACTATTCAGGTTTTGCGTAACGGATATAAATCAAATGTGAACACGCTGAAGGTCGGAGTTCCGGTAAGGCTGACGCTTACAACAAATGGTATTGTAAGCTGCTCCAGAGCTTTTACAATTCCCGCTTTAGGAATTTCCGAAATCCTTCCCGAAACCGGAAGCACCGTGATTGAATTTACTCCGACCAAAACTGGTATACTGACTTACACTTGCAGCATGGGAATGTATAGTGGTTCATTTAATGTAATAGAATAAAACAAATTTATATGAGTAAAACAACATATCAAATTACCGGCATGCATTGCGCCAGTTGCGCATCCATGATTGAGCTGGACTTAGAGGACGCAGGCATTAAAGCCAGATGCTCATATTCTGAAGCAATACTGGAAGTAGACGGAGAACATGACAAACAAAAGGTAATTGAGACGGTTGAAAAGTCCGGTTACTCAATAACTTAATTATTTATATATTGAAAGTTATTGCTTTTTTGTTTTGTTGTTTTTATCATTAACACATGTGTCAACTTTGTACAGTTACTGTAATCGCAGGTTTGGGAATTTCCAGACTTTTGGGGATTGATGATACCATTGCCTCCTTGTGGATCGGAGGATTAATTCTTTCGCTTACTTTTGTGACTATCGACTGGATCAATAAAAAATGGCCAAAATTACAAGTTAAAAAATGGCAGCTAATCCTTTTCGCCCTGATGTACGTTTTGGTTTTATTGCCCCTTAAATTCAACGGTTCAATCGGTATAGCGGGCAACGCTCTTTGGGGAATAGACAAGATAATCTTGGGTGTTTTGTCCGGTTCTATCTTTTTTCTATTCGGAATTTGGATGGATAAGAAAATCCGAACAGCTAAAGGTAGACAACTTTTTAAATTTCAGAAAGTTGTCTTACCTGTCATAAGTCTTATAATTGCAAGTATTATCTTTTATTTTCTGACAGCATGATTAAAAATTACAAAGATCTGGTTTCCAAGGTCAATAAAATTAAGATCGGAAAAGATATAGACCTCTCTTCCGGAGAAGATTTATCAATAGGGATAATGAATTTGATTTCTATTGAAGAGCATCTTTTTTTCACTTCTCAGAAAACTAAAAATCACAAATATTTGGATCTGCTAAATGAAGTGCGCCTTATGCGCACCTCCCTGCTGAAAGAGATTATCAAAGACTACGAAGGCGAAGTTTGGTGTATAAGCAAACATCTTTTAGCTGCCAGTATGCGTGTGATGGAGGTTGGTACCAAAGAATTAAAAAAGGGAAACAAGAAAAAGGCTAACGATCTTTTCGCAAAATCATACAATCTCTACTCGCTTTTTTGGGCGTTAAATCTTTCCAAGCATCCGAAGTTAGTTGGCAAAAAAAATGATGATGTTAATTTCATTAACGACAAAAACGGAAAAACCACAGGTTCTTCGGTCTTTTCTAAAATCAGCGACGTTGTAAATAAAGCCATTGATTGTTGCAGGGAGTGAATCCCGACCCTACTTAAAGTACCCCCATCAAAAAAAGAAGGAAAAATAATACCGATATATAGATAATTGATTGGTGCTTATCTAAATCAGATGAAAACAGCTTTCCCCAATTTTCCAAGGTTTTAAGTTCAACCATATCAATAACTTGATCGGCTAAGAAATGTAGAGAAAAAGCCAGAACGATCCCGTAAACAAAAATTGAAGATGTCGAACTGACAACAAAAAGGGTAAGAAGAAAAAATATGATTTGGAAAAAGAATGAATGGAAAATCATTTCTTTTCTCTCGTTTTTTGTCTCAGTTAATAGTGTCCCCGCCCTACCAATTGCCTTTTTTCTTAGCAAATAATTAAATCTTTGCGAAGTTAATTCCTGAGGATTAAGAAATAAAATATAGATAAGATGATCCACATCGGGCAGTACGGTCCCAATCACCCCTCCCAACCAAAATGGCCAATACTCGGAAGAAAGATTTCCTCCGATAATTGAGATCAAAACAAAAAAGGCAAACCAAAAACAGAAGTGAATGAACAAATCCTTACGCATGGCGGCCATTAATTAATTATGCCACATCCGCGCCACTTTTTTTGCCCGGTTTATGCCTGTATTTTTCTATATTAAAAGTGAAATCTTCGGAAACTTCTATACCCTCTTCTCTCAGAAGCTGTCTTTGTTCTTCTGCCGAGTATCTTCCTTTAATGCTTATTCTTCCTTCATTGTTTACCACCCTCCACCAAGGAACCATATCGCTATCGCTAATTCGGCTAAGCACCCAACCAACGCCCCTGGCAGATCTGGGCTTATCCAAAAAAAGGGCAATTTGCCCATAGCTCATCACCTTTCCGAATGGGATACGTCTGACGACTATGTATACTTTTTCAGAAAAGTGATTATGCAAGTTAATCGGCAAATTCCTGGACGAAGATTTTTCCATATATTCCGTTATCCACAACCCCTATGCCGACGCGTTTAAAATCTTCACTTAAGATATTTGCCCTGTGGCCGGAAGAATTCATGAGACCGGACATTGCGGTTTGTTCAGTCGGAGCCAATGCCAAATTTTCACCGGCAATAAAATAACTGATTCCCGCATTGGTTAAGCGATCTCCAACAGATTCTCCTTCGGGATTGTAATGCGAGAAATATCGCCTTTCCCACATATCTTTTGCATACGCTTCCGCAACTCCCGTCATTTCTTTATCAAGCACTAGCGCCTGAAGACCTCGGCTGGTACGCTCCCGATTGACATCTTCCAGCATTTTTGCCTCGGAAACCGGATCGTAAGTTAAATTATCGATACCGCTATGAAGTTCAATTGTTTCATTACTTTTTGGTTCAATTGTAAAATATGTCAGGGCATCATTGACCGCCCCACCGAAAATTTCATTTATGGATTTCTCCATTCCCGAAGTCTTCTCTAAAATATATCCGCCGATCTTACTTTCAATGGCTGCTTTTTTAATTTGAGGCTGTACGGGCAGGGAAATTATGACAGTCAGGAAAAAGGCCACCAAAATAAGTGCTTCTCCAAGTGCCGGAATTAATCCTAAAAGTTTATGCAGCTTGTGATCACGCACCTTTTTTGGAAGAATGGCAACCAAATATCTAAAAAGACTACTCAGAGCGATTTCTATAATAACGGCAGTTATGATAAAACCCAAAGCGTTTGCAAAAGACGGCGACAGGTTAAAGTTGGCTGTCAAAAGATCCGCAGTGAATTTATAAACCCTTAATGAGATAAGAAAAGATCCTAAAAGGGAGACAAAATCGATTATCAGCCCCCAAAATCCAAAACGGAAAGCTTCCAGTCCGTAATAAACAAGAATTGCAATTATTAATAAATCAATCCAATTTCCATCTAATCTGGGCATAATATTAATTTTACCTCAAGCAGGCAAGATTTTTTGAAGTTTATTTTGTTTTTATGGTTTTCCCTGTTTTTTTTTCGCCTCGGCCTTTAGCTGAGAAAGTTTCCACATGAACAGGCGTCCTTTAGAATTGGCATTTGCGGCATCTTTAACAAAGCTTCTGGCTTTTTCCAATAAAATCCTGGGGGTTTCTTTAGCAAGCTTCATATAAAGCGATTTATGGGCTAAATCGTCCAGCTCAACCGCAAGGTCATAAGCGTATTTCTGGAATTCACGGCTGACAAATTTGTCTCTGTCTTCAATCTTGTATTTTTTTAAAGTGTCGCCAATTTTTTGCATGCTTCCTTAATAGTTCTATCGATTATTACTTTTTCTTCGTCGGAAAAATTTTGTAACACATACTCCTCTCCCATCGGACGGTTGTCTGTCGGCCTATTATCCACTCCGATTCTTACATGCCAATATTCATCGGTTCCCAAACTGTCATCAATTGATCTGAGACCGTTATGGTCTTTCGGACCCCTGCCAAATTGGATTTTGTACTCCCCTAAAAGAATATCCAAATCATCATGAACAATATAAAGATCAGTAATCGGCAGTTTGTGGCCGGTAACCATCTTTTTGACAAATTCGCCGGACTGATTCATAAAAACGTCGGTTTTTCTGGCAAACGCACCCTTAAGTTTTTCCTTCAAAAGCTGATCAATAAGCATATGCCCCACATTATGACGGGTATCCTTATAATCAATCCCCGGATTTCCAATCCCAATTATTAATTTCATAGTAAACTTCTTTCTAGCAATTGTATCACTTTCGCATCACTCACCTGAGAAAAATCACGATAAAATTCTCCTATAGCATCAAAAGTTTCCGGAATTTTTAAAGCAACCACGTTACTTACGAGTTTTTTAATTTTTCTAAATTCAAATTTGGAGACAACAGGTACGGCTACAGTAATTTCACCCGCGTTTTTTTCCTTTAGATAACTAATGGCAGTTTCAATAGTCGCTCCTGTGGCTATTCCGTCATCGACCAGGATAATATTTTTATTTCGAAAGTCAGGCAATCCGCCATATCTTTTAATTCGTTTGTTAATCAATCTTTCTACTGATTTGCTTTTTTCTCCCAAAAAAAGTCCTTCAGGAGCCATGGCACCTGAGGCAAGTTCGGGCACTCCTGGTGTTGGAATTTTTTTAACAACCAGAGGTAAAAGAGGAAGATGCAAGGAATTGGATATCTCGTAAGCAACAACAACACCTCCCCGGGGAATTGCCACTACTGCGAGATTTTTATCCTTTTTTCGAGAAGATAAGCGCAATGCAAGGTTCTTGCCTGCTTGGGTCCTGTCTTGAAATACTTCAGACACACCTTATTTTACTTTCTTAAGCAAGTCCTTGGAAATCTTTCCCAAAAAGGGAACTTCCCACATGTCTCCCTGCCAGGCTTTGTAAATCAAAATTAGCCACAGAACAAAACCCACCATACCTATAAGCGCTGACAAAGGAAAAAGAATTATTGTTATGCCAAACACCCACTGAAGGACAAAGATAGCGACAAAGACAACCGTGGATTGCATGGCATGGAACCTAACAAAAGGATCTTTACTGGTAACTAAAAAGAATATGCCTGTAATCGGACCTAAAACATAAGAAAGTGCTCCTGCTACTTCTTTTTTCATTTCAGATTCTTTTCCTGCCATCATTTATCACCCCCCTTCACTATCTTATCTTTCCACAAATACACACACCTGGCAACTAGGAAGTTTTTTGCAGCTTGAGTAAACTACGGAGCTCGTCAAGTGTGGTAATCTGATCCACCCTTTTGTCATCCCTGAATTTGATAAGCCTCGGAAACCTTAAAGCCAGACCGGCGGTATGCTTGGGGCTTACTGTGATTTCATCAGCCGCGAGCTCAACCACCACTTTGGGAAGCACCCAAAAATCAGGAAATAAGTCCTTATTAACCTCGTAATCTTTTGGCTTTTCCTTAACCTTAATCTCTGCAAGTCTTTTATTCAACTCCTTAAACTGTTTATCGCTAAGCCCGGTTCCCACTTTTGTTACCGTTTTAAAAACGTCACCTTCCGATATCCCTGCTAGAAATTGCCCCACTCCAAAACCCACCCTCTTCCCTTTTCCTGAAGAGAACCCCATTACCACACAATCAATTGTGTCAGAAAGCTTGCCGCGCGTACCCTCAACCTCCTTCATTTTTACCCAATTCCATCCTGTCCGTCCCGAAACATATGTCCCGTTTGCTCTTTTTACAACCACTCCTTCAAGACCCATTTTCAAATATTTTTGGTGCAGATCCTTTATTACATCGGGGTTGTCCGTAATTACATTTTCATCGATCCTTAGAAGCCCGCCGTTTTGAACTGTTTTCTCTAAAATCTCCCGCCTCTTAAGGTACGGTTCATTTATTAAACTTTTGCCGTTAATGTAAATTAAATCAAAAATCTGAAATTGCAGAGGAATTTCAGAAGCGGTCTTGCCTATATCATGTTTTCTTCTTCTTTGGATGGTCTTTTGAAAATCCAAAAACATTTCCCGTTTGGGGTCCACACCTATTGCCTCCGAATCCAGGATCGCTTCATCCGCATGGATAAATTTGCCGACCTCTTTAAGTTCCGGAAACGTATCAATATCGATCGAATTCATATTTCGGGTGAAAATCTTAATTAAATTGTCTTTTCTCCGGTAATGTATAAAAATTCTAAGACCGTCAAACTTCGGCTCCACTGACACTTCCCCCATTTTCTTAACCATCTCAGATGTACTATTAAGTCTTTGGGCCAGCATCGGTGCTACCGGAACACCGATTTCCGGTTCCACAGTATCGAGCTTATTTTCTTTGACTAAGCCCGCAATATATCCAATGTCCGGCCGTATGTTGTAAGCAGCCTCTATTTCTTTCTCAAGCTTCGGGTCCTGTGCAGCAAGAGCAGCAATCACGGTTTTTTCGGAAAAACCTAGCCGCAACTTCCCTACGGGGATTCTTGTGATAAATCTGGCCGAAAGAGGATCTATTTCCCCAATAAGTTTTGCCATTTTCCCAACCTTTCTTTCCTGGCTGCCCCCGCCACCATCTTCGGCTATTGCCAAAAGTTTTTCATAAACGTCTGTGACAGTCAGGTTTTTGTCTTTTACCTTCAACCTTTCTCCCAACTCTTGTGCAACCAATCCGACATCTCCTTCTTTTTTATAAAGTGACGTAACTTCAGTCAAATCTTTTTGGTAGGCATAGGCAAGAGTTCTAAGCATCATTTTCTCGGCCAAATTCAGGATGGTTCCTTGATAATTTGGTGCCAGCATACCAAGCGATAAATAAACAACTTTGTCTATTTCCGATTGATCCGACTCATTAAGAAGATTTGTCAGGATTTTGGTTATTTCAATTCTGCTCGATGTTTTTTCAAGTTTTTCCAAAAACTCCGCAAAGCGCGTAAGCCTCATATTAACTTATGATTATACCCTATACACCGACATTTGTTACCAAAAAACCGGAGAAGAAAATATAAGCAAAAATTACCAGTCCGATAAACAGAAATCCGAAGATTATTGAAATAATTCCGCCATTTTCCTCATGAACCAGCTTATTAACACCCTCACCGACCAACGTCAGTCCGAACAAAGTCGGGACTACCAAAATCATATACAAGACTTGCGGATCGTTTGCCTGCATTTTTTGTTTTTTTGATTACTTACTGGCAATCACGTATTTACTGGCTTTAGTGCTACCTTGCTTTTTAAGAATTCCCTTACTTAAAAGGTCTTTTAGCTCTCTTAAGATCGTATCCTCGGAAACCATTGATAACACTTTCTTAAGTTCTGCCATTCCGCCTGATCCCTGATCGGAAATATATTCAATCAGTCTCATCTGCCTTTCGGTCAGAGCCACCTGTTCCCCAAATTTTACTTTAAGTCTTGAATCAACCGACAGTTTCCTGACTTTATCCTTTATTTTTTCAAATTCGGTGGCAACAACACCCGTAAAGTACTCCAACCAGGGCGTGATATCACGGTTACCAAGATTTGGTGATTGTCTGTCAACCATGCTTAGGGATTCATAATAGGTAGCAGGGTCTTCATCGAAGTGCTCTTCCAAAGCAAAAAACTTCTTTGTGTCATAGCCTTCTCTCATTAAAATAAGTGTGGAGAAAGCCCTTACTGTCCTGCCATTTCCTTCAACGAAGGGATGTATTGCTACCAGGATATAATGCGCAATTCCGGATCTGAGTATGGGGTGGATATCCTTTGCCCCCGTATCGTTTAACCATTCAAAAAATTCATCAAGAAGAAACGGGACTTCGTGTGAAGGGGGCGGCTGAAAAATGACTTTGCCTGTTCCCTCTTCTTTAATGACCACTTCGGTCGACCTAAACACCCCGATTTTTTCAGGAACAATTATTCTGTCCACTGTGACTCTATGGATATCTTTGAGCATTTCCGGCTCGTAGCCGCCTCTTTTAACCGATAACTCATCCAGTAGCTGCATTACATTTCTGTAATTAATTACTTCCTGGATATCGCGCGCCCTTCCGTATACTTCAGCTCCTTCAAGAATCTTCTTTGTTTGATAAAGAGTGAGGTCATTACCCTCAATGTGTGTGCCGTGGTGGATTGTACGCACGATGGCATCGGATTGGAACTGTTTGGCAAACGAGGGTACGAGCGGGGCGTTTAAAACAACCTCCCGACTGGCCTCAATTGAACCAATATTTTTCAAAATTCTATTACTAATAATATATTTTGGAGAATACATGGAATTAGCTTTATATTAACGCAAAAAATGCGGAAAAAACAATAGGAATTATATTTTGGAAAACACCCTTCCGACTTCGTTAGCCAGATCGTCGGCATTATAATAAGTTCCCGATTTGCCAAATAGATTACCTGCCGCTTTTTTGACCAGGAAAGATGAGGCTGCCCCCGCCAGAAAAGCATCGTTTTTTGCCAACAAACCGACCGCTATGCCGGCCTGGACATCCCCCGTTCCCCCTTTGGTAAGTCCTGCGTTTCCGCCTCTGACTTCCACGCACTTTGAAGCGGAACAGACTCTGGTAACCGGTAATTTACGAACCAAAACACATTTATACCTTTGGGCAACCAACGATTCCTCTTTACCCGCAAAAAGTCTGTCGTACTCCTTTTGGTTGGGAGTTAGTATGGAACCTTCCGGAATCCAGCTTGCTTCAAGCACTTGCAAACTCCCCGCATCTATTACCCACTTTTTCTTGGGAAATTTTAAAAGCAGGTCTCTGGTAATTTCTCTGGTTTCTTCCCCTCCCGCATCGCCTATTTGTTTTTTATAACGCATCATTCCCGGACCGATCAGTACGGCGTCTGATTTTTCAATATACTCTTCCCTTTCTTCCCAAGGTATCCATATAAATGAAAATAAATTTGATTTTAGTTTCTCAGCTACTTCCCCGATTGCCGGCTCAGGCGAGGTAAAATACACCATATCAACAAGTCTGGAGGCCGTAGTTAATGCCAGAAGAGGCGCCCCGTGGAATAGGTGGGAACCGCCGACAATTGTAACCTGGCCGTTCTCTCCTTTTGACGAATTACCCGAAGGCAATTTTACTTCTTTTAAATTTGTTGAATCAAAAACTTGCATGGCTTACAATCATATTAGTATATGCCAAAAGCAGTTCACAAGATAAGAAAAAACGTTTCCGATGTTAAGCGCGAAGTTCTGAAACAAATGCTTACATTGGCTGCAAGCGGGTTTGGACTGGTAGCAGCTTTGGCCTGGAACAATCTTATACAAGAAATTGTAGCCCAGTATATTAAACCCATGCTGGGAGGAGCCTCCGGAATTATTTCCCTACTAATTTATGCCATATTGGTGACAGTTCTGGCCGTTGTCGTGACTTACAATCTCTCAAAGTTGGTCAAAAATTAGTCATCCTGCGCACCTCCAATCGGAGGTCTTCCTTTTTTTGAAGTTGCGGCTTTCCAATCTCTTTCCATCTTAATAATCATCTTTATTTCATCAATACTGCGGTCAGATTTTGCTAATTCTAAATAATCCTCCCGTTCCTCCAAAGGGATTGATACCGGCCTGTGGTTATTTATCTTGGCCCGCCTCAACTGTTCGTCTAATAAGATTCTCGAATATTTTTCCCTGGCACCATTTGGCACCCTTGACAACCTATCTTCAAAATTCTTTTGCTCAAGCGTTTTTTCCAAAATTTCTTTGTTCTGTGCTTCCATATAAGTATTATCTTATTAACTCAATTTTATTAACTTTTTTCAAGTCCTTTGCAAATTTATCATCCACAGCAGTAATTATTGTTTGCTGCCCGTTGGCTATTTGCACGACAATTCCTCTGTGACTATCATCCAATTCAGAAAAGATGTCGTCCAAAAGAAGGGTGGGTCGCTCGTCGGTTTTTTGCTCAACAAAAGCCAACTCGGCCATTTTTAGCCACAAGACTCCCATTCTTTGCTCTCCCCGGCTGCCAAAACTGGACAGACTCCTGCCATCTCTCTTAAAAATAAAATCGTCTCTATGCGGTCCGACCAAAGTTGTAGCAGAAGCAACTTCTTCATCTTTATACTGTTCAAGTCTTCCTTCGGAAATGACACTAGGGTCATATTCTAATTGAAGTTTTGAAAAGGAGTCAGCGTCGTCAATATCTTTCGGGGAAAAATTATTTTTATTCGTGTTTTCAATAAACTCGCGCCGGGATTCGCTTATGTAATCCCCGTTTTTTATTAAAAGTTGATTCCAAAAAAGCAATCTATCCCGGCCAACATTTCCTTCCCTTATATTCCAAAGAACCCTGTTCCTTTGTCTCAAACCTTTTTCGTACGAAAGTACTGATCTTCGGTATTCCCTATTTACCTGAGACAAAACCATATCCAAAAACTTTCTGCGCACGGTGGGCGCCTCTGTAACCAAATCCATATCCCAGGGCCCAAAAAGAACCACCCGGAAATTTCCTGCAAAATCTATTCCCCTCTTAGGAATTCCGTTTAAAAGTAATTTTTTCCTGGGAGCTTTCTCGGGTCTGACTGCGCCGATATCAATTTGTCCTCTGGTTATTATTATTTCCAAGTCGTTTTCCTCCGATTTGGAATCTGAAATTTGACCCTCGATTCTGGCAATATCTTTTTCGTAGGAAATTACTTCCTCCTCGATCTTAGCCTTAAAACTTTTAGCGGCCGAGAGAAAATACAGACTTTCAAGAAGATTTGTCTTTCCGGACGCATTGGGTCCTAAAATTAAAGATGTGTCGGGAGAAAATTCAAATTTTTTTAATTTGAAATTCCTAAAGCCCTGGAGTTTAATCGAATTGATCATCTATTGAATTTCTCACTTCCAATCTTGAATTAAATACGACCTATCTGCTTTTTTCAATATTTACATCCTGATACTCAATAACCGGCGTTTTTAACCAGAGTGATTTAAGTTTTTCCCAATAAACTCTCTTATCGGCATGCAGCCCTTCCGAGAAAACTATTACCTCACAATCCAACTTTTCAACAAAATGCTGATATCTGTCCCAGGGAATAATTGTGTCGTCTTTGAAAAAAATAATCTTCTTGGGTGCTTTTATTTTCTTAAACCTGACAAGAGCAGATTCGCCTACCAGGTTTACTGCTGTACCTGTTGCTGAATAATAATAGTTTCTCATTCTTTCTCTGGTAAAAGCTGAAATGTGGGGAAGTTTCATAAGTCTTCTAAAGGTTTTGTTTGTGTTAATTCTGGAATAAATGAAAAGTACGGGTCTACGCAATATAAACGGTTTAATAAACTTATAAATTTTGCGGTTTGTCTTTGACAATAAAAATCTGGGAACGGAATTTAAAAGAACCAGTTCATTGATTTTTTCCTGGTGATTATAAGCATAACTTATTGCTACCAACCCACAGGAAGAAAAACCAATGATTGAAAAATCAGAGAGTTTAAGTGCATCTACAAAATCGTTAACAAAATTTGTCAAAGATGTAAGGTCATGAATTTTGTCCGGATCATGAATCATGGGAAAATCAAGCGCTATCACCCGGTAATTTTTAGAAAGACTTCTGCCTAATTTTTTATACATCAAGCCGCTGTCCGCGTAACCGGGAAGGAAAAGGAGGGTTTTTTGGTTACCCGCTCCATACTCGTAATAATGAAAGCGGTCTTTTTGTTTCATCGAAGGGTTTTCGAAAAAGGTTCTTGCCAGAATCGGATAATTAAGGAAAAGTTTTAAATTGTTTTTGCCGTATCTTATCAACGCGTTTGCGATGGCTTTTCTTAAAGATTTAAAAAGATTTTTATTCTGATTGGTTAAAAAATAATTAATTCTGGTGGTATCGAAAAAATCCAGCGTATCCGCATCCTGAAGAATTTTGGCATAATATCCATTTCCCTTATTTAATTTTTTGAATGGAAAACTGTGTGCATGTCTGGCAACTGCGTCAATAATTACTTCTTTGGCGTCATCAGATATGTCAAAATTTTTTAAAGCCGCGCGCATCATCCGCCGCTCAATGCGCCCTTCAAAAATGTAGGTATAAATGTTGGGTTTTCTTACTGAATAAGTCAGATCATGAAGCATGCAGATGGCTGCCAGTAGATTTTTATCAATTCTCTCCTCAACCCCTAAAAGTTTTGCAATTTTAAAAGCGTTTTCGCGGACCCTAACAACATGATCGTCATTATGGCTCACAGATCTTAAATCTGACATTTTAGACAGCGCGAAAGCTTCGATTACTTTATATTCTTCGTCAGACATTTTCTTGTTCATAATTATTTTCTCACTTTTGACACACCGGACAAAAATATGTCCCGCGTCCGTTTAGAAATATCTTTTTAATAATTGCCTTATGGCACCTCTCGCAAGGTTCCCCATCGTGTCCGTAAACCAGGGTGTGTTTTTGATAACTTCCCTCGGTTCCGTCCGGGGTTACAAAAGCCAGCTCGCTTGCTCCCCCATATTTTATGCCTTCTTTTAATACCGAATGAACCGCGTCAAATAAAAGCTTGGAAGATTTCTCATCCAGTAGGTTGGCGGGGGTTTTGGGATTGATTTTTGAAAGCCACAAAGCATCATTTGCATAAATATTCCCCACACCGCCGATTTTTGTTTGGTCCATGAGAACTACTTTAATGTTTCTTGAAGTCTTCGAGAGGATCTTCTTAAATAGGTCTATGGTTAGAAGAGAGGGCTTGCCCTTTGCACTGCCGAAGGGTTCCGGACCCAATTTACTTATAAACTTCTCATTTTCCACCTCATCGCTCCTGACTACTTTTATCCAACCAAAACGTCTAACGTCGTTGTAATAAAGTTTTCCAGCTCTGCTTAAATTAAAAGTTACGTGTGTATGAACTCCCGGCACACCTCCCGTAACTTTGGTAGAAAGATTTTTGGGATTTGGCAAATTCGGTCCTCTGTAAATATATTGGCCGGTGAGTTTTACATGGGTAAGGATTGAGTAACCATTGTCTAAATCTATTACAGAAACCTTTCCGAACCTTCTTGTTCCAATAACCTTACCGCCGATAATTTTTTTCTCATCCCCTTGGAAAATTTTCCGGCTACTAACATCCACGGATATGATTTTATGTCCCGTAAGATATTTGCTAAGTTGTAGTTTAATTGATTCTACTTCAGGGAGTTCCGGCATAACGCTAGTATAACCTACTTAAGTATGCTGCATAATACTTAATACAAATCTATCCATCTCTTTTTTAAACCTTTCTTTTGAAAACTTTTTGGCTTGGTTTATACAATTCTCCGCAGTAATACTTCGGTGATTCGAATCACCGAACTGCTTGACTGCGCTAATTAACGATTCCACTGTTCTGTCTTTGAAAAGCACTCCGGTCTTGCCATCAATAATGGTTTCGAGTGGTCCGCCTTGAGCCAAGGCAATTACCGGCGTCCCGACAGCCATAGCTTCAACAGGAATAATCCCAAAATCTTCTGCTTCAGACGGGAAAATAAAAGCTTTTGCATGTTTCATTAATTCCCATTTTTCTTTTTCTGATACTTCACCTAAAATTTCGATATTTGGTCCGGCAAAACTCTTAAATTGATCAAGACCATATGAAGCAAAAGTTCCGCCGAAAACCTTAAGCGGCAATCCTAATTTTGTAAATGCTTTTATGGCAATATCGTGGCCTTTGTGGCGGGACACCCGACCTCCAATTAGGTAGTAATTTTCTTTCTTGATCGGCAAGTCAACTTCGGGAATCTCTACGGGAGGATAGATTACGGTAGCGTCACGTTTGTAAAACTTTTTGATTCTCCCCGCCACCTCTTTTGAGTTGGCTATAAAATAATCAGGTAGTTGGGCAAACTTAAAATCTAGTTTTCTCAGAAAATACATGGGGATTTTTCCCATCACAAGAAGCACCCGCCTCCACCATGAATTTGTCCAATCGTTGGCAACCGGATACCCGTAGAGATATCTTGGTGGTGTGTGGCAATAGCAAATCAGCTTTGTTTTTTTGCCTATTTTGACAAAGTTTGGACTGGTGTAAGTCCCGGCAGCAGAGGTAATAACAAGATCGTAATCCGACAAATTAAAGCTTCTAAAAATTAAGGGGGCAATAAATCTGAACATGCTAATTAACTTGGCCTTAAGGGGTACTTTTTGAAGACACGAAGTATGAACTTTCCATTTTTCGATTCGTTCTTTGTGTGGTCCTGCGTATTCAGGCAAAAATACTGAAGTATAAACATCGGCATCCGGCCAAATCTCAAGAAGGGTTTCCACTACCCTTTCTGCTCCTCCGTATTCTTTTAGATAATCATGTACAATTGCAACCTTCATTTTTAAAACAAACTACTTTGTTTTCCGGCATCGACTTCTTTGCCCACTTTTTTAATTCTATCCATAAGCGTTTTAAAACCAAACTCTTCAAATAATTTTAAGACATCCGGACTGTCAATTTTCCATTTTTCCATTTGCGGGAAATCAATTTTAATGGGAACGTCCCTAACTACCGTTGCGAGCCTGTGGAAAAGTTTAGCCTCATTTTTATTTGACTCAAGTTTTTGCCTTATTTTTGGCTCAATTTTTGTTAAATGAGTATAAATTTTATCTACACTTCCAAATTCCTCCAAAAGTTTTTCCGCAGTCTTTGGACCTATTCCCATTACCCCCGGGTAATTATCTGATGGATCTCCGACCAGTGCTTTGTAATCCGGAATAAGATTTGCCGGCACTCCCATCCTTTCTTTTACTTCTTTCTCCCCGTAAAGTTTTGCGTTTGAAAGGCCAACTACCGGCATGTAAAGTTTTATGTTTTTTTTGTCATCAACAAGTTGTAAAAGATCTCTGTCCCCCGTTACTATTACTACTTCATCTGTGGGTGATTTACTTTGAATTTCGGTTGCTTGTTTTGCCAGTGTGCCGATTACGTCATCCGCTTCATATCCGGGCTTTGAGTAGACAGGGACATTGGTGGCTTTGAAGAAATCTCTGGCTTTTTCAAACTGGGAAGACAAATCTTCATGTGTGGGGGGTCTTTGTGATTGATAACTTTCAAATTCCTTATGGCGGAAGGTTTTTTCCTTTTCGTCAAAAGTTACCACGATTGCTTCCGGTTTCAGATCCTGAATGATTCTTAAAAACATCGATACCAGTCCGTAAACCGCATTGATCGGCTCACCGTTTCTGGTAGTTAATGGGGGCATTGCATGAAAGGCTCTGTGAAGTATCGCGTTGCCGTCAATAATTACAAGCTTAGACATAGTATAAGTAGATTGTAGCAGAGCTTACTTCTTCTTTCCCACGATACGCTCGAAGTCAGTGCGGTCCAGAGTTTCTTTGTCCATCAGAGCATCGCTGACTTTATCCAGAAGTTTTCTTTTTTCTTTGACAATTTTTGTTGCCGATTTTAAACCGGCATCCAAGAACTTCTTTGTTTCGTTATCAATTTTTTCCATGAAAGCAGGTGAATTTTGTGGCCCATCATACCATTCCATCTGCCCAAAATCCCCCATTCCCATATCCGGTCCGAAATTAATCGGCCCGAGTTCGCTCATTCCAAACTCAACAACCATAGCTTTAGCAATTTTTGTAGCCTGAGCAATGTCGCTGGCTGCACCGCTGGTCATTTCCTTGAAAACCACTTCTTCTGCAGCGCGGCCGCCAAGCATGGCTGTAATCTGTTCCAAGAGACGCGATTTAGTTTCATGAGTTCTATCGCCTGCAGGCGGAATAAGTGTATGCCCCAAGCTCATTCCCCTGGCAACTATTGAAATACGATGAACAGGATCCGTATTTTTTAGAAAATGGGTAACAATAGCATGTCCGGCCTCGTGATATGCGGTTATCCTTTTGTCTTCATCGCTTTGGAGTCTCTTTTTAATAGGACCAAGTTTAACTTTAGTAGCAGATTCTTCGATATCGGACATATTTATTTCGGTTTTGTTGCCGCGAGCTGCTTGAATTGCAGCCTCATTAAGCATGTTTTCCAAATCGGCACCACTAAACCCGACCGTGCGATCAGCCACCCATCCCCACTTGATACCTTTGGCAATTTTTTTACCTCTGGCGTGTATTTTAAGTATTGCCAATCTGCCTTCTTTGTCAGGCAAATCCAATACAACTCTTCTATCAAATCTTCCGGGCCTGAGAAGAGCCGGATCCAAGAGATCGCCTCTATTGGTTGCTGCCAAGACGACCACGTTGTCATTTGGGGTAAACCCATCCATTTCAACCAAGATCTGATTTAAGGTCTGTTCACGCTCATCATGCCCTCCAAGCATTCCCCGTCCGCGCTGGCGCCCGATAGCGTCAATCTCGTCAATAAATATTATCGAAGGAGCAGAGGCTTTTGCTTGCCCAAAGAGATCTCTTACACGGGAGGCACCGACTCCTACCAGCATTTCCATAAACTCGCTTCCGGCCATGGAGAAAAACGGCACGCCCGCCTCCCCGGCAACAGCCTTGGCAAGTAGTGTTTTCCCGACCCCGGCAGGGCCAACCAAAAGTGCGCCTTTGGGCGTTCTTGCCCCCATTTTTCTGTATTTCGCCGGGTATTTCAAAAAGTCGACAAGTTCTTCCAGTTCTTTTTTAGCCTCATCTACCCCGGCCACGTCGGCAAACGTTACATCTTGTTTGCCCTTGGCAAATAATTTCGCTTTACTTCTGCCAAATGAAAAAATGTCCTGGGCTCCTTTATTCTGGGCGCGCATTATGTAATACAAAAATCCGACCATCAAAAGAATCGGTAAAATAACACCCAAAACATTACCCATGGCCTTACTCAAAGATTGGTCAACAATTTCGTAATTTACACTTGCCGGATCAATTTCGTAATTCTTAAGGATATCCGAGAAATTTTCCGTATCTTCTTTGGTGGAAGTTTTGACACTGCCGTCTTTACCGGTAACAATCAGCTTTGAACCCTCAACATCCACTTTCTCTACATTGCCCGACTTAATATCGTTCATAAGCTGAGGGATACTGATCCTACTGGAAGATCCGAATGTTTGAAGCGCTGCAATAAATGCGGGAATAACAAAGAAGATAATCAAAATACTGACAGCAATTGTCCAAAGATTTGCCCTAAGTTTGACTTGAACCTGCTTTCGGCCCTTTTTTGACTTTTTATTGTCAGACGAAATTTGTTTAAAAAAATCGTTTTCCTTCATATGAGCGTTCATTTTACACTATCAGCGCACTTTTGTCCCTTTTGGAACCTTCTTTTGAAGCTCAAAAAGAATCGGGGCTACATCTTCCGCCTCTTCCTCGGAAATGGCGTCCCCGGGTGAGGCCATTATCATCATCGCTTCCGAAAGTTCTTTTTCGGGTCCGATCTTTTTTGGCTCAAGATTAACAACAAAAGGGAATTGTTTACCGATCAGGTCTTCAGGTTTGTAAAACTTCATTATTCCCGAAAAGGCTTTTTTCCTACCTAATTCATCGCCAAAATCTACTTCCAACTTCATAACCCAGTGGCTCCATTCCGGAACTTCTGCAGCCACGACTGTTCCGATTCTTATATCTACTTTTTCAAAGTCAGCAAATGAAATATTAGTCATGATTAATTAAACCCATCTTCCTTTTAACTTCGTCAAGTGTCTCTGATGCAATTTTCCTGGCTTTTTCGGCTCCATCTTTAATTATCCGGTCAACCAAAGAGGGATCATCTTCATAAATCTTCCTCTGCTTTTGAATAGGCATAAGATCTTTATAAATTGCCTCCGCCAGTCCTGATTTTAGTTCTCCATACCTGATTCCCTCGTCCAGGTATTTACTTTCATATTCTTTCCTTTTATCCAAACCTTCAAAAAGCTCAACCAATTGTAAAAGGTTGACTACTCCTCCTTTTTCGGGGATTTTTTCGCCATTTCCTGAATCTGTGGGTGCTCCCGAAAGCTTCTTTTTAATCTCGTCCAAGTTGTCGGTTAGGCTAATATAGCTCCCCTCTACACTTTTACTCATCTTCCCCTCCCCCGTTAAACTTGGTACATATTCCCCTTTTGTCGCAAATCGCTTGGGTTCAGGAAAATCCGTTCCATATTTGTCATTCATCTTTCTTGCAATTTCGCGGGCAACTTCCAAATGGGGTTCCTGGTCGATTCCTACCGGAACCAAGGAAGCCCTATATAAAAGAATGTCTGCAGCCATAAGAACCGGGTAATTTAAAAGTGCCATGGTTACATGATCCGGATGCTGTTTTACTTTTTCTTTAAATGTAGGGAGGTGCTGCATTCTGGCAACTGTTATTTCGGAAGATAAAATGTGGGCTAAGTATGAGTGCTCCGGCACCAAAGATTGTGCCGTAATTATGGATTTTTCGGGATCGAGGCCACAGGCAAGGTAGTCCATAATAACATTTCTTGTATTTTCGGATAGCTTTTCTTTGTCGTATGGAGTCGTTATTGCATGCAAATCCATAACCATATAAATGGATTCGTACTCAGAACTATTTTGCAGCTCCACGTAACCTTTGACCGCACCCAGGTAATTACCTAAATGCAGCCTGCCTGTCGCCCTTGTACCGGAAAATACTCTTTTTTTCATAGATGTTTCAAATTTGTTGTGCCAACGAGAGGATTCGAACCTCTGACCTCAGTCTTATGAAAACTTTGCTCTACCACTGAGCTACGTTGGCAAATTTGGAATCTGAATTCCTTACAACTGAGCTGCCCTGACCTACGCATATTTTA
>CAZSGY010000014.1:0-4056 GCA_964606975.1 uncultured Gammaproteobacteria bacterium | reverse complement strand
TTAAGAACCCATGATATCACTATCGATTTTAGTGCCACCGTCTGGGCGGCTGATGGAAACAATCCGGCTATAAGTAACAGCAGCGATCTTTCGTTCTATGCCCGTGAGGATAGTATTAGTTATGGTCTTTTGCTGCCGTCCATCCAACACCTATTTCCCGGCGAAAAAGTAATCGTAAAAGAAAATTATAACGGCACCGATTACATAGCTCAGGGAACTGTTAAGTCTATTGAACCAATAAATGGAGAAATTACCGTAACCGCCTGGGACAGCGGGTCCACATTCCCATCGGTCGGATTCGGATATTACACAAGTCCCCATGTTTTTAAATGGCAGCGGGAATATTTTGATTTGACAGGGTCTCTTTCTGCGCACCGCGACGCGACAACATTAATTACCCTGCATCTACTTGACGGTTCTCAAGGAACCGATATTTGGTTCGATGATTTCCGTTCTTCCTCCGGATATCTGACAAACGCACTTGGCTCAACTATCACATCTTCTGCAAATAACAGATATGCGCAATACCGTGCCATAATCAGCCAAAATAACATTTCTAATATTTCTCCTTCGCTGACATCGGTAACTTTGGATTACACCCCAAATTCGGCACCAAATACACCGTCTCTAGATAGTCCTACAAACGGGAGCATCGCTTATGATTTAACGCCCGCCCTTTTGACAACAACCACAGATTCTAATTCTAATAATGTGCAGTACAAGATAGTTCTGTGTACCACCAGTGAGATGACTAACGGCTGTCAGACTTTTGACCAAACAACTTCTCAAACGGGTTGGAGCGGGCAAAATGCTGACGGAGGGACCACCTATACTTCCGGTACACAAGCTACATACACTGTACAATCCGCACTTTCGGCAGGGGCAACCTACTATTGGAAAAGCTATGCGATTGACCCATCAGGAAGTAACACTTGGAGTTCGACGCAAACCACACCGTATTCTTTTACTACGGTCGGATACCCTTTAGCATCCACAAATCTTTTGACGGAATATTCGGTAAATCCAAATAACGTAAAAACTCTTAATCCTGTGCTTTCAGTCACCTACAACAGCTCATTTAATGCCAATGCTACTAGTTATTATTTTGAAATAAGCAGTACTCCCAATTTTTCAGATTCATTTTGGAACGTAGGGATGTCGATTTCACCGTTGGCTCCCGGACAAGAAATAAATTTTCCATATATGGGTCCCGCACTTTCTTGGAGCGGTACTTATTACTGGAGAATAAAATTCACGAATGAATACGGAAACGAAGGTCCTTTTTCCCAGGCCGCCACATTTAGTCTGGATTCTGTAACTACCAAATGCCGCGTACAGGAGACTTCCGGTGACACCTCACTCACAGTTGTCTGGACTGATAATGCTACAACTGAAACAGGATATGAAGTGCAAAGGTCTGTTGATAGCGGGGCTTTCGCGGTTTTGCACACAGGGCTTGCCGCCAACACCCAATCGGACGTTGATAACACCATTTCTACCGGGCATACATATCAATATAGAGTTGCGCCTTACTACAGCGGCGGGTCGTATGATAACTGGTGCACCACCAACACCTTAACTTTGCAATCCGGAGAATTTTCTGTCCAAGGCTTGGATCTGAAAGGTTTGGATTTAAGATAGGCACAGCGGTTAAGCCGCTGATATGAAATGATATTGTTGACACTTAATCTTTCACAATCGATACTTAATCTATAGGAGTTTTATGGAAAAGACATTAAAAGATATCCAAAAATATTTAGTGTTAGCAGGAGTACTACTGTTTGCTATTTTTACTCTCCCCGGCTTTCCTTCTCCCTACTTTGTTCCTAAAGAAATTTTGGCGGTCATAATTATTTCGCTTGCTCTGATAGTTTCCTTAATAAGGTCAATCATGAACGGGGAAATTAAGTTTTCAATCGGTAAATTTGATGTCGGAGTTATTCTTTTAACCCTTGCCTATCTAATCTCTTCAATCCTTGCAACCCCCAACAAAATGGAGGCATTTTTCTATCCCGGTTTTACAACTTTTGTTCTAATTTCAGCTATTTTTTACCTACTTATCAATCAATTTACCAAAAGGGGTAAAAATTCGGTACTTTTAGCTCTTTTTGCTTCCGGAATTTTGCTTTCCATTTCAGTTCTTTTTACCGGACTTGGGATTTTTGCAAAAATTCCTCAGCTTCCCGGTTTTATGAAGGATTCGGCATTTAACCCTATTGGTTCAAATTTACAATCTCTAGTTTACCTTTTAGCACTTCTACCCATAGGGATTACTCAAATTATCAAAGAGAAGGATGTTATTAAAAAGCTATTTTTTGGAGTCGCGTCGTCAGTTTTGATTTTTGGAATAGTCCTTCTGGGTGTAAACATGCTTCCCGGCAAGCCTCAGGCACCAATTCTTCCTTCGATGCAGACGTCTTGGGAAATCGCAGTTGACACGCTAAAGAAAAGTCCGCTTTTGGGAGCCGGTGCGGGAAATTATCTTTCGGCTTTCAATTTGTATAGACCTATTGAATACAATTCAACCAATCTTTGGCAGGTTAGGTTTTCTTCGGCCAACAATTTTTATTTCACTCTAATCACCGAGGTTGGTATTATCGGACTTGCCGCTTTAGTAATACTTCTTATCGGTATTTATAAAAAACTTACAATCGAAGTTAAGAAACAAAATTGGGAAGTACTATCTATAGTCATTTTATTAGTCGTCTTTGCACTCCTACCTGCGGCTCCTTCGCTAATTTTCCTGCTTATGGTCCTTTTGGCCGTTTTTTCTTCTTCGGAAGAGAAATCTGTCACAATTGCAACCAATAAAATACCGTCGCTTATCGTCGCAACACCGATTTTCCTGGGAATAATTGCCGTAGCCTTCTTTGGTTCGAAAGCTGTGGCCGCGGAGGCTGCCTATAAAAAATCTTTGGACGCACTGGTAGCCAATGACGCCAAAAACACTTACGATTACATGGTTAAGGCCGAGAAACTCAACCCCTACGTTGACCGATACCACGCTTCTCTTGCCCAAGTCGAAATGGCACTGGCCAATTCCTTGGCTGAAAAGAAGGACTTAACCGATGATGACCGCGCAACCATAACCCAGCTGGTCCAACAGGCCATTTCCGAAGGAAAAGCTACTGTTACTTTGAACATGAGCAGATCCGGAAATTGGGAGGTTTTAGCCCAAATCTACAGAAGCATTATGTCTTTTGCAGAAGGAAGCGACCAATTTGCTATTCAGACATATACTCAGGCCGTGGCTCTTGACCCGATTAACCCCGAGTTGCGAATTGCCCTTGGTGGCGTTTACTACGCACTTGAGGACTATGATAATGCAATCAACGCTTTCCAATTGGCAACTGTAGCCAAGCCGGACCATCCGAATTCCCATTACAATTTGGCAGCAGCCTACGCCGCTAAGAAAGATTATGACAAGGCAATCACTGAAATGGAAACTGTAATGTCGCTTATTTCAAAAGACTCAGAAGATTACAAGACAGCCCAGACGGTTTTGGATCAGCTTAAAGCTCAAAAACCGCCCACTACCGAATCTACATCCCAAAATTTAACCGCCCCTGAAACTGTAGAGGATACCAATATCGAACCCCCGATTACCCTCCCCTCTGAGGCAACGCCTCCGGCCACTCCGTAACCATTCGCTTGCAGGTTCTCTTCTTACAAGCTCAATGAGGCGATGAGATTTGCTTCGTCAACAAGAAGTTGTACTGATTCTTCGGATCTTAATATAGCTACTCCCTCTTCGTACGACTTAGTGGCAAAAACTTTTTCCAAAATAACACTTTGGGTTTCAAGAATGTGTTTTTCCTCGCTATTTATCGGGTTTTCAAGACCTTTTGCGTTTGTTTCTTTAATTATTCCTACCAAATTCGATTTTTGGAATTCAAACGAAGGATCACTGGGATCAAGTTTGGCCAAATTTATATACGCGGTTCTGTTTTGCACCAGATTTGAATAGTGGATGGAGGCAAGTTTGACTTCATTTTGATGAGGCTTGAGGTAGAAAAAATAATAACCCACCGAAATAAGTGCAAGTATGGCTACTAC
>CAZSGY010000013.1:0-5747 GCA_964606975.1 uncultured Gammaproteobacteria bacterium | reverse complement strand
ACTGTGCGGTCTTTATTATTATGCATGTATTTAATGATTAAATAATATGTAGTATAAAGATACTACATAAAATGATTAATGTAACATGTATCATCCCTTCTCCTTGCTCAAGAGAATCATATCCGGTTCTTAGTAAATGTATACATTCTCTAAGAAAATCTGCGAATAAGGCCAGTATAAATTTGAAAATTACGATCGTTTCAAACGGACAAAATATAGTTCTAAAAAATTTAAAAAAAGAAATTAGACAACTTATAAGAATACATGAACCTTATTCATTTTCGAAAATGAATAATGTGGCCATCGATTACGTATTGCAAAAAGATGACTCAAACTGGGTAATGCTGTTAAATGACGATGCTTTTGTAGATATAAATTTTTTTACTAATTTCAGCAAACTTTTATCGACCAATAGCAATTGTGAAGTGATTGCTCCTCTTATATATGAAAACGATAGCGGTTTAGTGGATTCTTTCGGAATCGAATATTTTAATTCCGGTTATGCAAAAAATTCTACTCACTTAAATATTAAAACCCAACTTGCCACCGCGGCTTGCATACTGCTTTCTAAAAATTTATTAAAAAAATTGAAAGCAAATTACGGATTTTATTTCAATGAAATATTGGGTTCATACATGGAAGACGTGGATTTTTCATTACGAATAAGAGCACTGGGAACAAAAATTCACAAAACCAATCGTCTGGTTGTTCATCACATGGTCTCTTTTACCAATAAAAGAAAAAGTAAATATGTGATTTATCAGACTTACAGAAACATAATATGGTTAATTATTATTGACTGGCCGGGACGTAATATTATTAAGAATTTGCCAAACATTATTCTTGTTCAACTCTGGGTGTTTTTATACTCAACAATCACAAAAGGGCCTTTTATCTATCTGAAAATCTGGATTGATACCTTTAGCAATTTGCCTAAATTGCTTAAGTTTAGAAAAATTATACTAAATTCTTATATTAAAAATTTTAAATTTGAAGACACACTTTCCGGGTATGCATTCCGGACTTATCATGGGTATAAAATCAGATTAGGAAAACATTAGGGGAATTCCTGCTTATCTTATTTCTTTTTCGACATATAATTGCCGGATTGTCTCATTCAAATAACCGACTGATTGAGGCCGGTTGCTTGCCAAAATATTGTCCATATAATCCCGACAATGATCTCTCGGTGCATCAAGCAAAAGACAGTCGTTCAAAGTTTCCGAGGCAAGAATGGTGTTTCCATCTTTTAAATAAAAATTCGCCAGTTCCACCCTCCAAAAACTAAAATCAGGGTCAAGTGAAATCGTGAGTTCCAAAAGCTGTTTGGTAATGTCTTTATAATCATTTTCGTAAGCGACAAGTGCCAATTCATAAATAGCCGCAGGCAGATTGTATTCTTGGGGAAGTAAAAGAAATCTCTGACGAACGTCCTCTTTAAATTTATTATCATCCGGAAATTTGATTTTACCCTGAGTAATAATAAAGAGGGAACATCCTGTACAGTTAACATTGTTGTTAAAAAACTTGGCAGCGCTCAGCGCGTATGAATAACGTACCCAATTGTTTCTATATGCATACAAAGCCTCAGAAATAAAAACTACAAAAAAAATAATTAGTACTCCTAGAATAATTTTTGACTTGCTCATTGGGTTAGCTTAAATTATCTATCAAGTTTTTATATTTTGAAAGAATCTTGTCAGACTTGAAATCTTGAGACCTTTTTTGGGCCATCTGCGAAAAATGCTTAAACTTTTTCTCATCAAAGCAAATATCATAAATTGCTTTTGACATACTTTTATAATCACCCACAGGAACTAAAATACCGTATTTATTTTTTCCGATAATTTCCGACGGTCCGTAATCACAGTCGGATGCTATAACAGGAATTCCTTTTTGCATTGCTTCTAAAATACCTAAACCAAATCCTTCCCAATTACTGGAGTGAACAAATACATCTGCCTGGTTTAGAATAGCCCCGGAGTTTTGCTTCCAGCCTAAAAATCTTACATCGCGTTCAATCCCCATTTTCTTTGATAATAGTTGCAGTTTCATTCTTAACGGACCATCGCCGACTATCCAAAGTCTCAGATTTTTACTTTTTTGCCGAACGTCAGCAAATGCTTTAAGTAAGGTTTCATGATCTTTCTGCTTATCCAATCTGGCAACGGAGATTATAACTTTTTCTTTTCGCTTGCTTTTGTTCCTCGACGCTGTATTTGAAAATTTATCTGAAAAAGGTGGGGGAATGGTTTTCGGCATTTCTTTTAACTTGTAATCTATATAGACATCTTTTGATAAATTGTCAGAAACTGTGACGACAACGTCAGATTTTCTTAAATAAAAACCCAGCAACCATTTAAAAGGAAGGCGCAGCGGCAATCTTAGCCTATACTTCACAACTTCTCTTAAATTATTATGAATAACATTCACGGTTCTATATTTGAATTTATTTATAAATCTCACAATTTCACCAATCAGGATTGAGTGCGAATCGGAAGCGATAACAATATCCGGTTTAAAAGTCTTAATGTTATCTATAAACCATTTGATTTCCGATAGTAAGGTGTGGAGGGTCCTACGTGTGAGTTTATATTTAATTGTAATTGGGTTACTACGCGGAAAATAAATATATTTTTGATTATTTGTCTTTCTATATTTTGGTTTTTCCAAAATTAAGACCTCAATGTTTAGATCTCCCGGACTGTATTTTTTTTTCAATCCCAACAAACCCTTGAGATATGTACCCGTACCACCGTCTATGCTTTTCAATAGTATTAATAATTTAATCTGCTTGTTTTGGTTATGCTTCATTTTTCTAATATAGCAATTGTAAACTTAATGGGTGTAACCACATAATCGATATGTTATGCCGGTAGTAATAATATTATACTGTTAAGTATGCCGGTCAAACTTAAACAGGTTCTTGGGTATTACGATTACCTTTACGTTACATGCTTGCCAATACTCATGATCTTCGCAGCAACTCAAAAATACGATAGTTGGACGCTACCAATTAATATTGGCTTATCTTTAATTTTAATTTCCCTTTGGCTGATACGTGGGAAGAAAATAGAAATTCCTGACAATTTCATCCTTTACTTCCTGTTTGTGGCTATTCTCGGAATTCATTTTCTTTTTTTTAGTGGTAATCTTTCTTACATTTTATTATTTGCATCCGGTGGTTTAGTTTGGTTGTCAATATTTAACCTACGAAAGATTGTTTCCAAATATTACTTTTATTTTTTGATAGTAATCGGTTTGGTCATTGCCGGAATATTTTACATACTAATGCTTAACGGAATATCAGTAACACCCGCAAATAATTTATTCTTACCGGTCGGCAAAAACATTTTACATAACCATCTGGGTGATCTTTGGGCTGTTATTTTGGTTGCCGTAATATATAAAATGTCCGAAAAATTTGAAGTTTGGCAAATCCCATTGTTTCTTTTGGCCACGGTATTAATTGCTCAATCTTTCTCCCGCTCGGCTATCGCCGCTTTGATATTCGGCATTCTTTTCATTTATCAAACCTCTGCTAAAAAAGGTGAATATAAGAAAAGATTTTCAATCATATTTGTCGCAGCCGTAGTTTTGTTTATTGTCCTCGGCGCTTTTAAAACCACTTTGTTTTCCCGTCCTTACTTATTCGAGGCTTTCAATTCGCTTATAAAAACCCCGTTAGGAATTGGGGTTGGCAATTTCATGAATGTTTCTAAATACTCATCCATGGCTCACAGTCTGATTTTAGAATTGATCGCAGACCTGGGAGTGTTTTCATTTATATTTTTATTCTGGCTCTACAAAATATTTAGGTCGTTAATTAAAAACGAAGGAAATATGCTTGCGAAAGCCGTATTTTTGGCTATTTTTGTTAACTTCTTTTTCGACACGACATATAGTATTCCCGCAATGATTTGGCTTTGGTTTAGCACCCTGGCGCTTACAAAAACATATTAAGTTTCTATCGGCTGAGGTGATGCCTGCAAGGGAACGCCTTGAGGAGTTGGGGATGTTTATTTCGCTTACAGGTGGTTGTATAATGAGGACATATAGATATAGAATTAATGGGTACGGAAACACCTAATTATATGTCTGATGAATTCGACAACATATTGCCGGACAGGGAGCGTCTCTCAGAAATATTGTCTTTCAACCCCGAAAAAGAAATCCTTGCTATTTCCAGAAAATTTTGTGAGCCTTCAGAAAGAATCTACAAAAACGATTCCGAGTTAAGAAAAGACCCGCTAAAGGCCATAGAAGCTATTAACTGGCACGGATCCTCACTTTCAGACATTGACGATCCTGTGAAGGGATTAATTGTAGGCGCCGCCAAACTTAATACTGCCGAAAACGAACTGAAACTAACACCCAAAGAAAAAGAGGTATTTAGCGGATATAAAGAAAACATCCATGGCGCGATTGGTTTTTTGGACACCTTGAGGACTAAGGCAGAAAACAAAGTTGTTCGGGCTGTCGCCTCCGGCGCAACTATCGTCGGAATGGTAATGGGAGCGACGGGATGCGGAGACGTTTTAGCCAAGCCCGTAGGCGAAACCCCATCGGTCCCCTCAATAGTTGAAGTTAGCCCGACCCCATTTGAACCTTCTACTCCTATAAACCCCACTTTGACAGTGTCGCCAAAACCAACTGAAACTCTATCGGTCAATGAAGGTGCTTCATATCCCAAAAATGCCGATAATTTAATAGGATCACCAAGTATTAGCGGTACGGAAGCGAGAAACAAAATTATTGAATATGGTGCGGAAAAAGACCTAAAGGCGCTAGAGGATTGGTACAAAAAATCGGGGGTCTTGAAAGCGGGCTCCAGTAACTTTTTGGTACCGGTAGTTTACGAAGAAAACGGAAACTTCTTTTGGAATGCGATGGTCAAAAGCGGAAATGGTGACTTTATAAAATTCACATTAACTAGCGGCCCTGAAGAAGGCGAGCTTGTCCGTGCCATAGGAATGGTAAATTATTTAGACACTCAGCCGTCCTTTGAAACATCACATCTTTCCGATCCTCCGGACCTGGCAGGGTTAAGCCAGCAAATTATCTGGGACAGAAGCGGGTGGAGCGTGGTTGGGGCTTTCCAGGGAGACAATTTGATAGCATGGTTTAACGCAGATGCGCCGAATGGGGGAACCTGGGTAAAAATCCAAGAGCTTGTCCCGACCCCAACGCAAGAGATCATAGAGATACCTTTTGATATATCCAGACCCGAAACCTTAGACGCTGTTGATGGAAATAGTTATCAGGGGTACCTAATAGAAGACGAGTTTGGAACAAGGCTGGTTGATGAGACCAATAGCATTATTTTGGTAAAAGAAGACGACTCCTGGAAGCCGGCCGAATCAAGAGATTTCTCTGAAGAATATCCGGCAGTCTATTGGGAAACAAAAATCGGAGAATCCGACGGTTTCGAGATTCCTGTAACAGTCGGGCTTTCAGCAAACGTCAGAGAAGGGGTTGATTTTACCTATTCAAAAATACATATGACACAACAAGGAGCCGACGATGTTGCGCAAGTTTACCTGCGTTATGCTTGGGGAAGATATAAAGACATTATGGGACATCCGGAAATAACATACGAAAACTATCTTAATTTGCTAAAAGAGGGTAAGGGGAACTTGGAAATTTTAGATTCGATTACTCACGAACGTATACTGGTTGACCCAAGGCAGGGGGTATCGATGGTAATTACCGGTGACAAGACATTCGAAATGCCACTTAAATATTAT
>CAZSGY010000012.1:0-11172 GCA_964606975.1 uncultured Gammaproteobacteria bacterium | reverse complement strand
AGACTATATCAATATAATATAAAAAGTAAAACAGTAACTCAGTTAAGGCAATAAAATGAACGATACGAAGAAAAAAATAAAGCTAGAAGACCTCCCGGACCTCCTAACTGTTCGTGAAGTAAGTGAGCTGCTCAGAGTTTCTCCTTTAACCATTAAAAGATGGGGAAAACGCGGAAAACTTCCGGCCATCAGGATCAACTCAAGGGGAGATAGGCGTTACAAAAAAGAGGCTGTCCTCTGGCTTCTTGGTATGCAATCAAAGGAAGAATAAATACTTCAATTTATAATATCTAATTCCTAATTTCTAAACAATGATTTAATATCTTTGACCCCAATGTTTTAAACATTATGAAAATGGGAAATTGTATATTATTTACAATTTAGATATTGGTGCTTAGAATTTAGTCAAGTTTAATGCAAACTCCTGAAAGGAGGAGCGCATATAATTAGTTAATCTAATTTTATCTGTAAATTCCAGAAGTGTGAATACAGAGAATCTTTTTTGGCAAGTAAACTTACGTGATTGCCGGTTTCTTTGATTTTGCCTTTTTCCATGACAATAATCTTATCTGCTCTCATAATTGTTGAAAGTCTGTGAGCCACGATTATTGTGGTTTTGCCGGCTCTTGCTTTCCAAAAGGCATCCTGGATAAGTTTCTCGGATTCAGAATCAAGTTGGCTGGTGGCTTCGTCAAATACAACAATGTCTGGATCGGAAAGGATCATGCGTGCTATCGCCAGACGTTGTTTTTGGCCTCCGGAAAGTTTTACTCCACGTTCTCCGACTTCTGTTTTATACTTTTTTGGTAAACTTTGTATAAAATCATCAATATTTGCAATTTTTGCAGCCTCTTTAATTTCGGTAAGTTTAGCTTTATCCTTTCCGTAACCAATATTGTATGCAATTGAGTTATTAAATAGTATTGGCTCTTGAGGAACCATGCCGATAAAACCTCTTAGATCACTTTTTGTAAAATCTTGAATATTAATCCCGTCAATCGTAATATTTCCGGCATTTAAATCAAAAAATCTCATCAGAAGTTTAACTAAAGTGGTTTTGCCTGAGCCGCTTCGTCCTACCAAGGCAACAGACTGTCCCTGTTCAATCTTAAGATTTAGATTTTCGATAGCGTTTTTTAACCTGTTTTTGTAGGAAAAACTTATGTTGTTAAAACCTATCTCACCATAAACATGGTCGATCTTGATAGGCTTTTGAGGATCTTTAACCTCGACAGTTTCATCTAAAAGTCCGAAATATTTCTCCAGATCTGCATAATTTTTTGCTATATTTCTGGTGCTCCAAACCAAATTCCAAATTTTAGGAAAAAACATTCCCACAAAGCTGATTATCATAACAAAATCTCCAACGCTAAGATTACCGAAAACTGCAAATCTGAGCATAAAATACACGATTACAAATATGCTCGAATTGATGAAAACGCCGATCACAATATCTATAAGTCTGAACGAGTTTGCATACCTCCAAAGTTTATTGGTCCAAGGCCTGAAAGCTTGAGTAAGTCTGTGACTTTCCCATCTTTCCTTAGCAAAAAGCTTAACAGTCTCATAGTTGATCATGTTGTCAGTAATAATGCCTGAGACATTATCTTCTTCATCATTAAATTCATTCCTTTTAGCAACGTTATTTTCAATAAGCAGTTTTGTTGACACAAAAGTCAAAATCAGAGCAATAAGCATAAAGATGACCAAAAGATAGTTAATCTTTCCGAAAAAGCTAAACATAATAATAGTGGTGACAACCACATTAATTACATTGAAGTGGATAGTATGAAACAGATCAAAAAAAGCACCATCTCCACGTTTGAAAGCAGAAATCATGGTTCCGGTGGACTTTCCGGAGTGAAATGAAAAATCCAGATCCTGTACGTGCTTAAATATTGAAATTCTCGCATCTCTTGCAGCATCTATAAGAATCACATCTCCCAGCCATCCGCTTACCACATCTGTAATAAGGGAACCCATCACGATTGCAATATACACAAAAAGAATATTTATTAGGTCCTGATAGTTAAGAGCAGGAATTTTATCGACAAATTGCTTTAAAAAGTAGGGGGTGACGCTTTGCAAGGCTGCTGTAGCCACGACGGCAAGAACAAAAAGGGCATAAACCGGCCATCTTTGTGCAGTGAATCTAAAAAATGTACTAAATGTTTTAATCATATTTTTCAACGCCAAAAATCCCCCTTGCGGGGAGCGTGGTACGGCGGAAACTTGATTATAGGCGATTTTTTACAAAAAATATAGAAAGAATCTTGTTACTCGGAATTTTGCTTTTCTTATGGTAAAATATATTCACTTTCCAAGGAACTTTACCCATGCGCAAAATATTTTATTTATTGTTTGTAATGGTTGTCGGGCTGGCCTTAATTCAGCCTTCTCTTGTGCTTGCGCTTACACCAGTTCCTTCACCGAGTGCAACACCCGAAGCGACTCTGTCTCCGACCCCGGTTGCGCCTCCGGTTGACATTACCCAAAAAAGCACCGAGTCTTTAGGTCCTTTGGAGAAATTATTAGAAGAACAAACTCTCGGTCCGATTTGGCCTTTGAATCCGATTAAATATGCAATTCGTGGAGCAGTCGACGCCGGAGTCCCGGCCAATACATTAGTTCTTTTGCTCCTTTTGCCGTTTGTTACATTTATAATAGCTTTTTCGCGCAATGTTGTGGGTATTAGGGGATTTGGTATTTTTCTGCCGGCAGCTCTATCGGTAGTTTTTGTGGCCACCGGTCCGGTCGTGGGAATCGGGCTTTTCTTGGTGATTGTTGCCGTTTCCACATTTGTGCGTTTGATATTGCGTAAATTAAAAGTAAAACTCCAGTATTTACCCAGAATGTCGTTTATTCTTTGGGCAGTAGTTTTCGCTGTCTTGGGGGTGTTGTTCTTGGCGCCGGTTCTAAACTTTCCGGCACTTGCCAACGTATCAATTTTTGCAGTCTTGGTGCTAATCCTTTTGGCAGAAGAGTTCAATCGTGTACAACTTGGAAAAAGTGCTAAAACTGCTGTCAACCTGACTTTTGAGACATTGATTCTGTCATTTATTTCCTACTTCTTCCTGACACTTGAGCCCCTAAGAGGATTCGTTCTTCTTCATCCGGAGATATCATTAATTACAGTCGCCATAGCCGACCTTCTGCTCGGAAAATATACCGGTCTTAGGGTAATGGAGTTTTACCGTTTTAGAAAACTCATTAGAAGCTAACAAATCCCATTTTACTTATGAAAGTTTCATCCATTCTTGGCTTAAATGCCCGCACTCAACTATTTGCTTATAGATACAACACAAAACGTGGTAAAAATATTGCTGATAGTAAAATCCAAACCGCCAGAGCGCTTAAAAAAGCAGGTGTGCCGCATCCGAAAATTTACAAAAAATTTACTGACCCCAGAGATGTGTTGGCATTCAATTGGGATGCACTGCCGCCTAAGTTTGCTCTAAAACCCAGTCGGGGAATGGGCGGAGAGGGAATAATTGTTGTTAAAAGACGGCTAAAAGACGGCAGATGGTTAAGTACCCGAAAAGAAAGACTTACAATTGACGATTTAAAGCTTCACACCTTGGATATTTTGGAGGGAGCGTATTCAATGGGTAATGTTCCCGATGTTGGCTTTATCCAGGAATATGTAGGAAGGGCAAAAGTTTTCAGGAGATGGGCATACCGCGGCACTCCCGACATCCGCATAATTGTTTTTAATAAAATTCCCATTATGGCCATGTTGAGACTTCCCACTAAAGAGTCCGGAGGCAGGGCGAACTTGCATCAGGGGGCACTTGGAGTGGGAGTAGATATCGCAACAGGAATTACCACAAAAGCTATTTGGCATGGGGAAGAAATTGTATTCAAACCCGGAACAGAACGTAAGCTTCGAGGAATTAAAATACCCGGTTGGAATTCCATTCTTGAGACGGCCGTGGATGCTCAAGACGCTTCGGGATTGGGGTATGCAGGGGTGGATATTGTTATTCATCCGGAAAAAGGGCCAATGGTTCTGGAATTAAATGCTCAGCCCGGACTTCAAATTCAATTGGCGAATGGAGAAGGTCTTAAAAGGCGTCTTGAAAGGGTGGATGATTTGGCGGTTGTTGATAAGGATCATGGAGTTATGATTGCCAGGGCTCTATTTGCAGGCAGGTTTGAGAACAGAAAAGCATTGGAAGATGGCATTAAAACAATTAAAAATGATGAGACTATTAAAATAATACTTCCCAACAGGAAAAAAGTTGAGGTTGTTGCAAAAATAGATACGGGAGCGTGGAGAAGTTCAATCGATAAAACTTTTGCCGAGAAAAATGGTCTCTTGCAAGGCAACAATATTCTTTGGACAAAAGTCTTTAAAAGTTCTCTGGGATCCGAAGAAAGATCCGTGATTAATCTGAGTTTTTACCTGGCCGGAAGGAGAATCGACACCATAGCTTCGGTTGCAAACAGGAAAGGACTCAAGCGGGTGTGTATAATAGGCAGACGTGATCTTCAGGGATTTTTAGTAAAGGTGGAGGATACGGCTTTATAAGAGCATTCAAGGATCGGGGCTATGCCCACGGATGAATTGAACGCCGATATATCATAAATGAAAAAAATATTGATTTTAGTTAATAGGACTTATTCGAACAAAAACAGTTTTTATAGTGGATTAAAAAGCTTATTACCCCCGGAGGCTTTAGTTGATATTGCCCATTTTGAGGATATAACAATAGATATTGATGGCAAAAACACATCAATATTTATCGATGACAAACCAATATTGGATTATGATTTGGTCTACTTTAGAAGAGCCGGGCGTGAATTTTTGTGGTTGGCCGCAACAATAGCAATTTTTTTGGAATTCCACGGCAGGAAATATTTTGATTCAACGTATAAGGAAATCGGACCTCAGGGGACAAAGTTAACGTCACTTCTAAAATTGGCATTGGGCGGAGTCCCGGTAATCCCCACTTTCTTTTGCTATAAGGGAAATATCTTGAAAAGTGCAGCCAAAATAACAGAAAAGTTTGGCTTGCCTCTTGTCGCCAAAGATCTTTATTCACAAAGGGGGATTGGGGTACATTTAGTAAGAACGATTAAAGATTTTAATGATTTGATTACTAAATTTCCTAATGACAAATTTTTGTTTCAGAAGTTTATAGAAAAGAAAGAAGAATTCAGGGTACTTGTTGTGGGGGACCGTGTAGGTTCTTATGAAAGGAAAACGTCTATGGATCCGAATGAATTCAGAAACAATGTCTCTTTGGGTGCAAGGGAGGATTTTATGGACATTTGTGAGATTTCTGAAGAAGTTAAAGACGTTTCAATAAAGTCTTCTCAGATACTTAAAATTGAAATTGCGGGGGTCGATGCAGCCATCGACGTTAGCGGTAAGGTATGGCTTTTGGAAGTAAATAGGGGCCCCGGTTTTACTTACAAATCAGCCAAATCCTGCGAGGTGGCCAGTGTTGCGGACTTTTTCGTACGCGAGCTGGCAAAAAATAAATGAGAAAAAAAGTAGGAATTTGTTTCTCAAAAGAACTTCAGGGAGAGACACCGCTTTCTCACATTGTTGAAAAACTTGACGTTTACATAAGATTATTAGAATTGATGGAAGCTAAAGGTTGGGAAGTTTACGTTCTGACGCGTAGAACCTACCTTGGAGACGGCGTTTTTGAAGGCGGCTGGCGTTTTAACAATGGCGCTTTTACCTTAGTTAAAGACAAACTTAAAATGGATGTTGTTTATGATAGGACGGGCGGCGTTGACTTTCCACTACCCGGCGACTCTCTTAAGGTAATTAATCAACGGATTTTCAAAGTTCTGGCGTGGGATAAATGGGCAACTTTTAAGGTAATCGGAAAGTATATGCCGCAGACTCTGTTAGTAAAAGAGAAAAAAGATTTATCTAAAGTCTTATCGGAAATAAAAAGTGAGATGGTAGTCTTAAAACCTGTTAATGGCCTAAAAGGAATTGGTATATATATAGGTCCGAAAGAAGGGGCTATGAAGTTTGAATTTAGTAAAAAATACCCTCAATATATTGCTCAGGAATTTGTGGATACCGATGGCGGTGTAGCTGACGTGACCGATGGCATGCACGATTTAAGAGTTGTTATAGTGAACCAAACGCCCGTGTGGTGCCATGTCAGAGTACCTGCCAAGGGAAGTTTTTTGGCAAATGCGGCGCAGGGTGGAAATCTTACCGAAGTAGACTACCAAAGCGTACCGGATGAGATTAAAAAAACAGTAAGGACAATATCGGATATTTTTTTCAAAAAATATAACAACCCTGTTTATAGCTTGGATTTTGGGATTGGCAAAAACGGCAAGCCTTATGTTTTTGAAGTAAACGACCAAATGGGTTTTCCTAAATGGGGGATGAAAAACCGTGACGTTTTTTTGCGGGAAATTATTCAAAACATAGAAAACCAGCTTCAATAGTAAAATTCATTAGAAAATTCAATTGCAACTGAGACTAAAATTTGAACAGTAGCAATATTAAATAATGGCAAAAATTTTAAGCATCAACCTTTTGTTGTTGTAGACTGAAAGGTCAGTATTTTGGTTTTTTATGCCTTTTTTGGATAACTAATTTGTTCTAGAAACCGTCAAAATATAAACGATCTATGCGACCGTATTAAATGCGAACGTGCGTATGTCATTCCACAAAAAATCCCGCCTTTTATTGCGGGACTTTTTGTTGTAGGAACTTAAAATTATTTAAGTTCCACTTTAGCACCTGCTGCAGTCAGTTTATCGGAAGCTGCTTTTGCATCTTCTGCTTTTGCATCTTTCAATACTTCAGCGGGTACACTTTCAGTCATTCCTTTTGCATCCATCAAGGTCAGGTTGGGATTTATTTCTCTCAATGCCTTAATGACAGCAATTTTATTTGCTCCTGCATCTGTAATGACTACTGTTTGGTTGGCACTGGCTGCATCAGCTGCAGGCGCGTCTCCACCTGCGGGAGCTCCAGCGGGAGCGGCTGCAACGGGCATAGCGGCTGAAACACCGAGTTTGTCCTGCAAAGCGCTAACCAACTCAGAAAGTTCCAATACTGTAAGTTTGGAAACTTCCTCTACAATTTTTTCTACTTTTTCTGATAATTTTTTTGTCTCTTCTGCCATTTAATAATTCACCTCCGTTCTTAATTATTAATTTTTCTTGGATGCTTGATCCAAGACATAAACTAATTTCTGTAAATTTCCATTTAAAGTACCCACAAGTCCGTAATTTAGACCCATGAGGGTACCAAGCACCTGGCCCAAAAGGGCGTCGCGGCCGGGTAAATTTGAAATTTGCGACAATGATTGGGAATCTTGAAAGGAACCATCAACCATGCCGACTTTAAATTTTGGAATCTCAAATTCTTTTGCAAATTTACCAAGTACTTGAATTGGTGCTACTGCGTCGTCTGTGGCGATGATTAATGCGGTTTGTCCAACCAAAACACCTTCTAGGTCTTTGCTTTTAAATCCGGCGGACTCTGCAGCGCGGGAAAGTAGAGTGTTTTTAACAACAATCATTTTTCCTCCCACTTCGGAAAGGCGCAACTTTAGCTCCTGCTGAGCTTTAACGGAAAGCCCTGCATAATTAACCAAAACGGCACTTTTAGCGTCTTTAAGCTCTGCTTTTAGATTGTCTACGAAAAATACTTTTTCTGCTTTTTTCATATTATTTATCCTAGGGTGGAGAACGGACGAGGCACAGATGTGCGGTTCAATCATTCCTCCGGCGCGACTTATTGTGGATTTAGCTTCACCTGCCACTCGCACGCTTTCTTAGGACAAGGGTATTATCTGATTTTTAAAGCCTAAAGTCAACCGGAGTTCTCAAGCTGGCCGCGTTTCAGCGTTTTTATTCTCCTTTTGGCTTCTACTATCCTTGATAGTTTTTCTTGTGTGAACTTAGCCTTGTCAATTTCTGCCTGAACGCTTTGTGGGGTTTCTACTATTTTCGGCATTCCCACCAAAATGCACGGTTCAGAATTTGTTTCTTGTTTTTTATCGGCCTTGGCCGAAGTTTGGTAAGGAGGAGTGACGCCTTCTGATGATTCTGACATTTGGAGCTAGTTTAGCCAAAGAGGTGTTTTTAGTCAAATACCAATTTTAGAGCTTAATCTTTACTGACGGGCCCATGGTAGCTTTTATGAAAGCCTTTTCAATTTGTTTGGCTCCGCCGAAAGCTTTTAATATTGCCTCAAGATTTTCTGTAAGTTCGTTGTCCGCTTGTGTGGTTTTGCCGATTACGGTGTGAACTAATGGTGCCTCTCTTTCTGTCTTTAGGGTTACGATGGCTGTCGAAAAAGATTTAACTTTCTTGGGGTCGTTAATTAATGTTCCGTTTTTGGGGTTTGGCATTAGGCCCTTAGGTCCCAAAAGTCTGGCAAAAGGAACAAGTTTTGGCATAATATCCGGCGTGGCCACCAAGACGTCAAAATCAATTTTGCCTTCTTTTAATTTGGCAATTGTTTCATCATTGGCAATTTCAACTTTCTTTTGCTTTCCTGCCTGGTGGGGAAGAGTAACAGAGACAGAAGTTCCGACTTTCTTGGTGATCAAATGAAGCTCAAGTGTTCCTGGAAATTTCGAATAAGATGATTCCTTGGCAAATTTAATTGCCTCAGAGTTTTTGTAGAGCTTTTCGTGATCAAATTTAGCTTTAGCTTCAATGTATTTTTTACCACGTACTTTTTCTACCTGTTTTACGCGTTCAGATCTTTTAACGCTTTCGGTGCCCTCTTTTCCTTCTTCAAAAATCGGGGACTCTTCCGTCGGTGACGCCTCAACAACCTTGACTCTTTCGCCACCCTTAAGACCGGATATGTGCACCTTTTCTTGTTTCTTTTTATTTTTTGTTTCGTCTTCACCGACGAATTTGGTTTTCATTTTTCCCATAAGTTTTGTATTATTTTATTCCTGTATTTTTACTCCCATACTTCTGGCTGTGCCCTCGACAATTTTCATGGCCGCCTCTACATCTTTGGTATTAAGATCGATAAGTTTGTCCTCAGCGATTTTTCTTACCTGATCCTTAGACAGAGTTCCTGCAATTTCTCTAGGGGTCTTTCCGCTGCCTTTTTCTATCCCCAAAGCTTTTTTAATCATGTCGGAAACGGGGGCTTTTTTGATTTCAAAATCAAAAGACCTGTCTTCGTAAATAGTGATCACGGCCGGAACGACTTGCCCCTTCATGTCCTTGGTTCTATCGTTGTAAGCCTTCACGAAGTCCATCAGGGATATTCCGTGTTGTCCCAATGCCGTTCCGACGGGCGGAGCAGGGGTAGCCTCGGCTGCCTTAAGATTAATTTTAACTATTGTTTTGATCTTTTTTGCCATTTTGAAAATCGAAAATTGTAAGTTCCGTGGCGAATACAAGCAAGTACTTGCGAAGTGTTCGACATCGGCTGTCTTCCTCAAATTTAATCGAGGTGAAAGTATTATAACAGTGGGGTATAATTTTATCAAATGGCAGAACCGGAAAGCGGGGAACCTGAATTAAAGCCCGGACTATACACAAAAAAAGGGAATCCGTTTCCCGCGGATAGAATACCCCCGGATGAGGTAATAAGAATATCCAAGGAAACAGGAATTGATTTTGTCTACGATGGCGACAAGAACACCCTTACTCCGGAAAGGTATGTGGTTGTGCCTAAGAAAAAGCCTTGATTTATACCCCATAGCTTGACAAATGGTCTATTTTGTCCTATAATACACACAGTACCAATTGCGGTACTTTTTGTCTTTTTAGGCTCTTTAAAACCAGGTAGGAAGCATTTTTTCCCAAGGAGGGGAAATGTTAAAAAAGATTGTGGCAGTTCTCTTTGTTGTATTTGTCTTAATGTTGATATTCCAGGACGTCCGTGTTTATTCGGAAGGACAAGTCCTTGTATCCAAAAAAGAGACAAGACTTGTTTCGGACTGGAACGCTATGAGCGTTTATAAGCCCAGTAATTGCACACTAAAAAGCGGGGAAAGCGTTAAAGTATTAGCTTTCTCATCTATAAGCGTGGGAGGATCTCAACCCAAGCAGTCGGTGGTGCAGGTATCATCTCTTGAACGAACATGCATTGGTTGGGGTTTTCCTGATCAATTTGTAAAGAGGTGATTTTAAACAAAGAAAAGGCCACGGTTTGTGGATTTGATGAGCATTCGTGCTTTCATTTCCTTCTTTCCTACCTGGTTCTTTTCTTCAGTTACAGTAACCAATTCATTTTTCCACCTTGTCTTTTTAGAAAAGATTAAACCTTCTTTCGCACGTAAGCGTCAAAAGGTTCTTAGACCTTTTGTATTTGTAAGAAGTCCAGCTCAACCGGAGTTTCTCGGCCGAAGATGGAAACCAAGACTTTAACTTTGCCCTTTTCCTCGTCCATCTCATGAATAGTTCCCAAGAAATCGGAGAAAGGACCATCGACAATTTTAACAGCCTCTCCGACACTAAACTTGGTTTTAAACCTGGGGGCGGGGGAACTTATGAATTTTTGAATATTAGCGACTTCAGCTTCGGAAAGAGGAGTCGGGTTATTGCCCGCGCCCACAAACCCTGTAATTCCGGCCGTTGTTCTGACCGCCAGCCATGTCGGATCATCCAAAATCATTTTAACAAGTAGATAGCCGGGGAAAATCTTCTCTTTAATTGTAGCTTTCTTTCCGTTTCTGATGATAACTCTGTCCTGTGTAGGAACTAACATCTCGAAGACGCGTCCGCCCAAATTCATGGTCTCAACTCTTTGGCGGAGAGTATCCATAACGCGGACCTCATGTCCTGAGGAAGTGTGAACCACATACCATTTGGCTTTAGGATCTGTGGTTTCTGAGATGACAACGTGGCCCTGAATTTTTTTGCCGCCGATACCACGCTCAGCCACTCCTATCGCATTTTCTGGTTGTTTTGTGTCTTCGTTCATTTTTATTTAGCTATAAGTTTGGTCAAAACAGTTGTAAAAAGGTAATCGAGCCCTCCGACGTAAAGCCCTACGATTATCGAAACCGAAAAAACTATGCTTGTGAGCTTTACAACCTCGTTCTTCTTGGGCCAGGTAACCTTGGAAAGTTCACTTTTTACTTCTGAAAAGAAAGTAACAACTGATTTCATCTATGTGCTAGGCGTAAATTGTAACAGAAAAAATATATAAATAAAAGTGCCTGTTGCAGGGTTTGCTATAATCAGACAAATGGCAGAAAGACC
>CAZSGY010000011.1:0-45209 GCA_964606975.1 uncultured Gammaproteobacteria bacterium | reverse complement strand
GAGTCCTAAAAGAATAATTACAAGTGATAGTGCAAAGGGAGGGTTGATCAGAGTTGAAATTGACTGCTGCGACCAAAACATACTTTCCCCTCCCCAACCGTTGCCCCTGAGAAGTGAAACCAAAAACCCCCAGCTTCCGCCGAAATAAACAAAAAACGTTGCCCAAAGGGCAGCATTTTTTGATTTTTGCCACGTTTCAACTAATTTATAAACCAGAAAACCCACAGAAATCGATAACACCACAGGCAGGATTTGAAAATACAAATTTACAATCGGAATTGAAGTGAGTTTGTGAAGTCCTGCCAAAATCAAATCAAAACCAATGTGATAATTTTGAATGGCATAACCGGCAAAAACCGGCATGCTAAAATCTCCTTTTGATAAACTTTCAGTTAGAGCAATATGCCATATACCGTCGTGTCCGTTAGCCCCCCAAAAACCTAATCCGCCCTCACACCCTTTATTCCAGCAAAGTCCGCTTTTGACCATTACCAGGGACCAAGAAATTGATCCGAGTAATATCAAAAAATATTTACTGAAATTATTTTTTGAGAAGAACCGATAAAGTTTTTTTAGCATCGTCAACTAAAGACGCCCCCACAAGGGCGAGGATAGAAAGTGTATAAATCACAGCCCCGGTTACAATCATTACCCCCAGGGTGGCAAAAGTGGTAGGAAGCATGGATCTCATCACTAATAAGGTCGCGCCCATTACGGCAGATGCGAGAAATGGTTTTAAAGCCGCCTCCGTCAAGGAAAAGTTAACATATTTCTTGGTAACAAATATTGCTATGATAGAAGAGGTGCCGACCAAGGCATAACCGGCAGCAGCCCCGTTTACACCAAATCTTTTAGCCAAATACGGAACAAACACCCAAGTCAGAATTGTCCACATAACCATAAGTATTGATGTAATTTTGATTTTACCGATCGCATTTAGAACATTTGTTAATTGTGTTGTTACAGATGCAAACAATACATTGATTGCCAAAAGCGTCATAGGTAGTATTGCAGGAAGCCACTGATTATATTTGGGAATTATATTTGTGATCATAGGAAACATAATCACAATGGCGATTGTTGCAGGGAAAACTAAAAACGTTGTAAAGAAAATTGATTTGGTGACGCTTTTTTCTAAATTCGCCTTGTCGTCCTGCATTCTTGAAAAGGCAGGAAATGTCACCTTTGTGACGTTGTCCAAAACCACTCTTAAAGGAACTTGAATCCATTTTTGCGCCCATACCAAAATCCCCAACGAAGAGACTCCCATTATCTTACCCAAAACCAGAGTTAACCCATCATCTTTCAAGACAGCTATGAAAGTATTTATCTGATAGGGAATACCGAATTTTAAAAGTTTGGAAAGGGATTTGCGTGAAATTGCAAAAGACGGAATCCACGGTTGGAAAATATAAAGGGAGGTAAGTCCAACCACCCCGCGCACCAAGACAGCGATTGTAAAGCTTGTGATTCCAAAACCTTTCCATGCCAGGATAACCAAAGTAAGATTGTAGGCCAGGTTTTCAAGAACATTTGAAACGGCGATTTTTTCAAAACGAAGACCTCTTTCTAAAAGAACGGATGGAATTGTTTTTAGCGACGACATTAAGAAAGAAATTCCTAATGCGTAAAGTAAGTATATAGCTGACTGGTCAAGTCCGTAAAAACTTTTTATTTCCGAGGAGAAAACAAAGACTAGTGTCAGAAGCGTTATAACCAAAATTTGCTGGACGGTAAATGTTGTTTTCAGATCGTCCTCGTCCACTTTTTCTTTCTTTTGAATCAAGGCTGCCGCAAGTCCGACATCTGAAAAGTAAACTAAAAAATTAATAACTGCAGATACTACTCCAAAAATTCCAAATTGAGAGGTTGTTAAAAATGCACCCAGAAGTCCTTGGGCAACGAGTGTAATGGCATAAAGAAAAAAATACCGCCCGGTTAAGACAACTACGCCCTTTACCGATCTTCTTTTAACGGTATCTAAATTGATTTCGGCCGTGGGATCAGTGTGTAAACCAAGGTCTTCTTCCTTCACAGATTAAATTCTACCAGTTCCGCCAACTTAAGGCTACTAATTGTCTATTTAGATGTCCGGGCGGAGCAATAATGGTGAATATACGCCGATAATAAACGAAACTCCCAAAAATACCGAAAGGCAAACCCCAGCCGATGGTTCCCTTTTAATTTTTGCCGGAAATGTCTTTTTGAAAAACTGCTTCATCAGTTACTTCAAGCAAAAGAAGTGAGTCACGAACTCCGGTCGGCTTTTCAGCTTTCGGAAATTCTTTGACAAGTTTCAGGCCTTTCTTTTCAGGATCGTAATAGTATCTGGAATCATTAACCAAAAGGTATGTTTTGTTACCGAACTTTTTAGATTCATAAAGAGGTGTGGGAAGTTCGTCAAAAGTCAGGCCGACACCGATTGCCGTAATTTGGGGGTAATCATTTAGATACATTTGTAAACCGTCAGGAAGTGTTCCGAAGTAGCCTTCAGTCCCAATCACAATTTTTTCCTGCGGATTTGCTTCTTGTTCACGAATCAAATAATCTGCAGTTTCTTTTATTCCGTGTCCTGCCGTCCACTCTTCAAGGTAGCCCGATCTTTCAACTCTGGGAAGTGGGGCTTTTTCAGGATTGGAAATAAGATGGTAATTGAAAATAGATGACTGGATTATAAAAAGTGCCACAAACGCGGTTGAAATGTTTCGAACCAATTTATTTTTGGTTGTAAAAACCGAAGCCGCTAATAATATCAAATAAGGAATTGTAAAAAGAAAGTATCTGGCGGTTAGTGTCTTTGCGAACTCGGACTGCACGATAATCGGGCCTAAAAACCAAATAGTTAACACCAATATTTGTTTCCCGTAATTTTTAATATTGGCAAAATAGGAAATCAGGGAAAGAACTAAAAGTGAAAGCGGCCCCATCACCCAAATCCATTTGAAACTGGCGACCATAAACACTTTCAGAGGATCAAAAGGTCTTTCAAAAAGATGGCCGAGAGGATAAACGTAATCCATGTTTCTTATGGCAATCATATGGAAATTGGGTCCGAGTCTCAGGATGTTGTAAAAACCGAAGCCGATTGCGATTGAGATCAAAGACAGCGACAAAGACTTAAGAAAAACCCGCAGATTTTTCTTTAAACCTTTTTTCCAGGGCGCAAAAAGCCAGAAAAACGGAAGCATTAATGCAAAGAAAAGTGCTGGAGATTTGGTAAGCCACGCTCCTCCAAGAGTGAACCCAGCAATCATTGCCAAATCAAGACGGGACTTTTTTATGGAGAGGTACCCGAAAATAAATGTCCAAATACCAAACATGGAAAGAAGAGAGTCTGCCAGTGCCATTCTGTCGAAGAAAAAAGTAAATGGTGAAAGAGCATAAAACAAAGATGCTACCAAAGTTACAATTTTGTTTTTAAATAAAATATAGGAAGCGGTCGCTACTCCCAAAAGTGTTCCCAAGCCGGCGAATATAGAGACAAATCTGCCTGCTAACAGCGGATCTTCAAAAAGTTTGAAAAAGAGAATGGTTATCCACATAAAGAGTGGCTGTTTACCATCGGATAACGGCAAAAATCTTAAGGTCTCTTCAGCTCTCATCACCTGCGACCAGCGAACGTATATTGCCTCGTCTGCAAAAACCGGAAGTAGGTTTACATTTATAAATCTTATTGAGAATAAAAGTAAAATAAAAAATGCAGCTATCAAATATAACCAATTATTTTTAAGAAATTTTTTCACTTTTTCTGAAATTTCTGTCCCGTCCAAAGGATCAAACTAAGTATATAATGTTTAATTACCCCGTGGTAAATAATGCTTCCGGGAATTAACTTTTTCCACTGATCGCCTTCATTTGCCAATTTCTTGAAAGTGGCGCCGTGATAATGTGTAATTATGGCATCCGGCAAATAATAAACCTTAAGACCTCGTCTCCAGGTTTGACGGCAATAATCGATATCCTCAAAATAAGCAAAATAGCGCTCGTCAAGCACCCCAACTTTTTTTCTGGCCTCCGGAGTGATTAAAAACGCAGCCCCGACTACAGAATCGACAGCGGCAGGTTCATTACCGATAGGTGCAAATTTTTCAAATAACCCTTTGTGTCCGAACCAATATTCTTTAATCGCATTTTTGATTGTCGGAAAATGGTAGCAGGATTTTTGCAGCGACCCGTCAATATTTAAAAGCCTCGCCCCCACCACCCCCGCATCCGGGGTATTTTTTGCAAATTCAAGCAGGTTTTGCAATGTATCTTTATGAACCAGGGTGTCATTATTTAAAAGAAGTAAATACTCCCCGACCGACTTTTTGATTCCTTGATTATTGGCTCTGGCATAACCCGTATTATTGTCATTCAAGATAAGCCTAAGCCTGTTTTTCCAATATTTTTCCTGCCGAACACTGTTCAATAATTCCACCGAACCGTCGTTACTTCCGTTATCAACCACCAAAACCTCAAAAGAGATATCCTTAGCTTCTTTTTCTATAGATCTGAGGCAATCAAGGGTTAGAACTTTATTATTTAAATTAACGACCACAATTGAGAGCTCAAGCTTGTTTGTCATCTGAAATTCATGAATACAGCTTCATCTGATACCTTACTCAATCTTATCTCTTTTTTGCGTTCTTTTAACACTGTTCCCAATCTTGATAGAGCCATAAGGATTACCCGGACATAACCCGGATGTTTTAATAGTCTACGGAATACTCCCGATATGTGATTTCTAATAAGCTTCGGGCTGTGAATATTTTTCCAAATTAAAAGAAGCTGATTTCTTTCCCTTATCCTGCCAACATACGATTTAGGAAACTTGCTGATTGTAGACTCGTGTTTGTGTACTACTTTTCCTTCCGGTTCCCAGATATTTACAAAGCCCCGTTTTTCTGCCCTGTAACACAAGTCTATATCTTCCCAATAAAACGGAGAGAACAGTTTCTCATCCATTCCATTAAGTTTCATAAAGTAGTCTCTTCTGAATACTCCGCTGCCGCCGCTGACATAAAAACTTATATGAGACTCTTTCGATTCAGCTCCCATTCCAAGTTCGATAAAACCTCCGGAGAATTTTGCGTTAGCCCAGCCGAATCCTTCCTCATGCAATGAAACTGCAAAAACTTTTTGATTTTCGAAATGCTTGAACACCGGTTTCAAAAAATCGGCGGATGGTATCACGTCCGTATTCATCAAAACCACCAAGTTTCCTTTGGACATTCTGACCCCGGTATTTACCGCCGCCGAAAATCCTCTGTTTATCTTGTGTTTGATAACTTTTATCTCAGGAAAATTCTTATTTAAAAATTTGACGCTGCCGTCTTTCGACCCGTCATCGACAACTATTATTTCAACAATGTTGTTTGCGGGGTTTTCTCTTGCTTGAATAAGTAAGGGTAAATTTTTCTCCAAAATTTCCTCTCCGTTGAAATTGGGTATCACTACAGAAACCGCGTTTTTTATCATGCCTTATTTTTGAAGTATAGTCGAAAGCAATTCTTTTTCAAAGCGGAGTATTGAATATGTGTCCGCTTTTTTCTTGGCTTCCGACTCCAGCAATCGGTAGGTTTTATTATTCGCTATAAGCTGCAAGGTTTTCTCTATTAAATCTTCCGGATTATTCCACAAATACCCATTTACACAGTCGTCTATAATTTCTTTATGGCCGCCGCCATTAAAAACTATCGGGACAGCACCCGCTGACATCGCCTCAACAACGGTAATTCCAAAATGTTCCATTTTTTCAGGATTTTCATTCTCATTGTGTCCGAATCCCGATGCACTCCAAAATATCTTTGATTTTCCGTATAAATCTTTGAGCATCTTAAAATCGGGGCTTTTAATAATTTCAACGGGATAGTTTTTAGAATTTTCTTCAAGTTCTTGCAAAAATATATCAGCGCCGATTTCCGTCCCGCCGGCCAAAACCAATTTCCAATCTTTCAGACCATTGTCATACATTTTTTTAAAAGCGGTTAATAAAAATTCCTGACCCTTTCCCTGGAGAATTTTGGAGAAGCGTCCGACATAAAGAATGATATTTTCTTTTCTTTTGGGTTTAATGTTTTTTGTATCAACCGGCGGATATAAAACAATGCTTTCAATTCCGAATTCTTTGTCGATAACCGACTTGGTAAATTGGGAATTGCAGACGACTTTATTAATCCTGAAAAATTTCATTTTATTAAACAAGCTTTTTCCGTTTACTTTATGAAAGGGAACCTGGAAATGAAGAATGTTGTTTCTCGCATGCATCAGAGGAATGCTTCCATCGGAAACCCAAAAGCAAACATCATAACCCTCTCCCTTTTTGATATCCGGTGTGACATTAATATTTTTTAAATCAATCCCGAATCTCTTTTCCAGACTTAATTTTATAGATTCGTCGCTCCACTCAAGATCTACCAGATAGCCTGAATCTGCAAGCACTTTAGCAAAGGCTAACGAATAACGTTCACCTCCGCCTAATGTATCAAGATAGGGATTATAAATTGCTGCTTTCATAGATAAATTACAAATCACAATTTCCAAACAATACACAAATTACAATATGTAAGTTGCAGTTTTGAAATTAGTGCTTGAGTTTTTTTTCTCATTGTTTGTAATTTGGTTCTTGTGATTTGGAATTTCGCAGTTGCATTTCCCAAAGTTTTGAATAAGTTATTAACCTGCTATACATCTGGTAAATTATTTCAACTATTCCGACCATTCCATCCAAAAATCCCAATTTCAATATTCCTCTTTTCCAAAATTCCCGGAGGGCTGCGGAACAAAATCTTAAAAAATTCATTTTAGGATGTCCTGATTCGTATAAAAGTTTTGCTTCGATCTCGGACCATGTGTTCGTTTTTTCAACCATGTCATGAATATTCCTGTGGCTGTCGTGAATTAGCGGATTGGTAAGTTCTCCGACATCCCCGTCTATCAGAGGCTGTTCGTGCAATTCTCCGAACCAGCCTTTTAATTTATCTTTTTTAATAAGTCTTAAAACATAATCCGGATACCATCCTCCCCAATTCATCACATGACCTAAAAGTTTATTCCTACGGGGGATTGCATAGGCCGCAAAATTTTTACTATCCACCTCTTTCTCTATTTCGCGTCTCAGCTCTATTGTAACTGCCTCATCGCTATCCACATAAAGGATCCAATCGCTTTTGGCCATTTTAGCGCCCTCGTTTCTCCACTCGGAAAAACTGCCTTTGACACCCTCCGTCTCCACTTTTACCACCTCGTCGCACCACGTAACCGAGTCCAAACATTTTTTAAGTAAATCTTTATCGTAACTCCCGCCTACCAAAACTATTGCGGAAATGGTGTTTCTTTTTAGTTCTTTATTCATAATTCATCATTTCGATGCGCCCAAGCTCCCATTCCTTTTATTCCCAAAAGAGCATCGATTGCTCCTTTTTTCTGCCATGAACGTCCGGTAAAAGCAAGTCTGACAGTGTCCCTAAAGACTGCAAATTTTGTCCGCAAAGGAAGGTGGCGCTTTGCAAAATAGAGTCTGTTTCTTGTCAAAAAATAGTCATTGGTCGGACTCCCCGATCCTCCCGTTGAAGAGGAGACTTTGTGCCAAAGATGTGTTCCCGGAAAGTACACCACCCTGAACCCCGCTTTATTTGCCGTTTGGCAAAAATCTGCATCTTCCCAATAAAGAAAGTATGGGGAGTTCATAAGCCCCACTTTTTCAAAAACCGCACGCCTTATAATTAAGGCTGCCCCGTTTGCAAAATCAGTATCCTGCACTTCTTCATACTGCCCCTTATCTACCTCATCAACTCCCAAATGGGAAGAGTAGGCATTTTTCTTATCAATAATGCCCCCCGCGTACCAGATAACACGCCCTAAATCTTTTTTCTGATACCTGTCTTTGTGGAATTCATACCCTTTGGCAAAATACATTTTCGGAGAAGCAATTCCCACATCCCTGTTTTCTTCCATGAAATTTACCATTTTCTCCATAAAATCTTTCGGAAGAATCAGGTCGTTATTAAGTAAAATTATGTAGTCAAAGCCCCGCATTAGGGCATCTTTTATCCCGACATTATTCCCGCCGGCAAAACCTAAATTCGCTCCGGTTTCAATAAATTTATAATCCATATTCGGAAGCTTGTAGTTTTTGAGATTTTCTTCCGTTCCATCGTGGCTTCCGTTATCGACAACCAAACATTCAGCATTTACCCCACCGGTTTTAAGTTCGGCAATATCGATAAGCTGCGTCTTGGTCATTTCAAGAGCATTGGTTGTCAAAATAATAAGTGATACTTTTGGGGGTTTGGACATTTTAGATCTTTAGTTTCCCGCGTATTTTTTTAAATAAATTTCCGCCTTCAGGCGCGGTGACATTTGATTCCCAATAATGTAAATCTTTCTCCTGATCATTTAAAAGAGAAATTACTTCATTTAGTTTCAGATCCTCTTCTTTAAACTTCTCAAGTTGCCAAACTTTTAAGTAAACCGAAAGTTCGGAGAAAGCCTGAAGCAAGGAAAGCGCAAGTCCGTGAATACCGTCTTTATATCCCTGGCCGTAAAAATATCTGCTTAAAAACTCTCCCATGGGCTTGATAACAATATCCTTCCAGGAAAATTTATATCCCTCGTCAACTTTTATTTTTGCGTGGTGAGTTGTATAGCGGTTCATCCTCATCAAATAATCCTCAACAGAGTTGTAATTGTAATGAATTATTGCCAGCTCTCCTTTTTCGGGAAAATCTCCTCCTACCCCTTGCGTCAGAGGAACCGCATGAATTATTTCATTCCAAGAAACAAAACCTTTTCTAAAAAGCCTAATATTCATATCAGGCCACCAACGCGAATGTTTGATAAAACGCCCAAAAATAATATTTTTCCTGGGAATTCTGTAATAGTCAGCTTTTGAAGATTTGATTCTTTGCTTTATTTCGGTAGCAAGGGTTGGGGGAACTTCTTCGTCGGCGTCCAATATAAACACCCAATCACTACCTGCTTTGGAAATTGCAAAATTTCTGGCCGGTTCAACATAACCGGTTTTTTTGTGACTGAAAATTTTTGCTCCCAGCTTTTTAGTTATTTCTCGTGTTTTATCATCCGATTCCATATCAACCACCACGATCTCATCCGCAAAATCCTTAACTGACTGAATAGCTCTTTTGATGTTTGCTTCCTCGTTTAGGGTGTTTATAACTACAGAGATTGTCGGAGACATGCCTAATTGTATCACCTATGAAGGCGCCGGTGCCAGAATAACTAATTCCTATACTTCCCCTTCAGAGAGTTGATCCTAACCATCATCATTCCCCTGAAACCCTCAATTGAGTCGGTAATTGGATTAACTTCTTTTCTTTGACCGTATTCATACCACTCAACCGGAACTTCAGCAACTTTCAAGCCCAGCTTCCTGGCAATATAAAGCACCTCCAAATCAAAACCGGCTGTCACCGAACCCGCTTTTGACGTGGAGCCTTTGCGGTATATTTCGATACGTTTAAATATTTCCTGTGCGGCATCTCTTTTGAAAACCTTGAAACCACACTGTGTGTCTTTATAGGGTAATCTTAAAATTATTGTTCTTAATATTACGAATCCATAAGCCATTATTTTTCTGATCAGTGGCTGACCGGGACGGCCAGAGCGGCTTCCAATGGCCACATCATATCCTTTTTCGAGTTTGGGCAACATCTTGTCAAATTGGTCCATGGGGGTTGACTGATCCATGTCCGTAAAAAGAATATATTCTCCGCGGGCAACATCTGCCCCTGCAATAATGGTTCCGCCTTTTCCCCGATGATGTTCGCGTCTTAAATAGAAGTTTTTGTGATTTTTGGCAAATTTTTCTACCAATGCAGATGTTCTGTCGGAACTACCATCATCCAGAACAATTACTTCCCAAGAAAAATTTTTATTCCGAAGATATTCATAAACACTATCCAGAACTCCTCTTTTAATATTTATTTCTTCGTTGTATGCGGGTATTAATACGCTTAAGTATGGTCTCATTTATTTATCCTTTGTCTTTCCTGAACCGTTATTCCTCCGAAACTTTCTTCCTTCAAAACTACACCTATGCCCTTTTGCCTATCCAGCCACGCTTGCAATCTTTCAGGATGGTTCGTATCCACTTCATATAAAGTATAAAGTAAGTCAACATTTTTGGTAAGAGGTTGGGTGTTGTATTTTACTGTCCCCAACCATTGGAACAAATACTGATATGCGTACGGAATAACCGGCGGTACATATTCGTCAACATTAAATTCGCGCCCGTCTGCATTTTTATAAATCCAATCAATAGCTGCCATCTGTCTATTTAAGACGATTGTTTTATAGTCATCTATGTTTAATAAATAAGCCTTTTTATACTCGGTGGCATTTTTGAAAATAAATATTCCTAAAAATAGAATCACAATAATTTTCCCTATTTTCCCTTGGGAAATTTTCGTTAACAAGTATGAGAAAAGTAGAATAAATACAAAATAATACCCGGTAAAATAGTAGTCGTATAAATTGCCGTTATTTCCGCTAAAAAATAAACCACCCAAAAACGGGGTCGCCGTAAAAGCGGATACGACAATGAATTTCTCATTTTTAAAAATCTCTTTTTTCTTAGCAAGAAGATAGAGCACCGCTAATATCAAAAATGGAGCAAAGATATTACCACCGTTTATCCAAAACTTTGACGAAAAAACAGAATAGTAAAACGGCAGTCGTGAGCTAATCATTTCCCAAAACGACAAACTAAAACTTTTCTCTTGAAAAAGAAATTGGGTAAAAGCCCCGCTCAATACTCCGGGGTGTCTCATTTCAAAAATTATTTGTGGAGCAAATGACAACAAAAATATGAATAAGGATACGAGAATCGTCTTAATATCGGGAAGTAATTTTCTTTTCCATATAAAAAGTATAATTAATGCCGGTATGTAGAAAACCTCCATGGCCGACCCAAAATTTAGGGCCATTCCGACCAAAAAAGCCATTAAGGGAAATGCCCACCTTTTTTTATCTAAAAACCTAAAAACTGCCCAAATTAAAGAAATTCCGATTAGAAACATTGGGGTTGGATTCGAAAGCCAGCGGGAGGAGCTTACTATGTATAAAGATGTGGCAGCAATAAAAGTGGCAAGAAGAGACATTTTCATTCCACCCATTTCACGACCAACCTTAGCAACCATGTAAACGGAGAATATTGATATTATTACCAGGAAAGCCGCCGGCCAGACAGGATTTCCGTTTCCCAAATAATATGCTGGTGTTATCAACCAGTAGTACCAAGGGCCCCGAAAGATTCCCTCAATACCGGTTGTTGGTCCAATCAAAAAAAGTTTTCCCTTGTATATAAAGTCCCAAATAACCAACGCGTCACGACCTTGGTCGTACCAGAAACCTAATAAGTCAGCTAGTCTAAAAAACCTCAAAAACGCGGCAATCCCAAAAATTATTGCCAGCAGAATTTTGTAAAACGCGGGTTTATCAATCTTTTTGAACATATTGTCTGGCGGCCTTGAGTACTTTATTAACCGCCTCCTGGAAAGGCAGTCCTTCTATGCGGGCGCCGGAAGCGGCCTTGTGTCCTCCGCCCCCGACCTCCTTGGCAACCTTCGAAACATCAAAACCGGTTCTGGACCTAAAGCTTACCGAAAGAACATTTTCCGACACTTCCACCATAATTATTCCAAACTCAGTCCCCCTAACTATTGGGGCAAACAAATTAGCGACGTCTTCTTTGGCATAAACGTACTCACCCAAATCCTCATAAACCGAGTGCGGAATGGCTGACCATACAAAACCGTCCTCTATCATCATTTTTTCAATAAATTTACCCCACATCTTTACTTCCCTAAATTCAATATTTCTGTACAAGTTAAAAATAATTTCGTCTTTATTGGCACCTTTCTCCATCAATTCGGCGGCAATCTTTAGCGTTTTTTGTCCCACATTTTGATACTGAAAAGTTCCGGTATCTCCGATAATCCCAGTCAAAAGACAATCGGCGACTTCTTTGGTAATGGGTACATCCCAATCTTTAAATAATAGGAAAAGTAATTCTCCGGTTGAGGTTACTTCCGCATCGACTAAATTAATGTCGCCAAATTTTTCATTTGAAAAATGATGGTCTATAACAATAGTGCGGATTGACGGTTTTTCAGAGTCTTTTAAACCCGTAACCATTGAGTAAGTCGAAGAATCAAGGACGAAAAACAGGTCATAATCGGAAAAATCAAACGAAGTAAAATTAACCCGCACTATTTCATTCGCACCCGGCAAAAAAGCAAGATCGGAAGGAATGTCACTTGGACAAATTACCGTTGCCTCCTTCCCCATTTTTTTAAGAATTTGATACAGACTAAGGGCCGAACCGACCGAGTCCGAATCCGGTCCCCTGTGGCAATTGAGCAAAATTTTCTTGGCCTTTTTAATTTCTGAGAGTATATTTGTTGATTGTTTATAGTTCATTGAGGATTAGTTTACCACGTGTACCAGTTTGTAGACAGTTGCCCCGTTTACTTCCCACACATTTTCAATTTTGCTCCAACCAAAATTTGCAACTTGGGCTTTTGCCGAATGTGTCGGGTCACATTTACTGTTTGGGTAGAGCTCGCATACTACAAATAATTGGTCCGTAATTGTTTCCGGATTTTGTGAATCTATATCAACAACCGGATAGTTGTCTTTCAGAAGAAAATATTTATAACCGTCTTCATAGTTTGTATCGGCAATAACTGCCAAATTAAAAGGCTGGTTTGACGAATTTTCTTCAATCACTTTTGAAACATTTATACTGCGGGCAAGAAGTTTGTTGGGTTCGCTTCTCAAAGGATTTGCTTTTAAATTAAAAAATACCAAGCAAGCCAGTAAAAGAACTCCTATTAATTTAAATATTATTTTACCCTTCAAAAATCCTGAGATAATAATTCCCATGAAGAGAAACGGTACCGGGTAAAGAAATCCAAAATAATGGTCATAAATACTTTGTTTGTAAAAAGATAAACCAAGCAAACCAAATCCGAACCAGACAATAATAATCCAATACTCCTTTTTTAACTTAAACTTATTTTTGACAATCATTGTCAATGTTCCTACCAAAATCAGCCAAGAGGTTAAGACTCCGACTAAACTTTGCTTGCCGGCAAGTAAACTGCCATTAACCAAATTAAATATCCTTGGCAGTCCGGAGAGTGTCTGAACCGGGTCAAAGGCAATTACATTTTCTCTTTCGACCAGAAATTTATAAATCAATTTCGTATTCATAAAATCATGTCTTAAATCAAAAATAAAAAGCGGGCTCATAAGGATCAAAAAAAATCCTAAACCTAAAAGAGATTTTTTTATAAAATTTGAAATTTCAGATTTTGAATTTCTTAGTGACAAAACCCAAAATAAAAATAGTGTCGGGAAAAGCAAAAGTCCGAGGTAATGAGATTGGAGAACAAACGCATAGGAAATTCCCAAAACAATAAGCCAATTATATTTCTTTTCAGCCCAAATTTTCCGGATTGAATAAATCGAAAGCAACGCAAAAAAAGGCATGATATTTGGGTTCCAGGACGAATGAGAGAAAATTATTACTGTCGGGGAAATTGCATAGAAAGCTGCCGCAATCATTCCCGCTTTTTTATCAAACCAGCTTCGGCCAACCCACCAAATAAAAGCTATTGTGGCAACACTTAACAGTGCAACCATGACCGCCGGCCCAATCGGAGAAAAACCGGCGATGAGAAGCGGAATTGCCATCAAATAGTAATAAAGCGGCCCCAGATATATGCCGCCGACCGATGTTCCCGGCCCAATCAACGGAGGATGCAGTTCAGTAAAAATTCTTCGGACAATTATTACATCCCTGCCTTCGTCACCCAAGAAGGTCATATAGTCGCCGATTCTGTAAAGACGGAAAAAGGCTCCTACTATCAAAATTGTGATCAGAACCCAAAATTCCGTTTTGTTATTTTTAAAAAAATGGGAAATTGTTAATCGGAAATCTTTAATTTTTTTCTTCATTTCAACTTTTTCCAAAGCCTAAGAAGATCAATGAAACTTTGGACAATTACGTCCAATTTTCTTCCCGTTCCCGCTCCCTTAAGCCTGGGGTAATGTGTAACCGGAATCTCGGAGATTTTAAAACCTTGTTTTTTGGCTTTAATCAAAAGTTCACTACTTATAAATGCACCCCTTTCACTTTCCAGTTTAGGGATTTCATTAAAAACTTTTTTAGATATCAGCTTGAAACCGCAATCGATATCACGAACATTCAGACCAAATAATACTAATACCAGTGCCTCCCAAATTTTGCTGGTGATCTTTTTCGTCAGGGAGACTCTCCTTTTATTGTAATAACCTATTACCAAATCCGAACCCGTTTCTTTTTGCTTTTCAATAAATTTTTTTATTTCGGCAAAATCGAATTGTCCGTCGGAATCTGTAAATGCGATCCATGAATACTTTGAATTATAAAAACCGGTTTTCAATGAAGCGCCGTAACCTGAATTTTTTTCATGCCTGATTACGCGTATATTTGGGTCTGAATCGGCAATCTGAGAAGCAATTTTGTTAGTAGAATCCGTTGATCCGTCATCGACAATTATTAATTCCCATTTGTTTGCATATAAATTTGCCGCCTCAATCGTCCTTTTAATAACCGTTCCAATATTTCCCTCTTCGTTGTAAGTAGGGAGAAATATTGAGAGTTCTTCGATTTTGGTGTCCACATACGAAGTCTATAACAGATTTCATTTAAATTCTACAAAAAATATCTGTTATATAAACTATCGCGAAGCGACAATTAGTGTTTTAAACACGAGTTTGAAAAAGTTTCTAGCATATTAGGCTTACCTCATGCTAATATCGTATTGATGGGAAAAAAGATCGGAAAATTATTGTTGATCCTGGCATTTGCCCTAATACCCACCCTTCTAATTTGGATGCCGTTTTTCTTAAGATTAGATACTGTTTTTGGAATCCCGCTACCCAAAAACGGCATGGAAACAATTATCGCCAACTACGACGGACCGCTTTATATCGTAGTCGCCAAAACTCTTTACGATCCGTCGGCAATTGCTTCAAATTATCAATTCCCACTTCCAACGGAATACTACGCGGCGCACTTTCCTCTGTTTCCGCTTTTAATAAAGATGCTCGGGTTTGTTATGAATTTCCCTTATGCAATGCTTATTGTCACCGTTGCATCTTCGGCTTTGGCAATATTTTTCTTCAATAAACTTGCTTCACGATTCGTTGACAATAAAGGTGCCATGTTTTTGACGTTTGTTTTTGCTGTTTTTCCTGCCAGATGGTTAATAGTCAGATCTATCGGTTCAGCGGACCCGCTTTTTGTAGCCGGCATTCTAGCATCTTTGTATTATTTCAGAGACAAAAAGTATTGGTTGAGCGCTATCTGGGGGGCAGTGGCCGTTATGACGAAATCGCCCGGAATATTGCTTTTCGCGGCATACCTTTTAACTTTTTTTATAAATTACATTACCAGTAAGAAAGCCGTCCACATTTTGAAAAAAGCATATCCACTTCTTCTTATTCCCTTAAGTTTGGTGTTGGTCTTCTTTTTTTACAAAATCCGAATGAATGATTTCTTGGCCTATTTTCATTCGGGAGACAACATACATTTAAGTTTTCTCCCGTTTCAAATTTTTAATTATTCTGCACCTTGGGTTGGTACATTTTGGCTGGAGGAAATAATTTTTATTTATCTTTTCGGAGCAATAGGTGTTTACAGGCTGATTGCTAAAAAGGAAATTGAATTGGCCGCATTTACCGGTATCTTCTATCTGGTAATTTTGTTTGTTGCGCACAGAGACATTCTAAGGTATTTTCTTCCGGCTGTTCCTTTCTTGCTTATAGCATTCTCGGATGTTTTGATAAAAAAGGAGTTTAAGATTGCACTTGCCGTAATTTTGATTCCTATATACCTATATTCATTGGCATTTATCTCCCAAAATACGATGCCGATAAGTAACTGGGCTCCATTTCTTTAAAAAGGCCCGCGGGGCCGTAAGAAAAACCGTGGGTTTTTAAAACTTTTTGCGACTAACAAAGTATCAATGGAAGTACCACGATATTGGAGACAAAATGCCCAAAGATATCAGTTAACCGGAAGTGTTTGTCTTAATTGTGAAGAAAAACATTTTCCGCCCAGAAGTGTATGCCCTGATTGCGGGACAACTGCCGGTGATCATGCTTCCTCTGTCCGAAAAGTTGAACATACAGTCAGCCCCGTTACCCCTTCAGCCAGAATAACCAACCCCGAATATCACGGAATTCCGGTAGATCCTAACGGTAGAGAGGTGACACCACACTCACAAACTTTAAAAAATGAGATCTTAATAGGTGAAAATGAAATACCCGGTTTATCAAAAGAAAAGATTGTTTACAACTCAATGGCTTCTGCCGATTAACCTTCTGAAGTTTTTAATTCTCCCTTCTTCCTAAAAACTTTCGGAAGCTTCCAAGTTTTCCAAATGAAAAGATTGTAAACAATATAGTTATAAGGAACTACTACAAAAACTATTGCAAACACCAATCCTCCCAACCTGACCAATGAGGTGTCGCCAAAAAGACGTGTTGCCCCATTAACAATCAAAGGCTGGACTATTATGGCAAAAAGAGAAGAAAGATTGAATTTGGTGAATTGAACTACTAAATCTTTTGCTGAAGTAATAGTTTTATCTTTAAATGTCCAGATATTGTTGAGAGTAAAGTTTGAAATTATTGAAAGCTCCGTTGCAAAGAGGGTCGCCCAATAAGTAGTGAGTCCCAGACGTCTTAAAAACTCCAGTCCCAGGTAATTGACCAAAAACCCTGTAAAACCAACCACCCCGAATTTTATAAATCTCATTTTGTCTTTTATGCCCAAAATAATTGCCAATTTAAATGTGGCTACCATTTCTTTCCAATTGAATTTAGATTTATCTTTAGTTCTCGCAGCAAATTCCAACGGAACCTCCACTGTCTTTTTGGAATTTTTAAGGGATTGATAAAGCAGGTCAACCTTGTATGCAAATCTGTCCAGGTCGTGTAGTTTTTGCAAATCGATTTTATCAAGAACTCCTTTAACTTTTGATAATCTGAAACCGGTAGTTAGATCATGAATTTTAAAATTCAGAAGAACAGTTCTTATAAACAAATTGCCAAAGAAACTAATTGCCTTTCGGGACACTGCCCATTCCTTAGGCACTGACCCTCCCTCGATATATCTACTGCCGATAACATATTCTGCGCCCGACAAGTAGGCGTCGACCATCGGCTTTACAAATCTCGGAGGATGCTGAAAATCTGCATCCATTTCCAGTATCGCGTCTGCATTTAAAGTATCCATCGCATATTGCATACCGGTTACATATGCCCAGCCAAGGCCGGAGTTTTGCTGTTGAATGATGTGAACGTTTTTATATTTTTTTGAGGCTTCTTTAACTACCTCCTCCGTTCCATCTGTCGAATGATTATCGACAATCAGAAGCTGCATATCTGCCTCGATTTTGGGAAACTCATTTTTCGTTAGCTGCTCAATCATTTCCTTGATATTTTCAGCTTCATTCCAGGCAGGCATGACAATGACCACTTTATTCATATAATTAACTTTAACTTATAATTCAGGCAAAAAAAAGCGGTATCTCATAAATATGGCTTGTTTCGGACAAAAGCAAAGCTAGCCACCCGGTGTAGCATATATCTCGTGGTTAAAGAAAATCACTTCGTGTTAAAATACATAACTAGCGAAATGATGAAAATTGATGTACTAACGCTTTTTCCCAACATGTTTAGCGAGGTGTTTAATACTTCGATTATTAAACGTGCCCAAAGTAAAGGATTGTTGGAAATTAATGTTCACAACCTTCGGGAATGGGGCGAGGGAGAAAGATTGAATGTTGATGACCGTCCTTATGGCGGCGGTGTCGGTATGATTCTAAGAGTGGATATTATTGATGCAGCCATCTCAAAGTTAAAGACTGAAAATTCTAAAATAATTCTTTTGGATGCCACGGGTGAAAAATATACACAAAGAAAGGCTCGGGAATTTTCAAAGTGTGAGCATATTATTTTGATTGCCGGGCATTACGAGGGCGTTGATCATAGAGTCCATGAACACATTGCTGATGCTGTTATTTCTATCGGCGACTATGTTCTGACCGGTGGCGAGATACCTTCGATGGTGCTGGTTGACTCAATTATCCGTCTTCTTCCGGGTGTATTAGGAAAAGACGAATCGTCGGAGGTTGAGTCGCATATGAAACCCGGGTATACGGAATATCCCCAATACACCAGACCGGAGATTTATAAAGACTGGACAGTGCCGGAAGTGCTTCTTTCGGGACACCATGGTGAAATCGAAAAATGGAGAGAGGGAAAATCAGGGAGCTAACTGGGAAACAAAATCGTCGACCATTTCCCGCCAGGTTCTAAATTTCATTCCCAATTCTTTTTCCGTTTTTTCAACCTTCAAACCTCCGAGACGCGGACGCGGGGTTCTCCCCGCTTCAGATAGAAACTGGGTCATAGACCCTTTATCAACCTTGGGAGACTTACCGGTATATTTTCTGAGAAGATATACTCCTGCATCGTAGGGAGTAGTTGTATCGGACGATGCAATATGAAACACGCCTGAAAGCTTTTCTTCAATGATTTTGGCTAAAGGGGCTGCCAAATCGTCTATATATAGTATGCTTTGGATCTGATCGTGGAACAACGGATACATTTTGTTTTCGTTATATAAATTGATCAAATTTCTTGCCCAATCTTTTTTCGCTTCGAAGTCGGCGGATCTGAAAGGATATCCGTATCTGATAACGGCATATTTTGCACTGGTTACCGACAATACTTTCTCTGCCCGATTTTTGCTCCACCCATACCAACCTATTTTCTCATCGGATTCGGGGAGGGGTGAATCCTCAGAATAAGGTCCGGGGTAGGCGTTATCTCCGGGAAAAACAAAATCTGTGGATATGTGTACCAGAAAAATATTTTTTTGTTTGCACACTTCGGCTAGATATTTCGGCCCGTTAACGTTCAGTTTCCAAACCAAACCGTTTTCATCACCTTTTTGAGCTTCGGCTGCATCAACGTTTGTAAATGCAGCAAAATTAATTACTGTGTCGAAGGTATTATTTTCGAAATAAATCTTGACCGCTTTTTCATTGGTAATATCCAAGGTTTTTTCGTCGGCAGAAACGATTTCAAATTTATCCTGCCACAAATCAATTATTCTTGAAGCAACCATTCCGCTCCCACCGATAATTAATACCTTTTGCATTACTTGAATTTTTCAGGAAAAGCTTCCCTTAGTGTAGGATTATTCTTGTCCCTTTCCGAAAGAATCGGGTTCTCAAGAGGCCATTTAATGTTTAGGTCAGGATCGTTCCAGGCAATTCCCTTTGCCTTTGAATCATCCCAATATTCGTCAACGAGGTAAAAATAATGCAGGTCTTCCTCTCCCAGTACACAAACCGAGTTGCCGACTCCTTTGGGTAAAAATACTGCCTGACGGGGGGAATCCTCCCTCGTGTTATCAATAGTTATATACTCAACCCTCCCGAAAGTCGGAGATTCAACCCTGAGATCAACTATCGGTGCATACAAAATTCCCGTGGCGGGGTAGATGAGTTTATTCCACATCTCCGAATGAATGGCTCTTACCACTCCGGGATGGCTTAGGGCATGGCTCCACTGAACAGGATCAAAGTTAACTCCTGTGGCTTCCTTTAATTCTTCTTTCCGATATATCTCGTGGAAAAAGCCTCTATCATCGGTTTTAATGGGACGTTGCATTAACACAACCCCGGAAATAGATGTCTTTGTTATATTTTGACTAGCATCAACCATAACCTATTATATCTTAGATCTAACTCTAAAATTAGCCAATCTTTGCATATCATTTATAATTAGATCTTTATTTTTATCATATAAATTTTTTAGTTCCACATACTGCCTACGCTTAGACAACAGAGCCTCCCTGTTTCCGAATAAGGAACGTTCCATATACTTCATAATTTCATCCGGATTTGCCGGTCCTTCTCCCGCTTGCGAGCCTCCGGGAGAAGAATATTTAACATATCTGGCGCCTTCACCTACAAAACTCATCCATTGCGTCGGCCCTTGGCCGAAGTCGTAAGTACCAACACCAATATTCTCATTGTCTCGGACAGAAATGACTGTGTACATTTTCAAATCAGCAAATCTTTTAATAAAGGTCGCGTTAAATCTGCCAGCGTGGACTCTGTCTGCGATGTTTATTATTTCATTTATCGTACTGTTGGGGTGCTGACGATTATATTCGTCAATAATTTTTTTAACCTCATCTGCCTGCGAAGGAGTGTTATCCGATTTATCATCCACCAATATTCTATTTTCAGGAATACCATATTCTGTCAACATGGTTTTATAAACATTGGCATTAACCCCCGGTGCCCCAATTTCTTCTGCCTTGTGTTTGGTGAGGCCTATTGCTCCTGAAACAATAAATATCGGCTCAGCTCCTTCCTCAACCTTTCCCTCTTCTTTTAAATCTCTATATGTTTCTACGGCCAGGTGAACCCGGGATAAAGAAAAGCCTGTCCCAATCAAAAAAACCAGTGGGTTAAATTTCCCTTTTTTGGTAGTTAAATCAATGTGGGTAAACTCATTTAGTTTTGAGTGAATTTCTAGAGCCGATTTTTCGATTGAAGGTAAGTTATTAACTTGCTCTCTCGCAACTTTGTGAATTGAATATTTAAAGCTAGTTTCAATAGGCAAATCTTCCATTAAATCCTTTCCATATGTTCCAACCTGGCTAAAGCGGCCAAAACATAAGAATCATCACATCTGCTAACGAGATCTGCTATTTTGGCTACTGGCCAAATAACAACACCCTTTTCCTCCTCAACCATCTCGTTAATTTTTATATTTGCATATTTATTCTTCAACTTAAGAGTTATTGCATAAAGACTAGGTTTATTATTTGTCATGCCAGAGTCCGGAAGGATTCTTCCTAAAGAAGTAATCTCCTCGATATTGGCGTCCTTGTTCAGAATATCGATACCCATTTCTTTATCGAGTGATCTAATTATCAGATCCAAAAGACCCTCGTTCAGGCGTGCAAAGCCCCCGGGAAGAGAATATTCAACCGACCCTGTAGGAAATTTAGGCTCTCTCAATAAAGCTACGTGGCTAATTTTATTGTCATTTTTAATAAGTAAAATTATTTTCGATCCGGATTTCGGTCCATTTCCCCATGAGTAAAATCCTTCCAGGTGTTTTTTCCCTTTCTCACTCACCTCAAACCATGTTGCAATTCCATAGATCGATTTTGAAGGATCTGAATATTCAACCTTTTTAAGGGACAGGATTTTGTATCCGTTAATATAGTTCTCTCTGCTCGCTAAGTCTTCAACATATCCAAATGCAGATGGATCTTTGGATAAATTTGCGAGTTCTTTTTTAATTCTCCATGAGCTTTTCTGATACCAATATTTATTTGCTAAATTTTCCATCACGATATTACTTCTGATTTTGTTTTCCTCGAGAAAATCTTTACGGTCTAACTCCGTAACCCGCGGATTTGCCTCACCTTTTCCGACGCTCTCAAAAGTAAATTTAGTTTTACCCGATACTCTGTCAAGGGAGATAAAAGCGACAAGCTTTTTTGTGGAATCGGATACCATGTCTCTTTTCTCAAGAAGAGGTCTCCACCAATCTTGATTACTTTTATACCAATTGATTGTTTCTCTAAGACCGTCGTCAAAATCCTCACGTTTAATTTGAGGCTTCCATCCAAGTTCTGAAACTATTTTAGATGCATCAATGGCATAACGCCTGTCATTGCTGTGGCGGTCCGGCACATGATTGATAGCAGATTCCTCGGCCCCGTATAATTCAATAATTCTTTTTGCTATATAGGCGTTGCTCCTGTCATTGTTTGTTCCCACCAAGTATGTTTCTCCCTTTCTGCCTTTTCGAAGTATCGCATCGATTGCTGATGCGTGATCCATCACGTGTATCCAGTCTCTTACATTTCTCCCGTCGCCATGAACAGGAACTTTAATTCCATCAATAAGATTTGTAACAATAATCGGAATGAACTTTTCCGGAAACTGCATGGGGCCGTAGTTGTTGGAGCAATTGGAAATTGTAATATACATGTCTGTTTCTCTATAAAAATCGAGAACTACTTTATCCGCTTCAGCTTTGCTCAGAGCATAGACATTGTCAGGCTTCGGAGAATAGGAAGTCTTCTCTGTAAATTTAAGGTCAGAATCCAGGGGAAGCTCCCCATAAACTTCGTCTGTTGAAATATGATGAAAACGATTAACACCGGCGCGTTTTGCCTCCTCGAGAAGTGTCAAGGTGCCATGAACGTTCGTATGCCAATATTTTGCAGGATCAAAAATACTTCTATCTACGTGGCTTTCAGCCGCAAAGTGGACAACTGCATCTACACCGGAAAGTGCCTCGGAAACTTTTGTCCGATCATTAATATCGGCTTCGAAAAATTTTATTTTTTTAATTATCGGAGTGAGGTTTTCAATATTACCGGCATAGGTCAGGGCATCTATCACCCTGATTTCATCATTCGGGTATTTGTCCAACCAGTAGTGAACAAAATTAGAGCCTATAAATCCTGCCGCACCTGTAACAAGTAACTTCATAATTAAAGATCGATAGACTTGAGGTATTCTCTGAATTTTCCATTCATGTCAGGATGTTTGAGGGCAAACTCGACAACCGTTTTCAAATACTCGAGTTTGTTTCCTGTATCGTAATATTTGCCATTCTTGATTTCTGCCGCATAGACCTCTTTTCCATCCTGAAGCATGAGTTTTAGAGCATCGTTATAGTAAAGCTCGGCGCCACTTTCCAAATTTGCATATGCTTTTTCAAGATATTTAAAAATATCGGGAGTTAGCAAAAACCCCGAAACCGTGGCCAGATCTGATGGCGCATTTTCTTTCCCGGGTTTTTCGATAATTACATTTGCTTTAATAACACCGTCTTCGACTTCTTCTCCTCCGGCAAAACCGTAACGATCATAATCTTCATCTTTAGTGGCCTTCATGCCACCCAATACGCTTGAGCCGTATTTTTCATAAATATCTATAAGTTGTTTAAAACGGGATGGGGTTGCCTGAATGAAGTCGTCACTCCAGGCGTAAATAAAAGGTTCGTCACCAACCAAGTGCTTAACATTCAAAAGAGGGGTGCCGTTTCCATACGGCCCCTTTTGCCTTACATAAACAAAATTTGCCATATTGGCAATTTTTTCAACCTCCTCCAAAAGGTGTTTTTTCTTTTCTCCACCCATCTTTAGATTCTCGATTAGATCAAGGTTGGGAAAATCAAAATGGTCTTCGATTGTGCGTTTGTGGTATCCGGTGACAATAATAATATCCTTTATACCGGCATCCACCAGCTCCTCAACAACATACTGAATGACGGGCTTATCGACTATCGGAAGCATTTCTTTGGGCATGGCCTTCGTCTGAGGTAAAAATCTGGTTCCAAAACCGGCTGCCGGAATAACTGCTTTTCTAACAGGTTTCATAGCCATAACGGTAGTATATCATGTCCGTATTATCAACGAAACTATAATGACAAACCCCAAAATTGCCACAACCAGATACTCTATCACCGTTTCCAAATGCAAATCTTTATCTACATAATGGTGGACTATCCCCCAACTGGCATACGAGAAAACAAGCGCCAAAGCGGTGGCTATCTGAAAAGACTTATCGTATGAAAAAAGAATCAAACCGCTAAACCCTGCCAAAAGTATGCCAAAAAGTACCAGATAGTGACTAAGATGTTTAACGAAGGATTTCATATAAAGTTTATCTATACTTAATTTTAAACTACCTAAATAATTTGCCCTGCCTTTAATATTAATATAACAGCCAGAATCATTCCAAGAAATGCTATATGAGCCAAATTTTTTCCTCCTACGCGGACAATCCGGTTTCTTTTAACAATGATGAAATCGATAGACAGAATCATTATGAATATCCCTGTCACCAAAAGGGACACTCCTTTGGTCGAAGTGAAGGGTGAAACGAAAGTAACTGAACTTCCATTGTCGGTTATCGGCGGGCGCAAGGTAGGTACAGGAACCATTGTCGGGGTGGAAGTGGGGACAGGAGTGGATGTCGGCACCGGTGTAATAGTCGGAGATATTTTGGGTAGGCTGGGTGAGGTCTCGGTAACTGCTTGTGCTTTTGCTTTGGGAATGTCTGCAGTATTCCCCTCCAGGGGTGTACCGAAGAATTGAACAATTATGGTCGTATCAACTCCTAAAAGATTGCCTTCTACTACACCAATGCCAATCTCCTGATAATTTGCATTTAATATGTTTTCCCTATGAGTCGGTGAATTCATCCACGCATTCACGGCAGACGATGCATCGGAAAAATCGCGGGCGAGATTCTCGCCGGCATATTTATATTTATAGCCAAAACTCAAGAAAAAACTCCAAGGGGATGTTCCGTCAGGAGCAAAATGTGCCCAATAGCCTTTTGCCAACATGTCATTACCTTTGGCTAAAGCTGCCTGAGAAAGGGTTGGGTTGGACGACAATGGAGCCAGTCCATTTTCTGCACGTTTGACATTGGTAAGTCTGACCACTTCTTCGGGCGATATGTTTGCCGCATAACCCAATACCCTGGGAAAAGTTTTTCCGGTAAGTCCAAGTATTATTTGAAACGCAACCAAAAAAATAGCGACTACAAAGATGCTATCCGAATGCAGAATTTTAGCTTTTTGGTTATTGGTTTCGTGAGGGAGAAAAAAATGTTTTAAAGTGTTAATAAATTTCATAGCACTATTCCTTCCATTTTTATCTTAACATATTGCCTGCCTATTTCGTGGAAGAAATTAGCTGCTGTAGCCTTGAGGGTGATTTTTATGCCAGGCGTACGCAGACTCAACTATTTCTTTAAGACCGTATTTTGGGGTCCAGGAAAAGTCATTTTTTATTTTTTCAATCGATGCATAAAGAGCATCGGCATCCCCCGGCCGCCTGGGTACATAATTTACATTAAGCTCGGCACCAATTACGTTTTTAACGGCGTCTAGAATCTCTTTATTTGAGTAGCCCCTGCCCGAACCGGCATTGTAATAATTGCTATTCCCACCATCGAGAAGTTTTTGCATTGCGATAGAATGTGCTTCGGTTAAATCAAGGACGTGGACATAATCACGTATATTTGTCCCGTCCGCGGTCTGATAATCGTTCCCGAATATTTCAATTTCCTCTCCATTGAGAGCCTTCTTAATAATATTGGGGATCAAGTGGCTTTCTTCCAAATGATCTTCCCCGATTGAACCGTCAAGCGCAGCTCCGGCTGCGTTAAAATAACGAATGCTTATAAATTTAAAATTATAAGCAGCGTCGTAATCTTCAAGCATTCTTTCCAATATGTATTTTGTTTCACCATAAGGATTTAGAGGATTTTTAGGATCATCTTCTTCTACCGGAAGCTTGACTGGATTTCCATAGACCCCCGCACTGCTTGAGATAATTATTTTATTGACGCTTCCTTTTCTCATGGAATCCAAAAGGTTCATAAATCCGTAGACATTATTTAAATAATATTTGGCCGGGTCTTTATATGATTCACCCATTTGGATAAAACTGGCCATGTGTATTACTCCATCAAATTTTTCTGAAGTAAAAAGCGCATCAAGTTTTTCTTTCTCCGATACTAAATCTATTTTTTCCAATCTGAAGTCTTTAACAGCTTCTGCGTGTCCCTGGGACAAATTATCTAATATAACTGGCTCGAAACCTTTTTTCTGGAGCTCCCTAACCATGAACGAACCTATGTACCCCGCACCACCTGTTACTAAAATTTTACTCATACTGCTATTTTATACCAATTTTCAAAAACATATTACGTAAATCCTCCGGAAGCTTTGAAATAAATTTGTAAACAAAGTAAATGGCGATACCTGCGCCTGCCCCGTCTATGATTGTGTCTCTGAACCTGGCTTCGCGTCCTTGAGTGAACGTCTGGTGGAATTCATCAATTACCCCGTATGCAAATGAAATTATTACAGCAAGGATGGCAGCTCTTTTGCGATTTACCCCCTCACCAATTAACGCCCTGTAAAAAAATATCGCCAGGATGGCAAAAAGGATTACGTGCCCCGTTTTCTTAATTAAAAAATCCAACCAATAGACTTGCGAGGCAGCCGGAATGCTGCCGGATGAAAACCTAAAAATCATTCCCGCCCAAAGAAGAGGCGGTAACCAAAGACTAAATAGCCTCTGTGCTTTTTTTGCCATTTCTAATAATACTAAAAATAGGAAGGGCGATAAAGCAGAATCCGCCAAATATCAGTGCAAAGGGCAAAATGGATATTTTATTTTTGCTTGATGCGGGTATTGGTGAGGGTGATGCGGACTTAAAATTGTTTATTGATAACCCCAAAACACCGGATGATGAAGAAATCGAAGCGCTCCTACTGGCCATATTTTCAAAAACTGTCGGCTTGGGGGTTTTTGTAGGAATCGGTGACGGAGTTGGTGTTTTTGCCGGAGAAGGTGTAGATGTAGACGTATTTTCTTTTTCCAAAATGGGGTTTACCTCTAAATTCTGTCCGGCAGAGAAATTTTGAGTATCCTCCCAACTCATGTATCCGGTCTTGCGCATGCTAATGGTATGTGTACCAAGACTACAATCGACACCCATATAGCATTCGTGGCCGTTATAAAAGTATAAAGTTTCTTTATCTTCATGGTGAATATAATTTCCGTCAACATAAATCTGAACACCATTAATCGATGCCCCACCAGCGTCTTTGGGATCATTAATTTTATAGGTAGCCTTATATGACATCGGCGTCGGCGCTGCTGTTGACGTAGAGGTCGGCACAGGGGTTGGTGTTTCTGCCACACAGTTTTCCCCGTTGGAGTTATATGCGTCTCTACTTTGAACACTTAGAATCGCTAAATCACCATGGCCATCGAGTATTCTGCCTATACTTATGTTTTCCCCAGGAGATTTGGAGTATGAATAGGACTCTACACCCGAAGGTGAAACCAACCTTACCTGGTCAACACTTGATGTGTTCCAATTAAAACTGCTGCTTTTAAACGAAATACATTTTTGTGGCAATAAAATCGTACCGTCAGGAATTGTGTATGCACTCGCATTACTGTTTTCGGTATCGTCAATTATCCATTTTGAGACATCAACCTCCTCACTTCCCACATTAATAAGCTCTATCCATTGATTAGTTGAGGGGCTTATTTGAAATTCATTTATCACCACCTGAGCATTCGCAACACCGGGAAAACTGACTAAAAACAAAGCTGAAAATAATATTAAAATTGAAATTATATTCAACAGTTTTAGTCCGGTGATTCGAATCATTAGAGTAAGTTAAAAGGGATTCTTTTGCTGCCTCTTTTTAATTTCATTATTCAGATATCTCCACCCACCCGTCCCCTTTCTGCCAACCATCCCAACAGAAGTTACCATCTCTGCTACATCTAGCCAGAAGTCTTTAAGTTCATCTTTTTCTGCCAATTGTAAAGCAACAGACTTTAAATATTTCCCATACCAATATTGCATAGACACCTCAGCAATCGTTCCATTGCTGACTTTTAATATGTCTGATATGTCCTGATAATTGTAATTTTTAGCCAAGAGTAAGCTTATAGCCATTCTCTTCGCCAGCATAATTTGTTCCGTGGGAGTCAAGAATTCGTCAAAAAAATTTGCCACTCTTTTTTTAGATCTAAGTTGTAAAAAAGTTTCCAGAAACAAGTCGAATATCTTTTCATATACTTCCTTTAGAATCGGATACTTAGATATTCTTGCCATTTGCTCTGGTGATTCGAATCACCGAATTAATTGCTGATCATCGTGTATATGTATTATCTTATACGTTTATACATGAAATAGCGAATATATAGATTAATAATAGCACATTATGTAAAACGCGTGGGTGTTTGAGAATTAGTTGTAGACCCTAGCCTGTATTATTGTCCAGCCTGAATAATGATCTTTAAGCGAAACGTTCATTGCCCCCTCGTACCATGGGTCGTTTATTTTAAAAGAATCTCCATCGACAGATCGCAAAACCACCCAGTGATCTGAATAATGCGCAGGATATGGCCCACCATCCGCAGAAAGACCTGCAATAATTACAGCACCGGAGTTTAATCTGTTCCTTAGATCATCTAAAGACGGGTTTTCTAGAGCAGAGGCGGAATGTCCGTTTGCACTTGGACCTGGAGAGTTAAAATATGCGGTATTAGAAAAGAAATTACTGGCATTTGATGCAACTTCTCCGGGAGTGATACTTCCACCAAAATGAGTTGAGACCATGGCGTATGACGTAAGAAGACACCCGACCTCCCAAACAGGGTACGAAGAAAGTCCTATTAGGGTGTTTCCCCAATTTGAATCCCTTTGATTATAATATTTACCCCAAGAATCTGATAAATCTTGGTGTGGGATTGTACCACCACCTCTGGCGGATGCAAAGTTTCTAAGTGCTGCCAGTTGTGCTCTTGCCTGACTCAAAAGTTGTTGATATTTTACTTCATCATTCTTGGTAGCGGAAAGTAAATTATTTTTTGCTAACTTTTGGGCGCTAAGATTGGCCTGCTGAGCTTTCAATTGTTTTTGCAAAACTTCCTGATCTGCTTTTTCACCTTCATAGGTCGTTTGTGCCTCTTCGAGACGCTTGAGTAGATTTTGATCCTCTTCCTGAATTTTTTGCAAATAATGAAAGCGATTAACCGCATCGCCTATGTTCAGGGAGGTTAATAAATAAGCCAAATTATTTTCAAATCTGGATATTTTATAAGTTTCTACAGCCCGGGAATTGAATGCTTCTGTAAGCGCCACCAGTGAGTCGCCGAGTTGTGAAATTCTCCCGCCAAGCATCTTAATTTGTTCTTCCGTTTGGGAAATCTTAAGAGTTGTCAATTTGATTTGTGTGTCAAATTGGGCAATCTGATTTTTGAGTGTTGTCGCCTGTCCCTGAAGTTTAGTAATTTCCTGCTGATATTGCTCAATTAGTTTGTTGCATTCTTCGGGATTGCCGCAAGTCTGTGCCGAAACATCTTTGGTGAACGCAAACAATGAAAAGATTATGGAGACACCGAGAAGTAGAAATGTTTTTTTACCATGAAATGTCATCTTAAAACAAACTCACCTCACTTTTTTGACCCTAGAGACTGTCAAGAGACTTCCGGTAAATGCCAAAATTGCTCCTACCAAAAGCTCAATCCCCAAAATCACACCAAACAACTCAAAAAGACCCAATGCGTCTTTGGGTAAAATCGGAATGCCTTCGAAATAAGAAATAATTGATGGCGAAAGGTAAAGAATTGCTATAAAGGCGATAGCCCAACCCACAATTACGCCGGTTATGGAATATATTAAAGCCTCAATTACCAAAGGACTTCTAATAAAACTTTTGGTAGCTCCGATGAGATTTAAAATCTCGACCTCTTCACGCCTTCCCACAACACGCATTCCCGTGATCACCAAAAGGACAACTAACGAGGAAATTGCCAAAAGAGCGGCAAAAATAACTCCACCAATTCTCACATAATTTGTTACCGTTTTGAGCCTCCCTATAACATCATTTAGACTGTCTTCACCTCCGATTGCGGCCGTAAAACCGACTGAATCAACAATACCTTCTGCTTTTACACTATCCACTGCGTCTTGGGCATAGGAAAGATCGGTTACCGAAAACTCCAATGAAGCCGGGAAAATTGAGGGGCTAACCAGTTGACCCAATAGCGGATTGTCGCTTGTTGCATCCTGATATATAGAAAGGGCTTCTTCCTTGCTGACATACTTTACATTGCCAATCTGGGGATTTGCTTCCAATCTGTGCTGTAAATCTGCCACTTCGGTATCAGTCACATCATTTTTGAGAAAAGCGATTATTTGCGGTCTCGTTTCAAAATAAGTAAGCATTTTTGAAGAGGAGTAGACAAGTGCAGAAACAACTGTAGCGACAAAAAATGTCAAAGTGAGCACAAAAGTTACCGCCAAAGATTGAAACGGCGAGCGTCTGACATACCCCCAGGCAGTTTTATAGTGTGTGTTCATTTCTCCTTTATTCTATCATCCGAAGGATGTTCTTTCTCATCCGAAGGATGTTCTTTCTCTTTTTCAGAATGTTCATTTTCTTCCGGCGTTGTTTTTTTCTCTTCTTTTTTATTCTCAATGTGAATGACCCGCTTTTTGTGTTTATTTACGATTTCCATATTGTGAGTAGCCATTATTATTGTTTTTCCTTCTTTGTTAATTTTTTCCAAAAGCTGCATAAGATTATCTGATGTTTCCCAATCCAAATTGCCTGTGGGTTCATCTGCTAAAATAATCTTAGGATTTATAGACAGTGCTCTGGCCAAAGATACCCGCTGCAGTTCTCCCCCTGATAATTGTGACGGGAAAAGATTTGTTTGCCTGGATAAACCAACCAGTCTTAAAATGTGTTTGACTCTATCTTCCCATTGAGATTCCGGAAGTCCGATCACAGCCAGAGCCACGGCCACATTTTCATAAACAGTACGGTCGGGAAGCACCTTAAAATCCTGAAAGATAACACCGATTTTTTGCCGATAAGACGGTAAATTCTTATCGCTCAAATTAATAATATTTACACTATCGACTATTACATCACCTTTTGAGGGAAGAATTTCACCCAATATTAATTTCAGAATCGTGGTTTTTCCGGCACCGGATTGCCCCGTGATGAAAACAAATTCACCCTTTTTTATATCAAATGAAATATCGCTTAGGGCAATCACAGAACCATAAGCCTTGGCTACATTCTTAAAACTTATTAACTTGGATTCTTCCTGTGACATAATTTGAATAATTCAGCGTATCAGGTGAAAACCGAATTCACAACAGTTAAGCCGGTAAAAGAAATTAATCGGCGGTTTGTATTTTGGCAACGTCCATTAGCCAGCCACCAGGTCTAGTTGAAGATATAGTTTCTCCCCAAATATCGACTTTTTTACCGACAAACGTAGCCAAATCAACAGTGCTTGATGTTAAGGCAACGTCTTTGGCAGTACTGCCGCCGTTTCGGGACAAATGGTAAGTTCCCTCACCATTAATTCCGCCTTTTTCTAAAACGCCACTGGCAGTGTCATATTTAACATTCGGATCTAATTTGCCCGCCTCTTTTGAAGTAGCAGTAACCCCCGGCGCAGCTTTGTCCGTACCATTTATTACCTTAGCTGAAAGTATCCATGCAGTTATCACTCCCGCCAATACCACCAGGAAAGCGCCTGCTATAAAAGGAAAAACACTTTTGCGGCTCGGTTGCATAAACCCAATATACCATTAAAAAAACTATTAACGCAACACTAGCTTTAATTCCTCGTCGATAAACTCATCAATTTCACCGTTTAGAACCGCCTCTGTGTTGCCCGTTTCAACCTCTGTCCTTAAATCTTTCACCATTTTATAGGGATGGAGAACGTATGAGCGTATTTGAGTCCCCCAGGATGCCGGCCGATAGTCTCCCTTTAATTCTTTCTTTAAACCCTTGGCTATTTCTTGCTGTCTTAACCAAAGTTTACCTCTCAATAAATCTAGGGCGATCTTTCTGTTTTGCTCTTGAAAACGCTCAGTCGAAGCTGTAATTACAATTCCTGACGGGATATGGGTCAACCTGACTGCGGTTGCAACTTTGTTGACATTTTGTCCGCCGTGTCCGCCCGCATGGATAAATTGCCAATCCAAATCCTCATCTTTAATTTGTATGTCTTTCATGTCCGTTTCTTCAAGCTCAGGCATTACTTCAACAAGTGCAAACGACGTCTGCCTTAATTTATCGGCGTTAAACGGAGATTGTCGAACTAGTCTGTGAGTCCCGGCCTCGTTTTTAAGATAACCATAGGCATAGCGTCCCACGACTTTGAATGTAACGCTTTTAATACCCGCTTCTTCACCCGCAGTATAATCAATTCCTTCAGTACTCCAACCTCTTCTCTCGCAAAATCTCAGATACATCCGGTAAAGCATTCCTGTCCAGTCCATAGCTTCAGTCCCCCCTTGTCCTGCATGTATTGAAACCAAGGCATTTTTACTGTCGTAATCACCGGATAAATAAGACATCAGTTCCAGTTCGGCCAACTCTTTTTCGGCTTTGGCCGCTTCGGATTCGTCTTCAACCTGTTTTAAAATCTCCAGTGTTTCAGAAAGGTCTGTGATACTTTCCAGTTCCTTTTTTAAATCAGAAAGCTCCTGTGTGACATTTCTTGCATTATCGGGATCACTCCAAAGATTCGGGTCGGAAACTTCTGCCTCCAACTGTTTAATTTTCTCCTGCTTTAGCGGAAGTTTAATTACCTCTTTAAGTTTTTCCAAACGTTGCCAGAGATCTGAAATTTTTTCTTGCATACTTGAAGTATAGCTAAAGATGCCCAAAAGACAAAGGCAGGCTTGGTTTACTTACAAAAAATTGCCTGAACTTGATAACTGTCGGAGGGACTTAAATTTTGCAGCATTTTTACGGCCTCATCCACACTCGCACTGTCCTTGGCAAAAGACGAGGGAATCTGGGCTGTATCTATTCCTAAAACCTGCACCAGCTTTGATTTTCCCGAATCCAACGCCGATACTATTGCCGGCGGAGGATTTTTCCAACCCAAAACCGAAGTTAATGCAGTCTTGCCGCCAATTATTAAAAACCCCTCTAAAATAAGTGCCAAAAGGAAACCAAAAAAAACTCCGAAAACCGCACCTTTTAGTGACCAGTCAGCAGTATGTCTCCTGTATTTGGCCATCATTACTATCAAAACAAAGATGAGCACCACAACGGCGATTGCCTGCCAATAAGGAACGGGTAAATTTAACTTTCCTATATGAAAATTGAAGTCACCCGTGAGAGTTTTGATTACATCACCCATATCAGTTTATTTTAACACGGGTGCAAAGTAAGTCAGCTTGAATTTATGGAGTTGCTGTTGGTGAAGCAGAAGGTTTGGCGGTGGCGCCTTTTCTAAGACCGGTAACGATCACTACGTCGTAGGCAGTACTTGTCGAACTTGTTTTAGTAACGGTCTGATAGGTGGCATTAAGTTTTGAGGTGATTTCACTTACCATGTCGCTTGAAACTGAACTGGCAAAACTAACCGTAGTTTCCGTTTCGTCCTGGGTGGGAGAATTACCTACTGTAACATTGGTGTAACCCATTGCCTTAAGGATATTCTGCAAATAAGCAGCTTCCCCTGTGATTCCAGTTCCGTTTTGAACTTGAATCTTAACTTTTGTTTTGTCAGCTGTTGCCGACGGACTGGCTGATGGTGAGGAAGAAGGGACTGGTGTTGGTTCTTCGACCGGAATGGCCGTGTTTTCATAAGGAGTTGGTTCGGCAAGCTCTCCGGTACCTTCCTCAGAAGCACTTCTATAAATTACATAACCTAAAATTCCAATCAACGCTAAAATTCCGATTATTAAAAGTGTCTTTGCTCCTCCGCCTTTATTTTGTTCACCGACCGTGGGAAATGAAACTCCTTTATCCTGTTGTGGAGTGTCCTGAGAAAATCCCTGAGATTGATTTTGTGTCTCTTCCATCGTTGTGCGCAAGTATAATCATTTAGTTAGTTATTTGTCAAGCTTTTTCTGATTGAGCTTGTCAACCAGTATGGAATAAAATCTTAAGTTGTGAATTGTGGCTAACCTTCCGGCAGTAAAATCACCAATCCTGAATAAATGTGCCAGATAGGCCTTTGAGTATCTTTTACATAACAAACAATCGCATGCATGGCTTACAGGAGAATCATCCTTGAAGTATTTTTCTTTATCGGGAGTGTAGAAAGAATAAAAATTTTCATTTTCAATATCTATGTTTTCAATTGAATCGGCGTTATATACATAAAGTCTTTTATGCCGCGCATCACGCGTCGGCAAAACGCAGTCAAAAATATTAAAACCCAACTTGTTTAGCGCAACTACTTCTTCGGGCATTCCGACCCCCAACCCATAAAGAAAGTAGTCTTTGGGCGTATTTTCGGCAATTGTTTTTGCGGATTCAAAATCAAAATTGCCCTCTTCATCAATCGGCCAACCTCCATACCCAAGTCCGTCAAAGCCTATTTTGACAAGCTCCCCGGCACACATTTTTCTTAAGTCCTGATATTTTCCTCCCTGAACCACTCCCAAGATGTAGGGTCTGTCGTCGCCCAAACCTTTTGATTTGCAAATTTTCAAAAACTCATCCTTACTGCGTCTCGCCCACAAAATTGTTCTCTCAACCGATTCTTTGGCTTCATCATAAGTGGCTTTGGGAGAAGTAAAATCATCTAAAACTACAACCATATCCGTGCCCAGTTTCATTTGAAATGCTATAGATTTTTCAGGAGTAAGAATTTTTTTTGTTTTTCTTGTGGGGTGAAAAATTACGCCTTCGTCGACAACCTTCCCTTTTATGTTTCCGGATTTGATTACAGACATTACCTGGAAACCTCCCGAATCAGAAATTACACCACCTTTAAAATTCATGAAATTTGATATTCCTCCGAATTTTTCCAGGGTGCCACCGCCCAGTTCTTGCCAAAGGTGAAAAGTATTTACTAAAATCCCCAATGTTTTTGTTCTTTCCAAGTCCGAAGTATCCAAAGATTTAATAACACCTCGGGTTGCATCCGGAAAAAATATCGGTAAAGGCAATTTTCCGTATTTGGATTTAAAAAAAGTCCTGGAAGCACTCATAGCAAATGCTATTTTATCTCATGATTGGTTAAAAGGCTAAATTAAAAAATTTTAATATCCCGAAGCCGGTATACGCTAAAATGAAAAACTTAATTAATTTGCCTGCAAAAACCACCGCCAAATATTTCCAAACGGAAATGTGAGATGCCCCGGATACAAATCCGGCCAAATCAAATAACGGGTTGGGGATTACAGCCAAAACAAATACTACCCAAAGCCCGTGTTCGCCTATCCATTTCTTTATTTTTCCGATATTTTTGCCACCTGTCCCGACAATTTTACCTCCGCCTCTACCCAGAAAATATCCCGTTAACTCACCTATCGTCGAACCGAATGCGGAAAACGTTGCCGTCAATGCGGGATTAAGCAACGCACCCACCGCAATAGTTGAAGCAAATGACGGTGCCGGCAAAACAATGGTTGCAGATCCAATCAAGTTTGCAATTAATACTCCCAAGTAGCCCAAACTTTGCAAACCCGATATTTCCTTGCCCAGGAAAAATGCTAAGACTGCCAGAATGACCGGAATTATCAGGGTAAAAATGTTTAAAATATTTTTACCAAATTTGGCTTTTGACATTATTCAACACTCAAAAGTTCAACCTCAAATATAAGCGTTGCACCTCCCGGAATAGCTCCCGGAATGCCGCCATCGCCATAAGCCATTGATGAGGGAATTGTCAGTTTTCTTTTTCCTCCAACTTTCATACCTTCCACACCCTTGTCCCAACCGACAATCACCTCTCCTACCCCCAACGTAAAAGAAAATGGTTCGTTTCTGTCATAGGAACTATCAAATTTAGTCCCGTCAGTAAGAGTGCCCGAATAGTTTACGGTAACTTTCTTACCCGTTACGGCAACTTCTCCCGTACCAATTTTTATGTCTTCAATTTCTAATTCGGTTACGTTCATGCTTGGTGTTGCAACTTTTTGAGACCCGGCCTCAAACATATTTTCGGTTGCACTTGTAATATTATCAGAAGGTTCGGGAGTTTGTAATGCCTGATTGGTTTCTTTTTTGTCAAAAAGGATAAAGGCTCCTCCTGCTACTATCAGCAAAAAAAGGAAAATTCCGACAAAAAGATAATTTTTTGAAGTCTTTTGACTATCCACACTCTCTTCCATGAAGCTATTTTATACCACCCTCCGCTTTTTTCAATCGCCGTCTTTTGACTCCCATTCCTTTTCCGATATATGCGTAGCGTCCCCGATTTCTTTTTGAATATCAGGGTTTTCCCGTCCGATTTCGTCAAATTTTGAATGATGATCGTCCAATTTTTTCTCAAATTCTTCTCTGCGTTTTTCCGAAGTCTGTACCGTCTTTTGTTCTTTCTCTACTATTGTCTTGTATTCGATCACAACTTTTTTAAGTTCTTGGGTATTTAGTTTATCTTTTTGTGACAGGGTGATAATTTCCTCTGCCCTGTGGTCCATCGCAACCTGATTATTGCCCCAAACAGTCTTGGCAACTTTCTCGGATAATATTTTTACCGGGTAAAATAGTTCTCCCGGCAATGAAACCAGTGCCAAACTGTAAACACCGGTAAACAAAATTAAAAATATAAAAGCAGCCAGCGATGCCCGCATTAAAGTAAGGGAAAACAAACGCTTATAGAAAGGGGGCGTAGTACCGATCTTTTTGGCAATCTCATCCCAACCCGATTCTTTCAGATGGGCAGTTGCCTCAGTTTTTCTATATTCACTCTTTAAATTTTCCAAAAAAATTTCTTTCTTCATTTTTCTAAATTATTTTTTAACACCTCAAGCAATCTGTGTACCCTAACCCTTATCGCTCCGGGTTTTTTACCGATTACTGCAGCAATTTCATCGTAAGACATATCTTCAAAATACCTCAAGATTATTATTTGTCTATCATCCTCCTCAAGTATTGACAATGCTTCTCTTACCTTAGCAATCGATTCATTCCGGGCCACACCCTCCACTAGATCGGTCTCTGATCTCAAATTTTCTCCCACAGTTAATTCCAGAGAGATCTCTTTTTTCTTTCTTTGATGATCTATTACCAAATTTCTGGCTATTGTATAAAGATATGATTGGTAAGTCCCTTTTGTAAGCGAAAAATTGCGCAAGTTGTTCCAGGCCTTGAGGAATGTATTTTGCGTAATATCTTCAGCTAAAAATTCATCATCAACAAGATAGTATATAAATCTATAAATTCTGTCTAAAAAAATTCTGTAAAGCTCAGCGAATGCGTTTTTATCTCCGATTATGGCTTTCTTTACAAATTTTCTATATTCATCGGACATAATGAATACACATTCTACCAAATGAAACGAAATAGGTCTTTTTTTGTAACATTTTAGAAAGACATTCGTTCTATTTGGTATGAACGGAATATCAGTCGCTCTGGCAATAGTTGCTTTTCTCGCCTCACCTGTGAATGCGGCCGGTCCGCAAGCTCCTTTTCACAGTCAGGCTATGTTTCACAGTCAAGGAGACGAACATAAATCCGAAATGGGAGAACTTCACGATAAAGAAGCCTGGGATATTGAGGAACGCGAAGACGATGGAGATATCCCTGAAGTAAGTCCGACCCCAACGGTTTTGCCTAGTATTTCTCCGAGCCCGTCGCCGTCTGTCTCACCTACACCCAGCATTTCACCTACACCCAGCATCTCACCCACACCTATCGAAACAGCCAGTCCTTCTCCGTCAATCAGTCCCACGCCAACCGCTACTCCCGATTTGGAGAGTTTGGATAGTGGAATTTTGGAAAGAATATCCGATTTCTTCAAACAAATAATCGAACTTCTCCAACCTACAAACGAATAAGGTATTTTTAATTCGGGGGGAGTTGCGGATAATGGCACTTTTTCCACTTTTTTCCGCTTCCACACCAGCAAGGATCGTTGCGGCCGATTTTCGCCGCCTGTTGATCACTTGAGGCAAAAGCCGGAGCTCCGCTTCTTGCAGCAGAAGCCGCACCTCCTGCAAGACCAGTTGAGTCACTCGTATCTACGTTTTCCCTTGCAAGGTTAAGAGGAATTTCAGGCTGAGGCCTGGCTACCCCAATTCTAAAGAGTCTGCGGGAGAGTTCGACGTCAATTTTATTAACCAGGTTTTCAAACAAATTATAAGCCTCGTTTTTGAACTCTATTAATGGGTCCCTTTGCCCGTAGGCACGCAGCGTCACTCCTTCCCTAAGATCGTCTATGTGGTCAATATGGTCCATCCAAAGATGGTCGATAGATCCAAGATAAGCAAATTTCTCCGCTTCGCGCATGACAACCGGCGTCAACTCTTTCTCACGTCTATCATAGACATCGTTAAACACTTTCAGCAGGAAATCTTTGACTTCATCCTGAGATTGGAACTTTGATACCTGATTTTTAATTTGCCTAAGCGAGGCATTGTCAAAAGGAACTACTTCGGCAAGTCCGACGGCAATTCTTTCTGCATCCAATCCTTCTATATCAAAACTTTCAATCTCAGCAATTTTTTCGATTTGCTTTACCACCCTTTTTTGAACCTCTTCTTTTACATCATTTGATTCCAAAATCTTCCTTCTTTGCTTATAGATAATTTCTCTCTGTTGATTGTTGACATCATCAAACTCGACAAGCCTTTTTCTGATATCAAAATGAAAACCCTCGACCTTAACCTGAGCTTGTTCAATTGCACGGCTAATCAAACTATTTTCAATTGGCTGATCCTCGGGAAGGTTAAGTCTTCCCATGATTCCTCCTATTTGTTCACCACCGAATATTCTCATCAAATCATCTTCCATGGAAAGATAAAAACGGGAGGATCCGGGGTCTCCCTGGCGTCCACTTCTACCTCTAAGCTGATTATCAACACGCCTGGCTTCGTGGCGCTCAGTGCCAATAATATGAAGGCCGCCGGCTTTAAGTACCTTTTCGTGAACTTCAAGCCACTGTTTGTATTCTTTTGAGGCTTTGTATTCTTCATCATTTCTCCCCGAAACTCTTTCCGGAAGTGCGCCGCCAAGAACAATGTCTACTCCGCGCCCTGCCATGTTTGTTGCCACGGTTACAGCACCCGGTCTTCCTGCCCCCGCAATTATTTCAGCCTCTTTTTCGTGGTTTTTGGCGTTTAAGACGTTATGAGGAATTTTTTTGCGCTTTAAAGCTTCTGAAATGATTTCATTTTTTTCAATCGAGGTAGTACCGACAAGTACGGGCTGACCTTTTTTGTAAAGCTCACCAATTTCATCGACTATGGCAGCATACTTTCCGCGCAAAGTTTTATAAATTACATCGGACATGTCCCGCCTGATCATCGGTTTATGAGTTGGTATTACCACTACGTCCAATTTGTAAATTTTTCTAAATTCCTCAGCCTCTGTTGCGGCCGTACCTGTCATTCCGGACAGATGTTTATACATCCTGAAGTAATTTTGGAAAGAAATTGTAGCCAAGGTTTTGCTTTCCTGTTGAATCGGAACTCCTTCTTTAGCTTCAACTGCCTGGTGCAAACCATCACTCCAGCGCCTCCCGACCATTAAACGTCCCGTAAATTCATCAACTATCACGACCTGATCGTCTTTGATTACATAGTCTTTATCCTTGAGATATAGGGTTCTGGCACGGAGAGCGTTTTCGATATGATGAATCGATTCGAAATCTTTTTCATAAAGATTGTCCACCCCCAGGATTTTTTCAACCCGGGTGATTCCCATTTCGGTAAGACTTGCGCTTTTGGATTTTTCATCGATTTTGTAATCCGTGTCCGAGTTTAGCTTATCGACCATTTGGGCAAACGTGTAGTATTTTTGGGTCGGCTCAGTGTCCGGTGCTGAGATAATTAACGGTGTACGCGCCTCGTCAATCAAGATGGAGTCTACCTCATCGACTATGGCAAAATAGTGCCCTCGTTGAACCATTTCCGAAAGCGAACTGACCATGTTGTCCCTAAGATAATCAAAACCGAATTCATTGTTAGTTCCGTATAAAATGTCGCATGCGTAAGCTTCTTTCCTGTTAGCGGGTTTGAGATGAGAAAGTCTCTCGTCTCCATGGCTGGAATCAGTAAAATTCGGATCATAAACGAAAGATTTGGTTTCCTGAATAATTGCACCCGTAGACATTCCTAACAAATGAAAAATAGGCGCATTCCATCCCGCACCAATCCTGGCAAGATAATCGTTGACTGTGACAAGATGCACCCCTTGTCCGGTCAAGGCTCGGAGATAAAGAGGAGCAACGGCTGAAAGAGTTTTCCCTTCACCGGTCCTCTGTTCGGCAACCTTGCCTTCAAAAAGTGCTACTGCCGCAATAAGCTGTACATCATAATGGCGCTTACCTAAAACCCGATAAGAAGCCTCACGAACAACTGCATATGCTTCCGGAAGGATGCTTTCCAAGGTTTCGCCTTTTTCAAGACGCTTTTTAAATTCATCCGTCTTGGCAGACAAATCCTTATCTTTAAGTTTTTTAATTTTCGGCTCAAAAGAGTTGATCCGTTCAACAATTTTTCCGATTCTCTCAATTTCCCTGGCATTTACGTCTAAAATTTTTGAAAAAATCTTTAACATACGTGTATCATTGTATACTTATTTCAGGCCAAACCCAAGCACCCGTAGCGTCTTTATACGTCCAGGCAACCGCATCTTTATGTCCGGTAATAAATGACCAAACCCAAATCCCCAAATCGCCGTAATTAATCCTCATTCTTGAAAGTCTTTGGCTCAGATCCTTGCCATAAAATACAACCGGCTCTCCCTTTACCGGCGAGGTATTGAAATCTTTAGCAGATTTCAATTCAAAAACATCTCCATATAAATCTACTTTATATTTTTCAAATATTTTTTTACTTTCAGAGTTGCCCACTTTGTTTAATGAGGTTATGTGATAATTGTTCCCGACTATTAGCAAATAGGGTGAGGCTATCGATTCTTTAGTCATAAAGACTCTTTTTCCATTTTGCAAGTAAGCGTCGATATTCCCGGTTTCACCTGATTCAAACCATAAAATTTTTCCCTCATATTCAATGAACGGATAATAGTAATGTGTCGCAACCAGAACTTCGTCAGCGGGAAGTTTATCAATACTTTGCTGCATTGCCACCAAGGGCATATTCGGCAAGAATTTGTAATAAAGCATGGCGTTTAAACCCGTAATTGACAGAAGGAATAATATCAAAAACACGGAGTTTTTCTTCAAATATTTATACAAGGCCAGCGACAATATTACACCTGCAAAAACGATTCTTCGCATCATCAAATCTCCTTCCCAGTAGGCTCCGCCGATGGACAACAAAACGGCAAAGATTGCCCAGGCCAACCACTCCTTCCACGATCTTAGTTTTTTGATTAATAAATAAAGGAGGATAAACGGGGTGATGCTGCCGAAACTATTAATAAAGCCTACCCAAATATTTCTGATTATTCTCAAAAATCCAAATGAAGCATAGGCAAAAATTTGTTCGCTTGAACCGCCAAAATCTTTTCTGATAAATATGTAAATAAAAATATAAAAGAGCGCTGATAACGCCATTGATAAAAGTGCGACTTTTGCAAAATGCAGGATTTCTTTTTTACGAAACTTTAATTCTTTTTCAAAAATGAATGGTAAAAGAAAAATTGATAAAATCCAGTAAACTGCATCTACGTGTACACCCATCATTAAAAATAAGGTGATAAAAAATAGAAATGTTTTCTTTTCTATAAAAAAGAAAATTGCCAACAAATAAAAGGTCAGAAGTACCGACTGGATCATTAAGTTGGTATTAATTAACCAGACTCCCGGGAATAGTAAAAATATTATTGCTGCAAGCCAAAAACTTTTTTGCTTAAATATTTTTTTTGAAATTTTATAGATGAGTACCGCCGAAATTACCCCAAAAATAAATGCCGTATAATTGGGTAAAGTAATTCTTGATGTAATCCAGAAAATTGGCAAAAAAAATGGGTGTATCGGAAAATGTCCCAAGGAAAATACCTGCCAAAAAGAATGACCGCCAACTATTGCCAAATACTCAATCTGGTCATAAAAAAGCAAAATTTTAGGAGTTGTTAAAAACCCGGCAATAAATATTAAAACAAATATTATTACTTGCATATAAACATCAAGTTAGCTTCCGGGTAAAACCAGGAAACTTCGTTGAAAATTTTTTCCAATTTTCTTCCGAACCTGACCGCCATAGGCCTTTTATCGCCATAATATAGACGGTTAAATATTATCATTCCACCCCCTTTAAGGACTGTCCTCATAAGGTGTATATAGTTTTTTGATTCGAACTCTTTGGGAAATTGATCGCCGTTATACAAATCAACAATAATAAGATCGTACGACTTCGGATTTGAGCCTGCAACCCGGAATAGGTATTCCCGTACATCTGCTATCTCAATTTTCAGGTTTTGCTTACTCAGACCCAAATACTTTTTTCCCAATTCAACAATTTTGGGATCAATGTCTACACCTGTAATTTTTGCACTCTGCCATTTTTTTCTAATTAATTTTGCAACAGTTCCCCCACCCAGTCCTAAAATTAGACAATTTGGAGTTTGGAATTTGGAGTTTGGAATTTTCCTCAGGGTTTGCTTCCAAATTGTTTCAACAACTCCTCCCGACTGCGTGAGGCCGCCGGATTGAATATAAGTTCCCATACCCAAGGACCTGACAACACGAAGATTACCGTTAAATTTCGATGTTTTTTCTTCAATAACTTTTGTTCCCAGCATAATCTGATTATACCCCAGTTGTTTTTCGGGTTTAATACGGATAGAATCAATTTATGGCAAATGTTCCGCTGGCCGAATATTTAAGACCTAAAACTTTAAAAGATTTTGTTGGTCAGGAAAAACTTGTAGGCAGAGATGGGATTATTACAAAACTTCTTGGCAGCGGAAGTGATGACACCTTCTTTCCTTCATTAATTTTTTGGGGACCTCCGGGTGTGGGAAAAACGACCTTGGCAAGAATTATTGCAAACAGTTTAAAGAGAGAGTTTTACGAATTCTCAGCGGTTAATACAAAGGTGAAAGATATTGAATCACTGATCAAAAACAAAAAGCAGTTGAGACTGACAAGTGCTCCGATTGTCTTTCTTGATGAAATTCATCGATTTAACAAAGCTCAGCAGGACAAACTACTTCCCCATGTCGAACATGGCGACATTATCCTCATCGGCGCAACAACCGAAAATCCCAGTTTTGAGGTAATCGGGCCGCTTCTTTCCCGCTGTCGAGTGCTAATTCTGGAACAGCTTTCAGAAAAAGATTTATTGAAAATTTCCGCCAAAGCTTTGAAATATTTGAAAAAGAAATTTGGCTCAGGTGCCGAAAAATTTTTATTAGAAGCAAGTAATGGAGATGCCCGAGTTATGTTGAACGTTTTGGAAATTGCGGCCAGTCTTACTTATAACCCAACTATAAAAGTAACCGATCTTGAAACAGCACTGCAAAGACGCCAATACACATTCGATAAAAGAGGTGAAGACTTTTATAATGTGATCTCAGCCTTTATCAAGTCGATGCGTGCCAGCGACGTTGACGCAGCTTTGTATTATCTTGCCCGCATGGTTGCCGCAGGCCAAGACCCCCTCTATATCGCAAGGAGGATGGTTGTTTTTGCCAGTGAAGATGTAGCTTCTCCAACAGCTTTAGTAGTAGCCAACGCAGTATTTCAAGCCTGCCAGCAGATTGGCTACCCGGAATGTCAGGAGAATCTGGCTGCCGGAACTGTTTATTTGGCGACTGCAAAAAAGGATAGGAATGCATATAACGCATATATGGAAGCTTTATCTGATGTTAATAAGTTTGGGAATCTTTCCGTCCCTCTAAAAATTAGAAACCCTGTAACAAAGCTTATGAAAGATGTGGGTTATGGCGAAGGCTACCAAAAATACGATAAGGAAAGCTATTTGCCGGAAAAAATACAGGGGAGAAAATATTACAAAAAGGGCTAAAGATTAATTATCCCAGTTTTTCCTTTCCCATCCATTTCTGAAGAACTTCGGGGATTTTTACACTTCCGTCTTCCTGCTGATAATTTTCCAAAATTGCTATGGGGACTCTCGACATCACAACTGCAGTACCGTTTAACATGTGCACGTACCCCGTTTCTCCCGTCAGTTTTCTAAATTTAATATTCAAATTTCTTGCCTGATAATCCGTAACATTTGAGGTTGAGGTGACCTCTCCGTAATCATTTCTACCCGGCATCCAGGCTTCTATGTCTATTTTCCTGGCAGCCATGGCACCAAGATCCGCGGTACACATTTCAACAACTCTGTAGGGTATTTCTAAATCCTGAAATATTTCCTCTTCAAGCGCCAATATTTCTTCATGGAGTCTTTCCGAATCCTCAGGTTTGCAATAAATGAACATTTCAGTCTTAGTGAATTGATGTACTCTATATAAACCTTTGGAATATTTGCCGTACGCCCCCGCCTCCTGCCTGAAACAATGAGAATATCCCACATATTTCATCGGCAATTTTTCTTCTGAAATTATTTCGTCCGCATGGGCACCGGCAAGCGTTACTTCTGCGGTTGCTATTAAACCCAAATCTGTATCACAAATTGTATAAGTTTGAGCTTCGTTACCTTTCGGCGCATAGCCGGTTCCCAAATAATACCTGCTTTTGGCCAAATCTGGAGTCATAACCGGCTGATATCCTTTTTTGTAAAGCTTGTCCAAAACAAAATTTGTCAGTGCCAATTCCAGCATCACGCCGTCTCCGTAAAGAAAATAAAATTGCGAGCCTGCAACTTTGGCACCGGTTTCAAAATCTAATATTTTTAGGTTCTTGCCGATTTCTAAATGATCTTTGGGCTTAAACTCAAACTTTTTGGGTTCTCCCCATGTTCTCAGTTCAACATTCTCTTTATCGCTTTTACCAACAGGACTTCTTCTACTGGGAAGGTTGGGGATCTTAAACAAAAGTTCTTTATATTCCTTTTGCACTTCCGCAAGTTCCGGCTCTTTATCTTTTAGCTCTTCTTTAATCTCTTTACCTTCCTCTGATGGCTTTTTTTTCTCAGCAATCCTGTTTCTTTTGGCTCTAAGGCCTTCTATCTCCAGAAGTAATTTTCTTCTTCTTTCATCGAGTTCTAAAATTTTATCTATAAGCGATATATCAAAACCCTTAGCCCCAACTCCCTTTTTTACAAGTTCTTTATTTTCGCGGATAAAGTTTATATCTAGCATTTACATTATTATAAACCTAAATCACTATAAATTTCTCGCATGGACGAAAGGGCTATACCAACGACTTTATTATTAAAACAAGAATAAGAAGCATTAAGGGGCAGGTTACTTCCTTAACGCTTCTTTAACTATCTAAAGAATTATTTTTTAGAAGTTTTCTTTTTTGCGGGTTTTTTGGCCGCGCTTTTAACTTCCTTTTTTAATCCTTGTCTCCAAGCAATAATTTCGCTTGTTTTAACAAAAACAAAGCTGAAAAATGAATAGAAAAAGGGTACTGCACAAACAATAACTATCCATTTAATTGCTACATAAGGATTGATTTCCGGAAAAACAAATCCAAGTCCGAAAACCAAAAGTAAACCAAAGAATGAAAATGAAAGGCTCAAAAGTAAATCACTAACTAAGTTATGTCTCATAAATTATTCACCTCCTTC
>CAZSGY010000010.1:0-5201 GCA_964606975.1 uncultured Gammaproteobacteria bacterium | reverse complement strand
CAGCCACCAGTCAACTTTAGGTGAACTAAAGTCGCCTCCCGTTACCGGAAGAATAATGTTTGGTGTGCTTGCCGGAGGAGGGGGTAATGTCGGGATTGGTGTCCCTGTAGGATCAGGTGTTTGAGTCTCCGTGGGAGTCTCAGTGGGATCGGTTGTTTCTGTGACTGTCACAGTCGTAGTCTCCGTGGGAGTCTCCGTTGGTGTGTTAGTCGGTGTTTCAGTCGGTGTATCTGTTGGCGTTTCTGTGGGTGTATTGGTTGCCGTCGGATTTTCCGTCGGAACAATTACCTGAATCGCTTCCAGATGACTGATATCTTTACAATCAGGACCACTTCCAACCTTCGTTACTGTGACAGAAGATGTGCCGATGCCCGAAATGGCATAGCAGGCATATGTTCCGTCTTGGGTAAAGGTGGTGCACGAACCATCCGAACTTTGCTCGCTACCCGCTTTGACCGTCACGCTGTTGATGATAAAACCAAGATCAGCGCTGATGGTAACTGTTACGCCCCCGGTATCCTCCTTGATAAATCCTGGGGTATCCGGGTTGAGACAATTTCCTTGTCCCTCCGCACTTGCCGGTAAAGGACTGATTGCTGCAAGGATTAAACAGATGGTCAAAAAGACCACTAAACCGAACAATAACTTTTTCATGGTCACCCTCCTTAGGTGAAATTCAACATGGATTCTCTCTGCTTTTTAAAGAACAAAAACTTACATAAAACCCGCAATTGGGCTTATAGTCTGGGGATTATATACTTATGACTCGTAAAAAGCAATACTATGGGGTCAACTTTCTGGACCAATGCTGTCGGCTGGCAGCTATAACCTTTTCTCGATTAAGATTGCTGCTAATGGGTAACGGCAGGGTGGTTGCCACAAAGGGTCTGGTAATCTGGCCGTCGATAGTCATCTTGGTCGCTATTTGGTATTTGCCCAGATTGATTAAATCCTGGGAATCAAACACCTCAGCAAATTCCTTGTTAAGGATATCGGCATCGTTTGCACCTACTGCAAAGGTCATCAAAGTGCCCGCATTTCCCAATATTGCCTGGGTAACTTCTGTGGGGATTTGTGCCATGTATTGATTTGCCAGCATTATGTCCAACCTATATTTTCTGGCTTCACTCATGATTTTAATAAAGCTACCGGTGGCGAAATTTTGGAACTCATCTACATAAAGGTAGAAATCTTTTCTTCGTTCCTCAGAGAGGGAAACTCTGTGCATAGCGGCAAGTTGAAATTTTGTAATAATCATGGCTCCCAGAAGTGCTGCGTTGTCTTCGCCCAGCCGACCTTGAGAAAGATTGGCTAGAAGAATTTTTCCATCGTTCATAATATCATCAAGTTTAATGGAGCTTTTTGATTGACCTATCACGGTTCTTATCAAGGGTGAAGTTACAAATTGTCCAACCTTGTTCAAAATGGGGGAGATGGCTTCTTGTTGCAAACGTTCCGGCATTTTATCAAATTCATCTCTCCAATAGGCAATCATGGACTCATCAGAAATAGAACTTACAATTTTCTCTCTGTAGGACTTATTGGTTAAAAGGGTAATAACATCTTTAAGTGTGGTGTTGGGCACCATGGCAAGTGTGGAAAGAGCATTTCTTAGTATATATTCAAGTCTGGGACCCCAGGAGAATCCGAAAATTTTATTAAATATGGAAACAATGCCGGAAACAACCAACTCCGCCTCTTCTTTATTGGTTACTTCGAGGGGGTTGATAACGATAGGGTTGTTGATGTCGGAGGGATTGAAATAGACAACATCGTTAATTCTTCTTTTGGGAATGTAATTTAAGACAATATCGCAAAGATCTCCGTGCGGGTCGATTATTGCCAAACCACGATCCTTTTTGAGGTCGTCGATTGCCATGTTTGCTATTAAAGTTGATTTACCGGTGCCGGTTTTTCCAATAGCCCAAATATGGCGCCGTCTATCTTCGTCTTTAATTCCAAAAATCGTATCCCTATTTTTGTAAATTGTTTTAGCAAAAAAATTAACATGAAGTTTGTCCTCTTCGGAGGCGGTGATGGCGTTAGGCAAATTTTCCGGAGGTTCGGAAAGAACTTTGGTGCCCCAGGCAATGCCTGTTGTTTTAATTTTCTCGGATGGTAGATGCCAAATAGTGGCAAGTTCAAGAATGTTTAGAATGTCTTGTCCTGAAACTCCCCGGTTTAACGAATCCGGAATTGTGTTATTACGATTTAAAATTCCGTGTTTTTTTGTCGTAAAGTGGTTGCCGTCGGACCTGGTAAAAACTCCAAAGGCGCTTGAAAGCTCGGTTAAGGATTTTTTTGTACTGCTGATAAGACGTACGGATGTTTTAAAACCTGGGTAAGAAATTTTCTCAGTTATTATACTTTTGTCCGCCCTTGGGGAATAAGTACCATCTTCATTTTTGGTACCATAGTCAGCATAAGAGGCACCCTGGGACTGCCATTTTGTGCCAGTTGCCTCAAGCGCCACCTGGACAAGTATCATTTCTGTCGGCTCTGCTTTTGAGAGAACTGAAAGAACGGAAGAGAGTGGATCTACGTCGGTAAATTTATCATAAGTCGCAATCGGATAAAAACTACCCTTTGCAAGTTTTAATTCCCTAATCTCCAATGTCTGCAAGGGGACGCCTTGCAGAATGTCTTCGGTTTTTTCGATAACGACAAGGGGGTAATTGCTTTGAATTTGGGCTTCCAAAAAAGGAACCAGAGAGGTTTCGCAGGTTATCATGAATCTGATTTGCTGATTAATAGAGGCTATTTCCAATGAAAGGGCGGGAGCTTTGGTGCCTAAAAGTTTTTGAAAAGATGAAACTGAATTAATTTGGGTTAAAGCTGAAAGAAAAGTTTTGGCAGCCTCGGGCGTGATCTCCACATTGCGGGGTAGTTTAAGAAAGAGGGTGGTCAGGTTTTGCATACATATTATTATATATTGATTATGGGTGTGTGAGAAGGTTTAGGCAAAAACGCACATGCCTAGTGGCTCAGTGTCAAGAGGTCGGACCTCTTCATCCAAGGGTGGTCAACTTTGGGTGGGTGCGCATGGGATCGAACCATGGACCTCGTTCTTATCAGGAACGCGCTCTACCACTGAGCCACGCACCCCCATATAATCTGGGGATTCATTGCGAAGTGGCAAGGTAACCTTACCACTGAGCCACGCACCCCCTTTGATCCTATCGGAGCATATTTTAACACGGTAAATACGCATTATCCACCAATATATCGAGGCCTTGACGCATAAGGTGATCCAGGTTATAATTCCTTTACGTTACAAAGGTAACGACGGAGCACCGCCGGAAGGCGGGCTCGTTTGAGCTCGGAAAACTTAATGAGAATTAATTTAATTTCTAAAAAACAAAGCGCCTCCCTGCGTGGATAACGGAAATTAGTACCTCTCGGAAATTTTAACCGGCTCAAAAGGCCGGTTTTTCTTTGATCTTTCAGAGCTTTGGCTAGGGAGGATCATACAAATTATGATATCTGTCCAATCCGATTCTGAAAAGCTGGCAGCACTTAAAAATAAACTAGAAGAATATGAGGCTAAAGTTAAATTTCGCCTGAGTCATTTCAGGGGTGTCGCTCACGAATCAGCATCGGGGGAACTGGCATCGAGTGAACTCAAGGTTTTGCAAGATCATGTTGCAAGCTTAAAGGCCGAAATAGCAATGTTGAAGTCAAAATTGGGCATCAAAAAATAAATTTTGGGCTCGAAGTTTATCTGGCTGAACACCTCATTTGCAATGAGGAGGTAGAGGGTTCGACCCCCTCCGAGTCCACAGGGCTAAAGGTAATTTAGGTAGGTTCGATTCCTACTAAGTCCGCAGATTTGCTAGCGCAAATTTCTAGAACTTTAAAATTTGAAGATTTTAGGATTTTTTTGTTCTCTCCGTGTTTTTAAAACATGGAGGAATATTGTAGAAGAGGAAGGTCGCGACCCAATTCTGAACTTGTTTCAGGAATGTGGGATCGCAGGTAATTAACGCATACAGTGAATGCCTTGCTTTTCGTCTCCGATGAAGGACGTACATAGCCACGAAAGTCGCCGGTTAGCTGCTACGAAGCTTTGATCCGACGGTGTCCGAATGGGGCAACCCATCCAGTTTTACTGGATATCTCGAGGCCAAAATATTAACGTAAGTTGATATATAACTTTGAGTATGGAAACCACCTGAACTGAAACATCTAAGTAAGGTGAGGAAAATAAATCAACGAGATTCCGCTAGTAGCGGCGAGCGAAAACGGAACAGTCTAAACCGTCCTACGCACTTTGCTCCGCAAATTGCTTCGGATCGGCAAGCCTTTAATCAAATAAGGGCAAGCCATTCCGTAGCTTTATTACGAAGTAAAGAGCGCAGGATGGGGTTGTAGGACTCTAATGTGAGATCTCTATTTTAGTAGTAGAACGGTCTGGAATGGCCGATCATAGAAAGTGAAAATCTTGTATACAAAACTAAAGTAGGCTCTAGGAGTATCCTAAGTACTACGGAGCACATACTCTGTGGGAATCCGGGGGAACCATCCTCCAAGACTAAATAAGACGAAAGAGCGATAGTGAACAAGTACCGTGAGGGAAAGGTGAAAAGCTGGGTGAGACACCCAATGAAATAGAACCTGAAACTGTTTGCGGACAAACCGTGAGAGCACCAATTTATTGGTGTGATCGCGTGCCTATTGAAGAATGAGCCGGCGAGTTTTCAGTTACTTCTTATGTCTAACCCCGATTTGGGGGAAGGCGGAGGGAAACCGAGTGTGAATAGCGCGTTTGGAGTAACTGGAAGACCCGAAACTGGGTGAGCTAATCATGAGCAGGGTGAATGTCAGAGAAATCTGCCAGGAGGCCCGAACCCGTTGTCGTTGCAATGACATGGGACGACTTGTGATTAGGGGCAATATACTTATCGAACCCAGAGATAGCTGGTTCTCCCCGAAAGGTCTATGGGGACCGTGGTCCGTCACGTTCTGCTGGTTGTAGAGCACTGGATGGGTTGGAGAGCGCAAGCAATTCAACTCAATCAAACTCCGAATACTAGCGTGAATTATCGGACTAGAAAGCCGCATCGGGCTAAGCTGATGCGACGAAAGGGAAACAACCCTTGACCCTCAGTTAAGGCCTCTAAATTACAACTAAGTTTGAAAGGAAGTTTCCTTTCTCAGACAGCCAGGAGGTTGGCTCAGAAGCAGCCACCCTTTAAAGATAG
>CAZSGY010000009.1:0-18833 GCA_964606975.1 uncultured Gammaproteobacteria bacterium | reverse complement strand
CGGCTCATCACATCCTGGCGCTGAAGAAGGTGCCAAGGGTCGGTCTGTTCGCCCGTTAAAGTGATACGCGAGCTGGGTTCAGAACGTCGTGAGACAGTTCGGACTCTATCCTGTGGAAGCGTCGGAATCTTGAGGAGAGCTGGGGACAGTACGAGAGGACCTCCCTGGAGGAATCCCTAGTGTGCCGGTTATTGCGTCAGCAGTAACGCCGGGTAGCTACATTCCTTTGTGATAACCGCTGAAAGCATCTAAGTGGGAAGCCAACTCCAAGATTAGGATTCCATATTAAATCCCGGAAAGAAGATCCGGTTGATCGGCAGGCACTGGAAGACCTGTAAGGGTTTAAGGTTACCTGTACGAATAGATTGATACTTGCGGTCCCACATTTCCCAACACCAAATTTTGGTGCAGGGAGTATGGGTCGCGGCCTTCCTTTTCTAATTTGAATAAAAAAATCCTGTTTCAAGACAGCGTTCTGGTGGTTTGTGCGATCTGGTCCCACCTGAACCCATTCCGAACTCAGAAGTGAAACGGATTAGCGCAGACGATAGTTTACGGGCAACTGTACGCGAAAATATGTCACCGCCAGAACATTGTTTTGAAAGAAATCTTCAAATTATATTAATCCTCTACGAAAGTGGGGGATTTTTTGTGGAAATGGCGAAGATTTGGGAAAAAAACCCAGGCGGATTGTTGCGAACTCACCGCCTGGATTTGGGCTTAAAGATTGCTCTTTAGCCAGCTAGCAACATCATCGCTCAAGCCACTCCACGCAGCTGGAGCAACGGCTCTTACAACAATGATGGAATCTGACTGGTCGACGACCGATAATAATCGGTCTCTAACTGCAGTTGCGGTAAGGTTTGTTTTGACAAACCAAGTACTGTCAACTGCGTGGCGACAATCATCGCCCAATTCTTTAATTGTTGTATAAAGATCTGGATAATCCTGGCCGGGTTTATTCAGATCATAACTAACTTCATATATCATCTATATTCACCCCCTTTCGGTCTTCTCTAATTTATTGGGTCATACTATCTTTAGCTGTGGTAATCCGAAGTTTATGCCTGTAAAGGCCTTTTCTTGGGGGCTACCTTGACTATACCTTGTATGGAGAAGTTAAATTTAGACATTGGGGAAAGATGCAACAACCACACCTTGTATTTGGAAATTATTTTCGAGGACTATCGGCTTGTGAATCGGATTGGATGATTTGGGCTTGAGAACAACAACCCCGCCTTCTTTGTGAAATGCTTTTATGGTGGCCTCATCATCTATTAGAGCCACAACCCTATCTCCGTTATTTGCTGTAGATTGTTGTCTAACTAATACAAGATCACCATCATTAATGCTTGCGAGATTCATCGAGTCGCCCTTTGCATGCAAAAGAAAATATATTCCTCCATTTTTAGCTAAACTGGTGGAAATTGGGATATATGCTTCGACATTTTCCATAGCTAGGATAGGGGAGCCACACGCAACAAAGCCGACAATTGGTATATTTGTTGTCTGAGCGTGTGATGGACCCAAATCAGGATCGGAGATAAGTTTATAGCTACCGTCTTCGTTTTTTTGGATTATTCTTTTCTCCGCTAAAACACGGAGTATGTCCTGGGTGGCTTTGACTGATTTGTAACCTAAGAGACTCATAAGTTTTCGAACAGATGGAGAACTCCCCATGTGCACAACATGGTTTCTTATCAGTTTTATTGCTTCAATTTGTTTTTCTGTCAAATCATTTTGGTATGGCATGGTACAAGTGTACCACTATTAGAAGCAAAATGCAAACATTTTTCTCTTGCACCTACTAGCCTGGTGGGGTATAATACCATCATTACAAACGAAAGGCGGTAATGAATAGTGACTACAACAAAATCAACTTCGAATAGCGCGCAGACGCGTAAATCAGAACCCACAATGGCGGAGCTCCTGGCTCGTGCCAAAAACAAAGTCAGAAAACTGGAAAAAGGCCAAAGAATTGAGGCTACAGTTCTCTCCAAAAATTCAACTAACGTAATTTTTGATGTTGGCGGCAAGTCCGAGGGTATTGTCAAAGAAAAAGGATACACGGACGCCAAAGAATACATTGAGGGTCTTAAAGTGGGGGACAAAGTACTGGTTACGGTTTTGGTTCCTGAAACCCGCGACGGCATTACCATTTTGGGTTTGAAAGATGCCGCAAAAGACATTTCCTGGGAAAAACTTGCCAAAGCAAAGGAATCCGGTGAAGCAGTTCCGGTTCTTGGTAAGGGAGTATCGGCACCCGGCTTTGTCGTCGACGTAATGGGTATCGAAGGATTTATTCCAACCTCTCAATTAGGTAAAGAAATTACCGGAAATGCACAAAACTTAGTTGGAAAATACTTCAAAGCCCGTGTTATGGAAGTAGACAAAATGAATAATAAAATTGTTCTTTCCGAGAAAGAAATCTCAGAAGCAGGGGATATTGCCTTAATAAAAGAAGCTTTGAAAATTATCAAAGAAGGAGATGTTTATGATGGTGTTGTCACAACAGTGGCCACATTCGGCGCTTTTGTAAAAATTTCAGTTCCGGTCAAAAAAGCCGTGCCTGCCGGCAGGCAGGAGAAAGCGGAGGTCGAAGGTCTGGTGCATGTTTCCGAACTTTCTTTCAGCCGTGTTAATTTGCCTTCCGATGTGATCAAAGTCGGAGATGTTGTCAAAGTCAAAGTTTTAGCTTCACGCGATAGCAAACTTGCCCTTTCCATTAAAGGTGCAGCCAAAGACCCCTGGAACGAAGTTGAGGCTAAGTTTAAAGCGGGCGACAAGGTTACCGGTAAAATTGTCAGAGCCTCTGATTTTGGTTATTTCGTCGAACTTTTGCCGGGTGTTGAAGGGCTTATTCATATCACCCAAGTTCCTCCTACAGTTAAATTAACCGTCGGAGAGGAAGTAAAATGCAGTGTTGAAGAGGTCAATGTAAAAGACAAACGCATCGCTCTTGGGCTTGTTTTGACCTCAATTCCTCTCGGATACAAGTAATTCTTCAATTTACTCAAAATCGAAGCATTGCGGGATTTTAAAATAACTTCTACAATGGGGCGATGTCATTCCACTCCAAATATGTTTGTCAACAATGCGGCTATGAATCTACGGGCTGGCTTGGCAGATGTCCGAATTGCGGCGAATGGAACACTTTGGTTGAAACGGTCACCTCGACAAGCTCCAAATCACAAGGTGCAAATCGCAAACAACGAACAAGTTCCGGGCAAAAGCCTGTAAAACTTACTGACGTTAAATTAACCTCAGATAAGCGTGTTTCCACAAAAATCTCCGAATTAGATAGGGTGTTGGGCGGGGGTTTGGTTCCGGGACAGGCGGTGCTGATTGCAGGCGAGCCGGGGATCGGCAAATCCACTCTTCTTACCCAATTAGCCAGTAATTTGTCGAATACAGACGCCCAATCGTCGGTCCTGTATGTTTGCGGCGAAGAATCTGCCACTCAGGTAAAAGTGAGATCGGAAAGACTTGGAATCAAAAAGGCCAATATCGATCTTTTGGAAGATACGGATGTGGATAGTGTAATAGATGTTTTAGCTTCGCAAGGACAGTCCTTGCGCGCGGTGATCGTAGATTCTATACAAACCATGACCACATCGGATCTTTCGGGAATGGCCGGAAGTGTGGGTCAGGTCAGGGAGTGTGCATTTAGGCTCTTAAAACAGGCAAAAAGCCTGAATATTCCCTTATTCCTGGTCGGCCATGTTACAAAAGAAGGAACTGTGGCTGGCCCTGCGGTTTTGGCTCACATCGTGGATACGGTGCTTTGGTTTGAGGGCGATAAAACTCTCACCACAAGGATATTAAGGGCTGTCAAAAACAGGTTTGGCCCTACAGATGAGGTGGGGATTTTTGAGATGGTGGATAAAGGCTTGTCACCGGTGGACAATATCGAAAAAGCTTTTCTGGAAAAAAATAAAAAGCAAGTTTCGGGATCCGTTGTGACCAGCGTTATGCAGGGTACGAGGCCGATTTTGGTAGAAATTCAGGCACTAATTGTGCCCACAAAATTGGCCATTCCCAGACGTGTTGCGCAAGGAATTGACTCAAGAAGATTGGAGCTTCTTCTGGCAGTTCTGACAAGACGCGCAGGGCTTCCTCTTTATGATATGGACGTTTTTGTAAACGTTGCGGGAGGTTTTAAGGTAACAGAACCAGCGACTGATTTGGCAATTTGTTTGGCAGTTGCGTCGGCTTATTTTGACAAACCACTTAGCGGACAAATTCTGGCAGTCGGGGAAGTCGGACTTTTGGGTGAAATCCGTGAAGTCGTGGCGCAAGATAAAAGGATAAAAGATGCAAGCCGTCTGGGATTTACACAAGCGGTTTCCTCAAAAAGCTTCAAGTATGTGGGGCAGGCGATTAAGGCACTCCTAAAATAAGCGTCGACAAAGCCATGGAACATGTTCGACCTTTGTCCACTAGTTATCCACAATTATTTTCGGGTATTTTTAATTCCCGAAAACATGGGCTATTTTGGACTTATAGAAACTATGGGGCGGCAAGGAAATTGTCTAAAAATAGTTATAGGGTTTGACAAGATTGACAATGGGGTGTAAACTTTTCATGAACATTGAAATAGGTGGAGTTTAGTGAATTGCCGGAAGAAATTTTAGCAATTTACTCAAAAAAAGAGCATCGCCATCGTTGGGTTCTCCTCTAATTCCTTAGTGGGACTCGCCACGAATAGAGATGCTCTTTCAATAACTAACCAGACGTTTCCTAAAAAATGTCTGGACACGGGATTTGTCTTGCGGACAGGAAACTTTACGATATATCAAGACAAATCGTAATCAGACTAAAACGATTAGAATTGGTTGTCAAGTGCCTTTCAGTAAATGCACTTTTACTAGATTTGAGGGATGGGTGGATTCTAGGGCAGGGGATCTACCCATTCCTCAAGTTCGGCAGGAGTGCATTTTTTTGTGGTGAAGACACGCTATGGAAGAAGCATATTTTTACAGGCGGGTTCAGATCAACCTTCTTGACGAATTTTTTCCGGCTAGTGGGTATGTTAGTGTGGGTGAGGAAGCACAGGTAGAAACTGAAACCTCAAGTTCGGGAAACCGCAAAAAACCGTTTTCTAAAAAGCTGGCTAGAATTCTGGCCATTATCGGCCTTGTTATCTTGGCAATTTATTTTGTCCCCGGAATTATCGCCGATATTAATCTTTCAAAAAGTGAGGCCGAAAGACTGGCTAAGGCGGCTGAAACTTCAACCGGCCGGAATTTGCCCAGTTTTGATGCCTCATTACCCAAGACCAATCATCTGACTATTCCTGCAATCGGAGTGGATACCGATATTGGGGAGTCCACTTACGAAAACTATGAATCTGCTCTTAAAAACGGTGTCTGGAGAGTTTCGAATTTTGGAGAACCTGACGTCAAAGGAGCCCCGGTTATACTGGCTGCGCATAGATATGGATACCTGGCCTGGACCAACACTTTCAGGCACAAGAGCTCTTTTTACAACCTTCCCAAGGTCAAAGAGGGAGACGTAATTACCATTGCCTGGGAGCAAAGGCTTTACACATACGGAGTCTATAAAACCGAAAACAGTGAAGAAATTACAGATTACTCGGCCGATTTGATCCTTTATACCTGTGTGAACTTGAACGGTCCGGAGAGGATTTTCGTTTATGCAAGAGCTATTTAATGATTCGTCCTGTAGTCTTGACAAAATGATAACTATAAGGTATACTTCAAGCCTAATGAAAAAGTTAATGGTCAGTCTATTGGTTTTGGCGTTCTTTGTATTGCCGGGTAAGGCCTTGGCAGAAGAACAAACTATCTGCACCCAGACTTATGGGGGCGGAGTTGTTTGTGGTGTACACACACCGGTTGAAACAGGTATTGCTGACAGCATCCCTCTTATAGCCTCAGGCTTCCTCGGCGCCAGCGGCGTTTTAGCCTATTTTTCCAATAAAAGTAAAAAGCAAAACTAATAGTTAGAATCATTCGAAGTTAGTCGGCTTTGAGATTTGCTCAAATGTTTTTACTAACTCCGACCAGTTTTAACTAATTGGTGTTCTTTAACAAATCGAGGCAATTTTCTCTAACCGGGTCTCTCTTGACGGTGGGATTCTGTGAATTAAGGCGGGGCTTAAGTTTCTTTTATTTAGTTACCTTCGCCATTAGTTTTCAGACCCTCACCGTTAGGTGGGTTCTCTGGCCAGAGAAATCATCCTGTTTTTAATGAGGAAAGGAGAAGGGAATGAGTATTGATCTGTTTTCGTTCTTTTTTGGAGGTGTGGTTATTTTAATCGGCTTCCTGGCCATTATGGCTTGGGTTGTACCCGATAAAGCCGCATCGATAGCAATGACCTGGCTGACCTCGCGGAAAAATTTTTCGCGTATCGGGTTGGGCATTGGTATCATAATGTTGTTGATCGTTATCGTCATATTGGCGATCGCGTTCGTCAAACTCCTGCAATATTTGCAGGTGGACTCTTGGGTTCTCTGGTTTGCGGCAGCTGGCTTTGCAATTGCACTGATCAGTATTGTAACCCTTATCGCAACCAAACGAAGAAATGTCTCCTAAGGAGGGAGCCATGAAAAAGATTCTCGTTACCCTCGTATTAATGGGTCTCCTCCTTTCCGCATGTAATGCGGTTAAGGTTGTAGAACCAACCCCTGACCTTGAGGCCACGGTCCAGGTAATGGTGAAGGAAGCTCTTGCTTCTCAGCCTACACCCGGTCCGCAGTTGGCTCAAAACGCTCCGCCGTTTTTAACGCCGGAGGTGTCAGAGGCAGTAGAAGCCGAATCGGAAGTTCCGGTTGCGGTATCAGAAACCACCCAAGGCAAATGGGAAGTATCCTTCTTTGAAGGGTCTACTGACCAAATGCGTGGTTGGTTTTCAAGCCTTAAGGACCCGAATCCCGCTCAATGGCCGGATTTTCCCAATGTGGATAATCCAACTGTCAGCTTCAAAGCTGCAGATGGCCTTGAATATGGGCTCGATGAGTCTGTGTTTATGGAGCAGAATGAATTCGGACAGATGCCGGTTCAAGCACGCGGGTATCGTTTGATTTCTGGTGATTATAATATCCCCGGAATCGATGTCTGCGAAGCTGAGTCGGAAAAAGCCGGATGCGCCATTGCTATCTTCAATGTCGGCGAAGTTACTGCTGATTTGAAGGCTTGGGTTCGCCAAGGATTTACTGTCCCCGGACGGTATTGGAATGGCGACACCTTGCAACTGGCTATGTGGGGCCTCTCTTCACACGTAAGTGCGAACATGCTCAACTATGCCACGAATGGCGCAGGGGTTGATACTCTCAACCAGCCCGGACGGACGAACGCCGGAGCAAATTGTTCTGTCGTTGATGGCTGCCAAAAGGTGCGGTTTGTTATCGCTATCACTAGCGGTAATCAACTGCTCGTAAAAGCAGTCACGTTCGTTGAGTAAATATTTTGCCTCGATAGGCCCTGCGAAGCAGATTTGCTTTTTCTTTCACCATTTTGGTGTTTGATTAAGTAATTTTGTTTTTGCAGGGCCGTTCGACTAAGTTAACAAATTCTTTGTTGATTTAGCAGAATGAAGTTAATTAATTTAATCGGTTTTATTATTGTTGCTATGGCACTTGCCGCAGTTTCTTTTTATGGCATAGCCACGCTTGCCGATGGCATAAATAAGTTCTACGAACTTCGAGTAAAAGAAATTAATGAAGAAATGGATCTTAATTGTGCCCAAACCTACAGATACACAGAAACTCTTTCAAACGGCGCAACTGCGTCCTATCCAATGGAAAAAGAGTACAAAGATTGCGTTGCCTCCAAAGAAAAATTACACTAAAAGGGCAATGCCCAAAATTGGTAAATTTTTAAAAATCCTTTTTCCACTAATTTTGGCTTCGATTGCAGTTTTACTTAGCTTTAAAAATTACACTTCGGGAACATATCTCATCGGTTGGGATTCGATGCATCCTGAATTTAATTTCCCTTTGAATATCGAAAGGATGCTTTCCCACGTTTGGGGGAGTGAGATGGGGGTGGGAGCAATTTCCGCCCATTCCGACATGCCGGATTTTTTCCGAAATGCGATTCTATGGCTTGCCTCGCTTGTGGTCCCTGCCAGTTTTGTCCGCTATTTTTATGTTTTTGCCTGCTTACTTTTGGGGCCTCTGGGAGTTTATTTTTTTCTTAAAGATATTTTTCAAAGACGGCTAGAAAACCCTTGGGTATATCCGGCAGCCTTCCTGGGAGGAGTGTTTTATTTGCTTAACCTGGGAACCTTGCAGAATTTTTATGTTCCTTTGGAAATGTTTACTGTGGCTTTTGCCGGAGTTCCGTGGCTATTTCTATTTGGATTTAAGTACCTGCGGGATGGAAAAAAGTCTTCTCTAATATCTCTATCTCTCATCTCAATTCTTGTTTCTCCAATGGCTTATGCCGCAACTCAAGCCTATGCAATTTATTTTGGCTTCTTTTTGTTTCTGCTTTCACTTTTACTTTTTTCTTCTCACAAAAAAGCGAAGCTAAAAAGGCTATTTACTCTTGGAATTGTGGTGCTGCTTCTAAATATTTACTGGATTTTGCCAAGCGTTTATTCGATTGCCCAACAGTCTCTAACTATATCAAATGCTAACATTAACCGCCTTTTTTCCCAAGAATCCTTCCTCAGAAACGCTGATTATGGCAATATCGGTAATGTTTTGATCCAAAAAAGCTTTCTTTTTACCTGGCGCAACTTCGATTTTGCAAATGGTACTTTTAAGGACCTTTTAAATGCCTGGAATATCCATCTGGCCAATCCTGCGGTATTCCTTTTGGGATATGTTTTGGCGGGAACTGCCATTCTGGGTATATTTCTCGCATTATTTAAAAAAGAGAAGGTGGGCTTATCCTTAATTTTGCCGCTTTTATTATGCCTTTTCTTTCTTTTCAATATTAATCCGCCTTTTGGCCAGGTTTACAGATATCTTTACGACAATTTTGGGGTCTTCAAAGAGGCTTTCAGAACTCCTTTTACTAAATTTTCTGTTCTTTTCGGATTTATATTATCTTTTTACTTCGGCTATTTTTGGTTTAAAGTTCTTACTTTAAAGGACAGTCCTTTAAAGGTGGTAAAGGCATTCATAACTATTGGAAAAATCTTGCTGATAGTTTTTGCCTCGGGTGCTCTTATCTATTTTTCGCTTCCGATGTTCGGCGGAGAGCTTGTCGGAAAAAATGTCAGAGTGGCATTTCCGAAAGAATATGCGGAACTTTTTGCCTGGTTTGACAATCATCCCGAGGGCAGGGTGGCGCTTACTCCTATCCAAACCAAATATGGTTGGGAATATAGAGGCTGGGGTTACGAGGGCAGCGGATTTTTAACTTATGGAATAAAAAATCCGCTTTTATACCGCGATTTTGACCGCTGGAACTCAAGCAATGAAGATTTTTACTCACAGGCCGCATTCGCCTTGTATTCGAATAATGCCTCCGATTTTGTTGCCACGTTCAAAAAATACAACGTTAAATATTTGTTGATTGATGAATCGATGATAAACGCCGGCGCATCAGACGGAGTATTAAAAATTTCCGAAATTAAGAACATTGCCCGGGATGCGGGTTGGAATTTGGTAGCCAATTTCGGATTTTTGAGCGTTTACGATACAGGCTTAAATACAAATATACTAAGCACCCCGGCTAAGTATCAGGAAATCAACGCAAACCCCACCTATTCACCTCTGGATCCTCTTTACAGCGCAAATGGTGATTACATCCTTAGGGGAAATTTGACCCATCCTTTTATCAGCTTAGACGAAAGGGCGGGTGTAGAAATAAGGCCAAACGCGGACAATTTGGAATTCAGAAACACCTTATTTGATGCTGCACTGAATTTACCGGCGACCGAGTCTGCCAGGGTAGACCTTTCTATCAACCAAGGTTTTGATACGGCATATAACTGCGATCTTAAGAGGCTTGGCAGAGTTTTCAAAGAAATTCAGCCGAGTGGAGTGCTTTATAGAGCCGAAGGGGGTGGGGTGTCTTGCGACTATATAAATTTTCCGGAGCTAAACTATTCTCAGGCATATGTGCTTCATCTAACCGGGAAAAACACTTCCGGAAGAAGTCTTAAAATTTATTTGTTTGATTCAAAAACGCAGCTGCCATATTTAGAAGAAATCCTCCCGATAGGCGATTTTGATGAAACATATTTTGTTTACCCCAGAGAAATTGACGGAAAAGGTTATGTTTTAAATTTTGAAACACGGTCTTTCGGCAGAATTCCTTCCGAAAATTTGCTTACCGGGATTACTTTTTATCCTGTTGATTACGCTTTTCTTGCCGGTTACCGACCCGACCTAGGAGGACTGTCCTCCGATGGTGTATATAGTATTGAAAACAACCTTCAAATTAATTCGGTTCAAAAATACGGAACGTGGGGATATAAGATAGAGATTGAGATACGAGATGGAGATATGGATGGAAATAACAACAGAGAGGGTCTAGTGTCTCTAGGAGAAGGCTACGAGGATGGTTGGATTGCTTTCCCGGCAGTTAGTTTTAATCTCAAATCTCTATCTCAAATCTCAGAACTTGAACTTTTGCGGCATGTAAAAGTGAACAATTGGGCAAATGGGTGGATTACCCCCTCCGCAATCAACAATCAAAATTCAATAATCTATATTTTTTACTGGCCCCAAATCCTGGAGTGGGGAGGGATGTTTGCCGGCCTTATATGCCTGATTGTGGTACTACTAGGTAAAAAACGCCAGCTTCTTGACAGAGGCTGAAATAGGTCTATACTAGTACTTGTACTTCGAGTTTTGCCCGAGTTCGTGTTTCAAATTCTAAATTCTAATTTCTAAATTCTAATTTCTAAATTTTAGTTATGCCAAAAAAGTCAGTCAGCAATATCCAAGACGAAGAAAACAAAAAAGACATTCAGTCTTTGGTGGGGTCTCCAGTAGAAGAGGAGATCTCTGCCGTGTCGGAAAATGTTTCCGATGCCGATAGCGGCGTTGCTATGACTGAAGTGAAAAGTAACCCCCTGGTGGTAGACGACAGAATTATTCCCGACGCAGGTTTACCTACGGAAATGGTTTCCGGAGTTTTAGATATTGCCAATGAAGGCAGTGGTTTACTCAGACCCGAAAGGTTTGCTCCCAGTGATCATGATATTTATATTTCCGCTTCACAAATCAGACGTTTTAATTTAAGAGTGGGGGATGTTATTGCAGGACAGGCGAGGCGTCCAAAGGAAAATGAAAGATACTGGGGTCTTCTCAAAGTTGAGAAAGTCAACGGCGAACCTGTTGAGTCTGTTGGTCAAAGACCATATTTTGATGACATGACAGCCGTCTATCCTGATGCACAAATTATACTTTCGACAGACAAAGATACATTAACTACCAGAATGATAGATTTGGTTGCTCCAATCGGTTTTGGGCAGCGTGCATTAATTGTTTCTCCGCCTAAAGCAGGAAAAACTTGGCTTGTAAAAGACATAATCAAGGGTATTGCCATTAACTACCCGGAACGATCAGCGGAAAGTGAAAATAAGAATCCCGCCGCCAAACGAAATGTCCACATAATGGCGGTTCTTATCGGTGAAAGACCCGAAGAGGTTACCGATATAGTAAGAACAATGAAGGAAGTTACAAATGGTTTTGGAGAAGTTGCAGCCAGTAATTTCGATGAAGCGCCTTCTGACCAAACCAGAGTCGGGGAACTGGCACTGGAACGTGCGAGGCGTCTTGTTGAAATGGGGCACCATGTTGTAATAGTGCTTGATTCGATTACTAGAATGGCCAGAGCATACAATTTGGCTCTTCCGACCTCCGGCCGTACGCTCTCCGGCGGTTTTGATCCGATGGCACTTTTCCCGGCCAAGAAATTCTTTGGTGCTGCCAGAAATATTGAAAATGGCGGATCGCTAACCATCATCGGAACATGTCTTGTTGATACAGGGTCCAGGATGGACGACCTTATTTATGAAGAATTTAAAGGTACAGGAAATATGGAGCTTCACTTGGACAGAAAACTTGCCGACAGACGCATTTTCCCGGCAATTGACATAACCAGATCCGGAACCAGACAGGATGAACTGCTTTTCGGAATGGAGAAGTTAAGAAAGGTCAACACGCTTCGTCGTATGGTTGATCTGATGAACGATGACGAAAAAACCATGACTCTGACCGACAAATTAATAAAATACGAGACCAACGACGAGTTTTTGGATAGTCTTAAAACAGCCTAAAGTTAATTTTTTGTGCTCCATTTGTGTCTTTGTCCACCGATTTACCATTCCGGGTACATTTTTTGAACTTCAAATAAATTTGCTTCGTATCTTTTCATACGGTAATATCAGTTACTCAAAGTAGAAAATTTTGTATTGTTATTCATGGAAAAAAACCTGGAATTTATTTTGGAAATTTGGTCAGAAATTAGAATCTTCTTATTCGAACTCACAAACTATGTTTTAAAAAGTCTGCACATTAGCTTTTTAAAATTTGAGGAAAGAAAAGGAATCGTTGTTACGGCTCTTTACAGAAAGAGGGGAAAATTATCGAGGACCCTAAGTCATTCCGGCATGGCTGCAATTACCACGCTGGGAGTTATGTTGGCCCCTTTGATTGCCCAGGAGTTACCGAATAAATCGGTTAACCCTTGGGAAATTTCTGCCGCACCTTCAGTTCTGTCTGCTTCCACAGACGACCCCGGAATTGATACACAGATATCTAGTAAAGTAAGGGATAGTATCATTGATTACGAAGTCCAAAGCGGTGACACAGTTACCTCGATTGCCAACAAGTTCGGAATTTCCCCGGATACTGTCAGATGGGCAAACGATATAACCAAAGACACTATCAAAGTAGGCAAAACTCTTAAGATTTTACCTGTAACCGGAATTGCCCACACCGTTGCTAAAGGCGACACGGTCTACTCAATAGCTAAAAAGTACGACGCCGATGTTCAGGCAATAGTCGATTTTCCCTTTAACACTTTTACCAATGATGAGACGTTTGAACTGGCAATTGGGCAAACTATAATTGTTCCTGAAGGTGTAATGCCGGCAGTTTCAGCTACCCCGAGACAAAGGCAAATGACGCCCAATGCCGGGACAGTTACTGCATCAGGCCAATTTGTATGGCCCACACAAGGTACTATTACCCAGAGATTCTCCTGGTACCACCCAGGACTTGATATTGCCAATAGGTCTTTGCCTACCACGGTTGCCGCCGACAGCGGACGTGTTATCTATGCGGGTTGGGATGCGTCAGGTTATGGTTACATGGTCCTTGTTGACCATGGAAACGGTTATAAAACACGCTATGCACATCTTTCGCAGATAATGGTTATCTCCGGGCAAACGATAGGTAGGGGAACGGCTGTAGGAAAAATGGGGAGTACGGGTAGGTCAACCGGTCCGCATTTACATTTTGAGATATACCTAAACGGAGTCAGAGTTAATCCAATGGGCTACCTCAAATAGTCAATAATGTACAAATTACAAATTAGGCCCACTTTGCTAAAGCTACGTTAGAGTCACCCTTCCAGAACTTCTGGCTGTGCCACTTTGTAGCCCAAAGGGCGAAGAGTGGACCGTACCGTAATCGCCGTGCACAGTTTTATTCCCGAGCACTATCGATGAGGGAGGTTCGCGAGCTTTGCGAGTGGACCGTACCGTAATCGAAACGGTGTCTTACCCATGCGAAGGGTATGTACTACCACTATACTAACGGCCCATTTTTAGCTATTTTTCAGGAACCACAAACATTATATCATTTTCAGCCTCAGATTTTGACTAAAATGGCCTTGACAGAGGGCGTATGCCTATTAATAATAGTATTAGGAGTTGTGAATATTTACACGAACTTGTAAGAAGTTGTAAGAATAAGCACGACCTTTAAAAGACATGCCCAAATCTATATATACCGTCAAAGAGGTGGCCGGTTTGTTAGGTTTTTCTACCAATACTGTATACAAATACTTAGAAGAAGGCTCCATTAAATCCGTAAGATTGGGTAGCGAGGGTAGGTTTAGAATCCCTGCAAGCGAGGTGGAAAGGTTGCTCCAGGAAAAGGGGAGAAAACGGGTGGGCATTGCAAAAAGCCTGCCTGCAAATTCAAATTTTCCCAGCATTTTTGATTGGTTTGTGGGTTTTATGTCAATCGGAATAGGCTTTTCGCAGTTTATTAAGCCAATGTATGCCACCACCCTTAATGCAATGGCAGGAATAGCACCCATTATTAACATAATTTGTATTTTGTTAATCATCGGAGGAATTCTTTTGTTGGGGTTTGATATGTTTGATATGAGAAAAGGAGAAAGGCGTATGTTTTTTAACGCCAGCATGGGATTGCTTTATTTAGTTTTGGCGGGAATATTTGCCTCGCAAGCTTCAGTTGTGGCAACCGGATACCTGGCACTATCACTGGTATTTATATTCGCTGCGTTCAAAAAAGAGGATGGCTATCTTCATTATCTGGTTTTTATTAATATTCTTTGCATACTCATAGGTTTGGCTACCGCCGTTTGGCCGGACTCTTTTGGGGTTTTTGCATTGAGTAAATATGTATCAATTTCCAAAAATGTGTATTCTTTGTTTTGGATACTTTTTTTCTACTTTCTTTTATTTTCAAGTTACAAAGCCTACAGAGGAAACCGTATCTTTATTTGGGTTACAAATCTCACAGTCGGACTCCTTTCGTGCTTCTATGCGATTGTCGCCTTTGCTAACGGTTATTGGGGCAGTTCTGTATTTGGGGTAGTTTTGGGAACTTTTTCTTTCATATTCCCGATTAGGGAAGATTTTCATTTTTTTGAGACCAAAAACAGAAAGGAAACAATTATCGGTTTCTTTTGGCTTTTGGGAGCTTTTATCGCCGGTTCTATGATTTTAAGGATGGCTCACAATTCGTTTCAAAATTCCATTTTGACAAGAATGGGCAGGGAAGTGGAAACGGCAAGTGCAATCACCGGAAACTTTGTTGATAATGGTGTGTCAATTCTTGAAACATCTCTGGCCATTGGTAATTATAAAAATCTTCTTCAAAGTGAAATAAACAAAGAAAATTTGGACAAAGAGCTAAAGGAGACCTTTCTTTTGTCAGACGGTGCATTTAGGCGTGTAGTTGTAACAAATTCTGATGGAGAAATAGTTGACACTTATCCGTATTATTCCCAAAGTCAGAATGTTAACATTTCGGACCGCGATTATTTCACAGTTCCGGCCGACAAGCGAACGTCATTTGTTACGGGGATCGTGGTACCGAAAACTCCGGGAATAGGACCTTCGATATTAATTTCGCTCCCGATACTGAACGATGACGACAAGTTTTTGGGAATTATCTTAGCTGATATAAATATTCTGGAGCTTCAGAAGCATCTCGGAGAAGTTGGATTGGATAAAAAAGAGTCTCTGTCAGTAGTAGATTCACAAGGGAATTACATTCTAAATACCGGCATTAAGGGCAATAAACAGATTATCTATGCCGAAGATTTAGATACCACACCCGGGAATACAAAGTTGGCAATAGGTTATAACGATGACGGGGTTTTAGAATTTGCAGCTTCCAGAGGAGTTGGAGAATATGGATGGACCGTTTTAACAAACGAACCCCAATCTGCCGCAATGAGAACTTACGCCATGATGGGCTTGGGGATATTCCTGTTTTTTATTTTGTTTACCATCGGGAGTATGGTTTTTGTAATTTTTTTGAAAAAAGATGCCGACCAAATCTAAAAATACTTACCAACGGGGTATCACCCCACTCCTAATAATATTAGCCTTAGCGGCTTCTTCGGTGGTTGTGGTTGGGGGAGGGTCTGCTTTAAATTTTTTTAAACAAAAGGGTGTATCTACTTCTCAAATTAATGCCCTGGTTGAGGGTGTTGAAGATCAGCTTGGATATTTGGATAAAGAAAAAGTTGAAAATGCCTATTTTGACGATTTAGTTGTCGGGACTGTGGTTTTACCCAACGGATCATTTTCTTCGTATATCATTACGGACGGAAAAATTGAGAATGCTGGCAGTGAATTTGTTGACAACCTAAATATAGGTTTTCTTTCGGGGGATGGGGTGGTTGATTCTTTTGAGGGAGAAAGTATAAACCCCTTTTATCTCAAAGATGGAACAATAACTACGGCACAATTTGTTGACAAGATGGTCGCAAATTTGATTGTAGATAACAATGTATCATACGCAATCAAAGTATATCAAGGAACAGTTCGAAATGGCAGGCTTATCGGAGATTTTGTCGGACAAACTTATAGCAGCGGTATTTTAATTGCAGGAACAGTGGACGGAAACGGCAAAGTGTCAAATGTAGTAATAAAAACAGGTCTAAAACAAAATAACGGAGCGGAAAGTATCATAGCCAAAAATGCAATATCTCTCTCTAAGGCCATTTCGGGAACTGCTTCCGGATCAAAAGTGTTGGGAATTTCCGATTATAAGCCGATTGGTTTTAATAAACCCATTTTTGATAAAGAAACAGGAACTTGGATCTTTGCGGATACTGTGACGGACGGTGACGTTATGTCTACTCCGATGCAAACCGCTATTAACTATATTCAAAATATTGCGGAGAACTTATTACCCGGCGGGATTACCGGGCAGTCGGGTGGGGCAACCGGTGTTCTAAAAGAAATCAGAAGCGGCAGTTCCGAACTGCTTGTTAGCACCAGTGATAATATTGCGGAGATTTCACTCGATTTAAGTTCGGTATCGATATCTTTGAAAGATGGAGACGTGGGCGTCTCCAAACTTTCCACCTCAAATTCCGCTTCCAATGGGAATTGTTTAACCTATGATTCAGCCGAAGGAAAATTCAGATGGGGTGGTTGTGGAGGAGGAGGGACGGGAACCATAACTGGAGTTACGGCAGGAAACGGTTTGACAGGGGGAGGAACCTCGGGGATCTTGAGTCTGGCAATTCAGACCACTTTTGGGAGCGGCTTAGAGGCAACAGCGAGCGGGGTTTCTTTAAAAACTGCCTGTGGTGACGGAGAGATTCTAAAATGGACAGCAAGCACTTCTTCGTGGGAGTGCGCCCTTGATGCGGGGGGCGTGGGAGGAGGAATTTCGACTCTTCAGGTGGAGGATCTAACAGTTGTTTCATCCGCCACTGTCATTGATTTTCTAGGAAACGATTTCGATTTAACCAATTCTCCGACAGGCGAGGGAAATCTCTCGATTGATTACACGAACTCAAAAATTACCCGTTCAGATCAGATTGAATCGATTACCGCCTCCTGGATCTTTTCTGCAGCGCCTGCTATTTCGACGATCAGTAATACTGGTACGATCACGCTTCCAACATCAACAGATACACTCATCGGCCGAAATACGAATGATGTTTTGACAAATAAGACAATCAGTGCAGCAAGCAACACGGTTTCAGGGCTTACGGTAAGTAATTTTTCCTCGACAAACATATCACAATGGAATAACAATGCAGGTTTTATAACCGGAAATCAAACAATTACTCTTTCGGGGGATGTATCAGGAACCGGAGCAACGTCAATTACCACAACTTTAGGTAGCGGCGTGGTGACGTTATCCAAAATGGCCAACTTGGCAGCAAATTCGATTATCGGAAATAATACCGGCAGCCCCGCAACGCCGGTGGCGCTGTCTGCGTCTCAAGTTAAAACGTTGTTGGGTATAACTAATACTGATGTTTCCGGACTTGGAACAATAGCCACCCAATCGGCCGGCAATGTGTTTATTACCGGTGGAAGTTTATCCGGATTAACATCCGTTTCAGCAACCACGTTTACAGGAGCACTTACCGGAAACGCCAGCTCTGCCACTACCGCAACTTCGGCCACAACTGCAACAACAGCCAATGCTTTGGCCAATACTGACGCTGCCGGTCAATCTGCCATTACTGCTATTAACTCTGCAACTACCGGTACTATCAATACTGCACGTCTTAATTCATCAGTCACAACCCAAGGAAATACATTCAACGGAATCTCTCAATTGGTCAAACTTGATGCTTCAGGATACATCCCGGCTCTTAACGGATCTTTATTAACAGGTTTGACAAAATCACAAGTTGGCCTTTCAAGCGTTGAAAATACAGCTCTTTCTACCTGGGCGGGAAGTACCAACTTAAATACTATTGCAGACAAGACTGTTACCTTAGGAAGAATGGCAGATATGGCAACCGCTTCACTTTTGGGCAGGAACAGTGCAGGATCAGGGTCTCCTGAAGTTCTATCAACCTCAACTGTTAAATCAATGCTATCTCTTTCAACATCTGACATCTCTGGTCTTGGTACAATTGCCACACAATCAGCGGGTAATGTGTTTATTACCGGGGGTCAAATGTCGGGTCTCACATCTGTTTCCGCAACCACTTTTACAGGAGCTTTAACAGGAAATGCCTCGTCAGTCACCAACGGAGTATATACAACAGGAAGCTACTCAGACCCGGGTTGGATAACAACATTATCTCCGACCAAGGTTTTACCTGACCAAACAGGTAATAGTGGAAAGGTGTTGGGTACGAACGGTTCTGTTCTTTCCTGGGTCACAAATTCCTCAGGGGTGGCCTGGGGAGCAATTACAGGAACACTTTCTGACCAAACAGATCTCAATTCTGCATTGTCAGGTAAATTGGGTACCGGCTTGACATCCGCAAACATCTTTGTTGGAAATGGAAGTGGTATCGCCACGGGTGTATCAATGTCGGGGGATATTTCAATTGACAATACAGGATTAACCACAATCGGTAGTGGAAAAGTTTCTTTATCCAAAATGGCAAACCTGGCAGCAAATTCGATTATCGGAAATAATACCGGCAGCCCTGCCACACCCCTGGCCTTATCTGCAAGCGATGTTAAAACAATGCTTGCTATATCAACATCC
>CAZSGY010000008.1:0-5909 GCA_964606975.1 uncultured Gammaproteobacteria bacterium | reverse complement strand
GGGCACTTTAATGAGACTGCCGGTGATAAACCGGAGGAAGGTGGGGATGACGTCAAGTCCTCATGGCCCTTATGGGTAGGGCTTCACACGTAATACAATGGTCGGTACAGAGGGTTGCCAACCCGCGAGGGGGAGCCAATCCCAGAAAGCCGATCGTAGTCCGGATTGTTCTCTGCAACTCGAGAGCATGAAGTCGGAATCGCTAGTAATCGCGGATCAGCATGCCGCGGTGAATACGTTCTCGGGTCTTGTACACACCGCCGTAATTTAATTAACGCGCGTGGCAGTTAAGTTTTCCAGTAGGTTAAAATCCTACCCCTTAGGATACATACATATCTGATAGGGTAGCCAAAAAATTGACAGTCCTAATCGGGTAACTGAATAGGGCGGAGGGTCTGAGGCAAAAAGCAGGGATGATTCAAAAAGGCAGACGACTTTTGCAGGGCGGTCCTAAGGAAGTCAAAAAAAACGCTTTTCATTCATGTTTGGAACGGAAAATTTAATAACCCACGGAGATCCTATTAAGACAGAGGTTATTGCTTATTAGGAAGTCAGCTTTTCCATAGTAAATATTGACATATTCGGGTTTAGTTTGTATTCTGAATATTGAATATATTGAAGGGGAATCCGTAATGTTATCAGCTTTGTATATAGTAGGCTTTGTTGAAGGGGAAGGATGTTTCTTAGTTAGTTTGAGACGTGATAATCGAATTGATCTTCGATTTTTCATTACTCAGGCCATTGGAAACAAAGATCTTCTTTACAAAGTTAAAAAGTATTTTGGAGTTGGTAGTGTATATCAGAAATCTTCCTCGGAAGGGAAGTTACCAGCCTATGTGTTTGAAGTATCAAAAAGAGATGATATTTATAATGTCATCATTCCATTTTTTACAGAACACAAACTGTTAGGATATAAAGCAATAAGCTTTGAAACTTTTTGCAAAATAGCCAAAATTGTAAAAGGCAGGCAGGATATACGCAAACTTAATTCTAAAGAACTTTCTTACATAACAAAGTTGAGATTCGGAATGAATAAACATTATGGCTCGCCCGGTGCGGTAAAGTCCGCTCGCCGGGTGGGAACGCGCTACAACCTCAAGTAAAGCGCAATCCGTCAAGTGAGTAAAGTTGTATATACCTTAAATCCCGTTGTACGGGATCAAGGTAGAGACAGCGATAAGCACTAAGTCGTAACAAGGTATCCGTACTGGAAGGTGCGGATGGATCACCTCCTTTCTAAGGAGATGACTTTCACCAATTTATTGGTGACTGTTACACCCCCATTTTAAATTACGGGTTTTTTGGTTAAAAAACTATAAACGAAGCTTTCAGTCACATTTTGGATCCCAAATGTAAATTAACTTTATAAATCTTTGGAAGTCAACGAAAAATCCCCTTTTACAGGGGATTTTTTGTGGGAAAAATTAAATGAAGACGTACTTGGTGGAGCATTCTATCGATTTTTGATAAAATGCTCCACCTGAAGCAGAGAGATTATTGTTTAAATTTGAGCGCTAACCCCGCAATCATCAGGAAAATACCCCCGATGGTGACGATAGCGCTTCCAAACGGGGTAGGCCCAGAACTCAAATCAGCGCCTGTAATGGGCAATAGTTCTGGTGTGCTTACCGGCGGCGGAATGGGTAACGTCGAAATTGGCGTTGCCGTTAGCGTTGGATCAGGCGGTGGAATCGTGGCCGTCGATGTTGGAACCGGAACGGTTGGTGTAAATATTGGAACTTCCGTTTCGATCGGTGTTACTGTTGGAACTTCCGTTTCAGTTGGATCCGGTGTCTGAGATGGTACAGATGTCTCAGTTGGATCTGGTGTTTCGGTCGGGATTGCGGTCCCAGTTGGGGTAGTAACTGTTTCAGTTGGTGTTGGATCAGCACCTTCGGTACAGTGGCTCAGCTGAAGGTGATTTTTCTCACTACCTTCGCCGATAAAACTGACCGATGCCGACAAACCTGAATCCAAAGAGCCAACTGAATCGGCTGACCAGGATCCATTTCCATGCTGGATCATCGTGTAATCGCTTCCATTTACATGGAGGATTGCGCCGGTGATTCCTTCAGATGGAGCAAGAACCCAGTGGCCACCATACTGACAAGGTAAGACATCAGATCCATTACCATCCCAGTCTATAATCCCGTTCGCCTGAACAGGGATTACCAAGCCAAAACCCAAAAGCATAACAGCCATCACGAACAAAAACTTTTTCATTTTACCCTCCTTATGGGTATAAAAACGTTATGAGTCTCTCTGCTTTTTTAAAGAACTATAACAAACCCGCAATTGGGTTTATTGATTGGGAATTATAGACCTAAAAGTCAAATTTTACAACATTATGGGGTTAAATTTTCCTCGTCCAGTGTATGCGGCTTGCTTGAATAACCTTTTCGCGGTTAAGGTTGCTAGAAACCGGCAGGGGAAGGGTGGTAGAAACAAAGGGTCGGGTAATCTGTCCGTCAATAGTCATCTTGGTTGCAATCTGATATTTACCCAGGTTTATAAGATCCTGGGCCGTGAATACTTCGGCGAACTCTTTGGTCAAGATATCCGCATCATTTGCCCCGACTGCGAATGTCATGACCGTCCCTGCATTTCCTAAAATTGCCTTGGTTACTTCCTCGGGAATTTGGGCCATGTACTGATTGGCAAGCATAATATCGAGTCTATATTTTCTGGCTTCACTCATGATTTTGATAAATGACCCCGTGGCAAAATTCTGGAACTCATCGACATAAAGATAAAAATCTTTTCTTTGTTCCTCGGGAAGGGCAACTCTGTGCATTGCGGCGAGCTGGAATTTTGTAATAAGCATGGCGCCAAGTAGAGCCGCGTTATCCTCTCCGAGCCTGCCCTGGGAAAGGTTGGCAAGAAGGATTTTTCCGTCGTTCATTACGTCATCGAGCTTGATTGTGCTTTTGGGCTGCCCGATTACTGTTCTTATAAGTGGTGAAGTTACAAACTGCCCGACTTTATTAAGAATCGGGGATATGGCTTCCTGCTGAAGTCTCTCAGGCATTTTATCAAATTCATCCCGCCAGAAAGCCTGCATTGAAGGGTCGGTGATATTACTTTCAACCTTTTGACGGAAAAGCTTGTTGGTCAAAAGAAGGGGAACGTCTTTGAGAGTGGAATTGGGTACTAGGGCAAGAGTGTAAAGCGAATTTCTTAAAATGTACTCGAGTCTTGGCCCCCAGGAAAACCCAAAAATTTTGTTGAATATTGAAACAATTCCGGACACAACCAGTTCCGCCTCTTCATTGTTTGTTACTTCAAGAGGATTTATGACAATGGGGTAGGAGGTATCTGCCGGGTTAAAGTAAATAACATCCTTGATTCTATGTTTGGGAATGTAATCAAGAACAATATCACAAAGATCCCCATGAGGATCAATTATGGCTAAACCACGGTCTTTTTTCAGATCATCGATTGCCATGTTGGCAATGAGGGTGGACTTTCCTGTGCCGGTTTTTCCTATTGCCCAAATATGACGCCTTCTGTCGATATCTTTAATTCCGAAAATAGTATCGCGGTTTTTGAAAATTGTTTTGCCGAAAAAGTTAACATGGGCGCGATCTTCCTCTTTTATAGTGATTGCATTGGGAAGACTTTCCGGAGGTTCGGAAAGAACTTTGGTTCCCCAGGCAATACCTGTCGTTTTAATTTTCTCGGACGGAAGATGCCAGATGGTGGCGAGTTCAAGAATGTTGAGAATATCCCCACCTGAAACCGTTCGGTTTAACGCATACGGAATGATATTGTTGCCGCTAAAAATTCCGGGTTTTTTTGTCGTAAAATGATTTCCGTCGGATCTGGTAAAAACTCCGAAAGCACTTGAAAGTTCGATTAGGGATTTCTTCGTGTTACCGATAAGACGAATCGAAACCTTAAAGCCTGGGTAAGAAATTTTCTCAGTTATTATAGTTTTATCCGCCCTTGGGGAATAAGTTCCATCCTCATTTTTGGTGCCATAATCGGCGTAGGAAGCTCCTTGTGACTGCCATTTTGTGGTAGTTGCCTCGAGTGCTATCTGGACAAGTATCATCTCTGTCGGTTCCGCTTTTGAGAGGACTGAAAGGACTGAAGATAGCGGATCCACATCGGCGAACTTATCATAAGTTGCAACAGGATAGAAACTACCCTTGGCAAGTTTTAATTCTTTAATTTGCAGGGACTGTCCTTGCAAATCGGCTTGCAGGGGGTCATTCATTTTTTCAATGACAACAAGCGGATAATTACTTTGAATTTGGGCTTCCAAAAAAGGAACCAGAGAAGTTTCGCAGGTTATCATAAACCTGATTTGCTGGTTTATAGAAGCCATTTCCAGTGAAAGAGCGAGGGCCTTGGTACCTAAAAGTTTTTGTAAAGGTGAGACTGAGTTAATTTGAGTTAAGGCTGAAAGAAAAGTTTTGGCAGCTTCGGGAGTGACCTCAACATTGCGGGGTAGTTTGAGAAATAAAGTGGTCAGGTTTTGCATATTGTCGATATTACTATTATATAGAGAACTGATGTGTGGGGAAAGTGCTGGTGGAACTTGGGGTGGGTGCGCATGGGATCGAACCATGGACCTCGTTCTTATCAGGAACGCGCTCTACCACTGAGCCACGCACCCCCGTATCAAAAATCTTTGCTATTTTAACATGGCAGATATTTATAATCCACCTTGTTCCAAAGAGGGCTTGACGCTTCACACCGTTCAAGATATAATTCCCTTACCTTATAAAAGATAAGGTTTTGAGTTCGGAACAATTAATGAGAATTAAAACAATTTCTAAAAAGCAAGCCGCGCTTATGCGTGGTTAAGGGAAATTAATATTATCTTCTCGGAGACTGTGACCGGCACTCGAAAAGCCGGTTTTTTTGTATGAAACAACTGTCCGACAAAGAAAAATTAGTAGCACTTTTGAAAAAGCTGGAAGAATATGAGGCTAAAGTTAATTTCCGCTTGAGTCATTTCAGGGGAGTTGCTCACGAGTCAGCATCGGGAGAATTGGCCTCAAGTGAACTTAAAGTATTGCAAGATCATGTTGCAAGCTTGAAAGCCGAAATTAAAATTTTGGAGGCTAGGCTTTCCGGGCCCAAAGTTTAACTGGCTGAACACCTCATTTGCAATGAGGAGGTAGTGGGTTCGACCCCCACTGGGTCCACTAATAAAAGGGCTTAATTGGTTTATCAGTAGGTTCGATTCCTACTAAGTCCGCACTGATCCGCTGAGAGGCGGTGAATTGTACTTTAAAATTTGAAGATTTTTAGGATTTTTTTGTTCCCGTTGAGATTGTAATTATATCTCACGGGATATTGTAGAAGAGGAAGGTCGCGTCCCATATCCTGATTTATTTCAGGGTGTGTGGGATCGCAAGTTAAACAACGCAGACAGTGAATGCCTTGCTTCTTATCTCCGAAGAAGGACGTACATAGCCACGAAAGTCGCCGGGTAGCTGCTACGAAGCTTTGATCCGACGGTGTCCGAATGGGGAAACCCAGCCAGTTTTACTGGTTACACACATTTAAAAAAGTACTCGTAAGAGTATTTATAGAGTGTGCTGTGGAAACCACCTGAACCGAAACATCCAAGTAAGGTGAGGAAAATAAATCAACGAGATTCCGCTAGTAGCGGCGAGCGAAAACGGAACAGTCTAAACCCCATTCCAATTTATTGGAAAGGGGGGTTGCAGGAGCCCAATGTGGGATTAGTGTTTGATAGCAGAGTGGTCTGGAATGGCCAATCAAAGAGCGTGAAAATCGTGTATGCAAAATCAAACATTACCCTAGGGATTTCCTAAGTACCACGGAGCACATACTCTGTGGGAATCCGGGGGAACCATCCTCCAAGACTAAATAAGATAAGAGAGCGATAGTGAACAAGTACCGTGAGGGAAAGGTGAAAAGCTGGGTGAGAC
>CAZSGY010000007.1:0-27403 GCA_964606975.1 uncultured Gammaproteobacteria bacterium | reverse complement strand
GGTAAGACCAAAACGTTTCCTGTATGGATTACATTAGGATTTACCAATTCGTTTGCTTCCGCAATTTCTACCCACTTATATCCGTCTCCGTAAGCTCTAACTGCTATATCCCAAAGACAATCACCTTTGGCTACTGTGTATGTTTCACCGATTATTGAACCGGTTGTCACATCAGATATTTCTGTAACCACTGTGGTTGTTGGTTCTTTAGGTTCAGTATTTTCCGGAATAATCAATTTTTGTCCGACATCGATATTGTCTGAATCCAAATTGTTTGCAGATTTTATATCTACCCAGTTATACCCGGAACCGAATGAATCCTCAGCAATTGACCAAAGAGTTTCACCTTCGGTAACAGTGTGTTCATTAACAGCCGATACTTGAGTGGAATCTGTTGAGATCTTGCCGGAATTTCTGTCCTTAAAGTAATTTGCAATCAGGATACCTACAACAACCAAAATAAGTGATCCTAAAACCATGCTGATATTTTCCTCGTTGAGCTTAATCTTTTTAAGAAGTTTTTTTAAATCAAATTTCAAAATATTTCACCACCTTTCGCCTTCAGCTTCGGAGTGTTAAGCCCCAGGCAGAGAATTTGAATTAGTCTGAATTTAGAGTAAGAAGCGAATGAAGTCAATAGGAGAAAGGGAACACTTCCCGGGCATCGAAGATCAAGAGTGAGCGAGCATGGTGAGCGAGGTCGACGAGATTCGAACTCGCAACCTCTTCCGTGACAGGGAAGCGCTCTAGCCGTTGAGCTACGACCTCTCATTTTAAAGGTCCCAAGCTAATCTTGTAACCTCAGAGGTCCAATTATACCAATTGTAAGGGGATTAATCTAGGATAACAGAATTAACCCGGACACCTTGTGGTAAAATTAATTTAGCCATGGAATCAAAGTTTTTAAGCAATCTTCAAATTGCAGAACTTTTACGCGATGTAGCCGCCTCATATCAGTTTAAAAATAAAGATAAGTATAGATTCCAGATAATTGCTTATGAAAGGGCTGCTGATGCCACAGAACACGCTACAAGCGAGTTAAAAGACCTCTGGGATGACGGGAAGCTTGAGGACGTGCCGGGAATCGGGCCTGGTATTGCGGCACATTTAGGCGATATATTTAAAACCGGACATTCAAAGCATTTTGACAGTCTGATGAAAGATATACCGGGAGAGGCGTTTAAGCTGATGGAACTTCCCGGGATAGGAATCAAAACGGCCATGAAGCTAATCCGGGAGGGCGATCCTAAAGATGTCAAAGCAAAGCTAAAAGAGGTGGAAGACCGTCAAAAACAAGGAAAAAGACAGCTTCTACCCTATGCTGCCATGGTTGCGCATGAAATTATGGAGTATTTATTAAAGAGTAAAAATGTGATGCGTGTGGATCCATTAGGCAGTCTGAGGCGCCAGGCATCCACTATCGGCGATGTCGACATGGCTGTTGCCACAAACGATCCGCAAGTTGTCTTGGATTATTTTACCAAATATCCGAAAACGCAAAAAATTATTGAAAAAGGTGGTGCCACAGCCTCAATATTATTACCCGGAAATATTCAGGTAGATTTAATGGCTCAAAAACCCGACGCATATGGGTCACTACTGCAGCATTTTACAGGCAGTAAACACCACAACATAGCTCTGCGCGAATATTCATTAAAGAAAGGATTAAGCTTGTCAGAATATGGTATTCGCAAATCACAGGAACCAAATTCCAAGATCCAAAAATTTAAAACTGAAAAAGAATTTTATAATTATCTCGGCCTTGAATATATTGAGCCGGAACTGCGGGAGGATACCGGCGAGATTGAAGCCGCACTTGAAAAGAAATTACCCGATTTAGTTAAGCCGGAGAGCATTAAAGCTGACCTACAAATACACTCGGACTTTGATATAGAAACTTCGCATGATTTGGGTGAAAGCTCCATGGAAGAAATAGTGAAAAAAGGCAGTGACCTCAAATATGAATATTTGGCTTTTACCGAGCACAATCCCAGCCGAAGCGGACACACTGATGCGCAAGTTATCGACATACTTAAACGAAAGCGTGAAAAAGTTGAACAAATTAACTATTCAATCGTGAAAAGCAGAGAAAGTAGGGTAAAAAAAGTATTCAATAGCCTTGAGATTGATATACTTTCCGATGGAAAACTTGCAGTTCCCGAGAAAGCACTTGAGTACGTCGATTTTGCTTTGGTATCTATTCATTCAAACTTTAATCTAGATAAAAAATCAATGACAAAAAGGGTTATTGAGGCTCTTTCACACCCTAAATCACGTATTTTTGCCCATCCGACTGCCAGAAAACTAAACGCAAGAGAAGGTGTGGAACTTAATTGGCATGAAATATTTGATTTTTGTTTGGCAAATAACAAATGGATTGAAATAAACAGTGACCCAATGAGATTGGATTTGCCCGATACTTTAGTCCGGGAGGCTGTGAAAAGAGGTGTGAAAATGACATTGGGTACGGATGCTCACAGTAAAGACGGCATGAATAACATGATGTTCGGGGTTTCTGTTGCCAGGCGGGGCTGGGCCGAAGACGATGATATAATAAATACTCGAAGCCTTAAGAATTTTGAATCGTTATTAAAAACATAACAAAGAAGGCCTGCCTCTCCGAAGCCCGAATGTGGGTGGAAACCCTACTTCGCTAAAGCTACGGAAGGGCGAAGGGAGGTGATTAATTTATGATTTATGTATTATTAGCAGCATTAATAATTTTAGTGTTCTGGGTGATTTCTATTTATAACTTTTTTGTAAGTACCAAAACCAGAATTGGCGCAGCCATTCAGGAAATAGGCAACCAGCTTAAAAGACAATCGGAGTTAATTCCCAATCTCGAATCGTCTGCAAAAGGCTACCTGAAGCACGAAAAAGGAATATTCGACGAACTTACAAGTGCGCGCAAGCAAATCGACTCTGCAGTAAGTTCCGGTGATTTAAATAAAATGTCCGATGCCGGTAAAGCAATAAGCGATATATTGCCGAAAATGCAGGTGGTAGTTGAAAGCAACCCTGAAATTAAAGGCAGCGAGGTGGTTAAAAACTTAATGGACGAACTCAGAGACACATCTGACAAGATTATGTATGCAAGAAGACTTTTAATTGATCTGACCGCCGATTACAATGTTAAATTGGTCACGTTTCCCAGTAGTCTTATAGCCAAGCTGTTCCGCTTTGAAAAACTCAAAGGATTGGAAACTTCCGAAGAGGGAGAAGGGTTAAAGGTTTCATCTGAGGAAACAAAAACACCGAAAATTAATTTATAATTTGTAACTTTTGTATTATGAAAAACATTTACGAAGTACAAAGATCAAATAAGATAAAGAGTGCTATCGTCGTGGTCTTATTTGCATTATTTGTCGCGGCCGCAACTTATATTTTGGCAAGAGCTTTTGGGGCATATAGCGGTTATGAACCGGGAGGGCTCGGCTTTGTCGGTATCGCTCTTGTTGTTTCGGGAGTAATGAGCTTTGTAGGCTATTACACTTCCGACAAGATTGTATTGGCAATTTCCGGTGCCAGACCGGCCAATCGCAAAACCGACTTTACCTTTTACACAGTAGCCCAGAACATCGCCATCGGAGCGGGTATTCCGGAACCCAAGCTTTACGTTATTCCCGACTCCGCTCCCAACGCTTTTGCCACAGGAAGAGATCCTAAGCACGCGGTCGTTTGCGCCACCACAGGTTTGCTTTCAAAACTTAATAGAACCGAGCTTGAAGGCGTTGTCGCTCACGAAATGTCGCATATTAAAAACTACGACATAAGACTTATGTCCGTGGTTTCGGTAATGGTCGGCCTTATTGCGTTATTGAGCGACTGGCTGATAAGAACTACATGGTTCGGGCACGGCCGAGACGGTGATGACAGGGACAGTAGTTCAAGTATCTTTATGGTGCTCGGTATTGTTTTTGCTATCCTTTCGCCGATAATAGCTCAACTTATAAAGCTTGCCATCAGCAGGAGAAGGGAATTTTATGCCGACTCCGGTGCCGTTGAAATAACCAGACAGCCAAGCGGGCTTATATCTGCTTTAAGTAAAATATCTTCGGATACTGAAGCTCTTGAAGTGGCAAATAAAGCAACAGCACATCTTTATATTGTAAATCCATTTAAAGGCAAAACCCGAAAAGGTGTCAGTTGGTTTGCCAACTTGTTCAATACCCACCCTCCGATTAACGAAAGAATCAAGGCTCTAAAAGCAATGGCTTAACTTCTTGTTAATTGAGTTGATAGGCGATATTATTACACTCAGATATGGCAAAGCTTAGCAAAGATGAGGTTTTGCATGTAGCCAAGCTCGCAAAACTAGATCTAACTTCTCAGGAAATTGAAAAATTCAGCCACCAGTTATCTGATGTTATTAATTATTTTAGCGAACTAAATCAGGTTAGAACTGACGATACCGAGGCAACAAGCCAGACTACCGGTCTTGAAAATGTTTATAGAAAAGATGAGAAAAAAAATTCTTTAAGTCAGGAGGAAGCAGTTGCCGGAAGCGACAAAATTCATAACGGTTATTTTAAAGTTAAAGCAATTTTGAGTGAAAGAACGGATAAATGAAAAACATTCCACTTACAATTAAAGAAACGCAGGAAGGAATTTTGAAGAAGGATTTTTCCGCAGTTGAGTTAGTTGATATGTATCTGGGGAGAATCGAAAAATACAAAGATTTGAATGCCTATGTCACCATCTCCGATGATGCAGCCTATAAAAAAGCAAAAGAAATAGATAAATTAGTTTCGGAGGGCGCTGCCATTTTAGATAAATATCCGCTTTTGGGTGTGACTGTCGGACATAAAGACTTATTTTTAACAAAAGGAGTAAAAACCACGGCAGCATCGAAAGTTTTGGAATCATTTGTACCCCCTTATTCTGCGACTGTGGTTAGCCGTATGGACAATGCCGGCGCAATCATACTTGGAAAAACAAATTGTGATGCCTGGGCGCATGGTGCCAGCGGAGAAAATTCAGATTTCGGTCCGACGAAAAACCCTTGGGATAAGAAAATGGTTCCGGGAGGTTCAAGCAGCGGCTCAGCAGCTTCAGTTGCGGCCGGGCTTTCCCTTGTTGCCACAGGAACCGACACCGGAGGATCCATAAGACAGCCGGCCAATTTCTGCGGAATAGTGGGGTTAAAACCCACGTATGGTGCAGTCTCCAGGTACGGAGTAATTGCCATGTCTTCATCTCTTGATTCGGTTGGGAGTTTCGGTAAAAGTGTCGCGGAGGTAGAAACTATTTTTAATGTCACAAAAGGAGAAGACGGTTTTGACAGTACACTTAAAGATACTTCGTATATGGCTCCAAAAAGCAGAATGAAACTTGGGATACCCAAAGAATATTTTGTCGAGGGGGTAGATGGTGAAGTTGCCGACAGGGTGATGGAAGTTTCCAAAATTTATAAAAAAGCCGGAGTAGAAATCGTACCGATAAGTCTCCCGCACACCAAATATGCGATATCCGTTTACTATATTGTCCAGCCGGCGGAAGTTTCTTCAAATTTGGGAAGATATGACGGAATTAGATTCGGAAACTTAAGAGCTACTTTTGCCGACGAAGCTAAGCGCAGGATAATGCTTGGGACTTACGTTTTATCAGCGGGTTATTATGATGCCTATTATCTCAAAGCTCAAAAAGTCAGAACAAAATTAAGAGAGGACTTTGAAAATGCATTTGCCGAAGTTGATGCTATTTTGGCACCCGTGTCTCCGACCCCCGCGTTTAAGTTGGGGGAAAGGACTAGTGATCCTTTGAAAATGTACCTGGCTGATATATTTACGGCCTCGGCAAACTTGGCGGGACTACCCGGTTTAGCCATGCCGGCGGGATTTAATAAAAACGGGTTGCCTTTGGGATTCCAGCTTTTGGGGCCGAGATTTTCGGAACCCATCTTGTTTGCCTTGGGAAAACTTTATGAGAAGGAGAGTGGGTATAAACCCGAACTGCCAAATTTATAAAAATGCTACGCGACTATAAATCGGTTCTAAAAAACAAAAGTTTTGTCCATATTTGGATTTCGCAAATATTTTCCCAATTGACGATCAGCATGATGAATTTTCTCCTGCTTATCCGTTTATTTGAAGTTACGGGCTCGGCAATTTCCACATCTTTTCTGTGGGTCGCCTACGCACTGCCTGCAATATTAATTGGCCCGTTTGCCTCAGGTATTATTGATTTGGTTGATAAGAAAAAAGTATTAGTTTTAACAAATCTTTTACAGGCGTTAACCATTTTTATTTACGCACTTTCTTTCAAATCCAGCATTTTTCTTTTATACGAAGTTGTTTTTATATATTCATTTCTAAACCAGTTTTATCTTCCTTCGGAAACATCACTATTGCCTACAGTCCTGGATAAGAAAAAATTGGTTCACGGTAATAGTTTATTTTTGATAACCCAACAAAGTGCACTTGTCCTGGGCTTTGCTTTGGCGGGAGTGTTTAATGCACTTTTAGGTTTTAGAATTACCTTATTTTTGAGTTCGGCCTTTGTTTTTATCGCTTTTATTAGCACTCTCTTTTTACCCAAATTTGAACCGAAAAAGGAAATTTCCAAGAAATTTGACGAAGCAGTTTTTGATTTTTTCAGACATATATTTGAGGGTTATAACTTTATAAAAACTGAAAGAAAAGTTTTGACTCCAGTACTTTTACTTCTCGTTTTTCAAACTACGGTCCAGATCTGCATTGTACAATTTCCGGTTATGGCAAGAGATTTGTTGGGAATTTCATTGAATTCGGCTAGCATATTTTTGCTTGCACCCGCAGGAATCGGCGCCATTTTGGGGGCATTGGTACTTCCCAAGATTTTAAAGAAAAACGTGAGAAAGAAAACCATAATAGACGCATCACTTTTGACTATGGGCGTCGCCATTCTTTTGCTTACGTTTTTTGCACCCCTTTTCGGTTATACGGCGCGCGTGGTTATTTCTTTTATACTAATCGTAGCGGTGGGATTTGGATTTGTAGGTATTTTGGTACCTTCACAAACTTTTTTGCAGGAATCAACGCCTGACGCTCTGCGCGGCAGAGTTTTCGGTAACTTCTCATTTTTGGTTATTGCAGTATCGGTCTTGCCGGTAATATTTTCAGGATCTATAGTCGAAGTGTTCGGAATCAAATCTTTGATGTTTATTCTGGCGGCAATTGTGATTGCGGTTTATGCAATTTCCAAAAAATTTGGCAACCGCTTTTTAGCAGGCTAAAAATATGAACCAATATAAACCAATTATTGGCCTTGAAGTACACATAGAACTTTCGACCGAAAGTAAAATGTTTTGTTCCTGTCCGGCGGATCATTTTGGGAAGAAAGCCAATTCGCAGGTTTGCCCTGTCTGTTTGGGGCTTCCCGGCGCTTTGCCCTATGCAAACAAGGAAGCAATCATAAGCACGATAAAATTCGGACTTTCTTTCGGGTCGAAAATTGGAAACTTCAGCAAGTTTGACCGAAAACATTATTTTTATCCGGATTTACCCAAAGGTTATCAGATCTCCCAATATGACTTACCGTTATGTCTCGGAGGTTCTTTTGAAGACAAAAGAATTACCAGAGTACATCTGGAAGAAGATACGGGAAAACTTGTTCACCAAACCGTTGACGGAGAGAAGTCTTCGCTCATTGATTTTAACAGAAGCTCGGTTCCCCTGATGGAATTGGTAACAGAACCGGATTTCCATGACAGCGCCTCGGTGGTCAGATTTCTAAAAGAAGTTCAGATGGTGGCAAGGTATTTGGGTATCAGCAACGCCGATATGGAGAAAGGCTCTATGAGATTGGAGGCAAATATTTCGCTTTCGCCTGACGGCAAACTTCCGAACTATAAAGTTGAATTGAAAAATATAAATTCCTTTAAATTCCTGGAGAAGGCGATTAATGCAGAAATAAAACGGCAGGAAGACATACTTACAGGTGGCGGCATAATCAAATCCCAAACACGTGGGTACGATGAGATCAAGCAAACCACCTATCTTCAAAGAAGCAAAGAGGAAGCCAAAGATTATAGATATTTTCCCGAGCCAGATCTTCCTCCGATTAGATTAACTAATGAGGAAATTGAAAAGATTGGCAATTCGCTTCCAGAGCTTCCTATGCAAAAAAGAGAAAAACTTAAAAAAGATTATTCACTCCCGGATGATTATGTAGAAATTCTTGTTTCCGAGCCTGCAAGACTCGACTATTTTGAAAAAGCGGCTGCACTTGGACAAGAGTATTCTTTGTCCGCAAAAATGATAGCCGACCTTATGATCAACAAAAAACTGGATAAAGAGTATCCGGAAGCAGCAGGTTTTGTCAGAAAAATAGTAGAATTAACAAAAGTTGAGTATGCCGATAATAACGTAACCGATAAGGCGGTAGCAGAGGTTGTAGCTGAACAGGAAAAGGCAGTGGATGATTACAAAAACGGCAAAGGCGAAGTTGTCGGGTTTTTGATGGGAATGGTACAAAAAAAGCTTTCGGGAAAGGGGAATCCCAAATTAATTAGTGCTAAAATTTTAGAAGAATTACATAAAAATGGCTGATATTACATTTAGAGAAGAAGAGGTGGTGGTGGGAGCCAAAAAAGCCAACAAAGATCTTGGTAATGTTTTAGTGGGAGGAAAGCACCTACTCAGCACAAAAGAGGGAAAAGGAATTTTGGAAACCTATGAGAAAGCTGAGCTTATAAACAAAGACCATCTGACGGGCTTATATAACCGTAGAGGTTTTGATGAGCAACTGAGGTTAATGCATGCGCACGCACGAAGAATGGGAGAAAATTTATCTATAGCTTTTTTGGATGCTGATAAGTTTAAAAACATTAACACTAAATACGGAAGACTCAAAGGTGATGAAGTTTTAAAATCCATCGCAGTATCAATGAGGGAGTCTTTTAGGGCTTCAGACATCCTGGCCAGGTGGGGCGGAGATGAATTTGTGGCCATAATGCTTTTCTCAAAGGATGTTGAGATAATTAAAGATGATGAATTGAGTCTCCGTATTAATAAAAATTTACAAGATCATACCCCTTTCGGTGTTGACCGGAGCGACGTGTCCGTAACTGTCGGAGTAATGTCTTGGGACAAAACTTCTTCTTTGTACGATTTTCAAAAGCAGGTACAGGATCGTATGGATTCCAGAAAATAATGCCAAAATTTGCACACCTTCATGTACATACAGAATATTCACTTCTGGATGGTTTAAGCAGAATTCCAAAACTTATTGCCTATGTAAAAGAAAACGGTATGAATTCTGTTGCCATAACCGATCATGGAGTTATGTACGGAGAGATTGAATTTTATAAAGAAGCAAAAAAGGCCGAGATTAAGCCAATTATCGGTATGGAGGGTTATATCACTCCGGGCGACTTAAGGGATAAACCCGCGAGAAGTCAGATGAAGAATAATCATGTCCTGCTTTTGGCGAAAAATCTTACCGGTTATCAGAATTTAATGAAGATTTCCTCCATTGCCCATCTAAATGGCTACTATTACAAACCGCGGATGGACAGGGAACTTTTAAAGAAATACTCGGAGGGGATAATCTGCACGAGCGCCTGCCCTATGGGAGAAGTCGGACAGGCAATTTTGGCAGAAAGCTACCAGGAAGCGAAGAAAATTGCATCCTGGTATTTAGATGTTTTCAAGGACGATTATTATTTGGAAATCCAAAGACACGAGTACGACAAGTGGATCGACAAGGCGGACAACCCGGAAATTAAAACCCAATTAAGCCGGATGAGTGATGAAGAAAAGAAGTGGAATACCGGGATAATCAAATTGAGCCGGGACTTGGGAATACCTCTAGTGGCTACAAATGATGTTCATTATATTAAGCCCGAGGATGCGGTTGCGCAGGATGCCTTGGTTTGTGTTTCTACGGGCAAGACAATGAACGACACCAAAAGAATGAGGTATATTGACGCACCCACTTTTTATGTCCGCACTCCTGAAGAAATGGCTAAGCTTTTTCCTGACGTCCCCGACGCTCTTGAAAATACTGTTAAGGTGGCCGATAAGTGCGATCTGGAAATTACTTTGGGAAAATGGTACTTCCCCAAATTTGGCTTGCCTGAGGGGGTAACGCCGGATGATGAATTAAGACGTCTTGCTCGTGAACTTTTGCCGGAAAAAGTTACGGATGCGGGCAAAGAAGCCAAAGAAAGAATAGAATATGAGCTTGATATTATTTGTAAAAAAGGATATGCGCCGTATTTCCTGATAGTCAGAGATATTGTTCGCTGGGCTAATAGCCAAGGCATTATTACCAATACCAGAGGTTCGGCCGCGGGAAGCCTGGTTTCCTATGTTTTGGGTATCACAACCGTTAACCCGCTTACATATTACCTTCCTTTTGAAAGATTTTTGAACCCCTATAGACCTTCTCCTCCGGATATAGATTTTGATGTTGCTGACGACCGAAGAGGCGACATTATTGGCTATATTACCGAGAAATACGGCAAGGAAAAAGTTGCCCAAATATGCACATTCGGAAGAATGCTCAGCCGCGGAGCAGTTAGAGACGTTGCCAGAGTCTTGGGATACCCCTATTCCATAGGAGATAGGATTGCTAAAATGATTCCTCCTCCGAAACAGGGTTTTCCGATAACAATAGATAAAGCATTAAACGAAGTGCCCGAACTCAGAACTTTGTATGATACTGATTCGGATACCAAAAAGGTTTTGGATCTGGCAATGCAAATTGAGGGCAACGCCAGGCACGTATCCGTTCATGCCGCGGGTGTGGTTGTCTCCCCTACAGAAATTACCGATTTTTCACCCGTACAACGCGAGCCTTCGGGCGATAAAATAATCACCCAGTATGAAATGCACGCCAGTGAGGAAGTGGGTTTAATAAAATTTGATATTCTGGGAATTAGAAATTTATCCATTTTAGGAGCGGCAGTCGATATTGTTAAAAGAAAATTAGGGATAGAAATCGATCTTCACACTATTCCTTTGGATGATAAGAAAACATTCGAGATGTTGGCCAGAGGTGAAACGATGGGTGTATTCCAATTGGCCAGCGGGGGTATGACTAAATATTTGGTAGAACTTAAACCTAATAGAATTGAAGATTTAATGGCCATGGTGGCTCTGTACCGTCCGGGGCCCATTTCGCAGATTCCTGAATATATTAAGCGCAAGTATAATTCCAGACTTGTTAAATATCTTGATCCAAGAATGGAGAAATTCCTAAACATGTCTTACGGACTAATTGTTTATCAGGATGATTTGTTGTTCTGCGCTTTGGATTTGGCCGGTTACACCTGGGAAGAAGCAGACAAATTCAGAAAAGCTGTCGGAAAGAAAATCCCTGAGGAAATGGCCGCACAAAAAGAGAAATTTATTAAGGGTATTATCGACAACGGCCAAACGGAAGAGTTTGCCGAAAAACTTTGGAAGCTTTTTGAGCCGTTCCAATCGTACGGTTTTAATAAGGCTCATGCGGCCAGCTACGGAATGATTGCTTATCAAACAGCCTATATGAAGGCCAATTTTCCTGTTGAATACATGGCTGCGCTTTTGACTGCAGAGTCGGATGATAAGGAAAAAGTTTCTGCGGCTATTAACGAATGCAGACGTATGAAGATTAAGGTTCTGCCCCCTGACATTAACGAATCGGATATTGGTTTTACTATTTCCGAAGATCCGGAGTCTCGGGACGGCAAGGCTGTCAGATTCGGACTTTCTGCTATTAAAAATGTGGGTGATGCGGCAATCACTTCAATTTTAACCTCAAGGAAGGAAGGCAACTTTGAATCTTTTGCCGACTTCTTGGGAAGAGTAGATAGCAGGAAAATTAACAAAAAAGTCTTGGAAAGTTTAATCAAAGTCGGGGCAATGTCGCGATTCGGAGGAAGAGCTGCCCTTCTGTCAGCCATGGATGCTATCCGTGACAAAGTTGTCAGACCGAAAGAAGACGATAACCAGCAGGGTTTATTTGCGGGTAGCGAGCTAAAGAAAACTGAGGCTTCGAGTGCCATTACTATTGCAAATATTGAGGAATTTTCCGGCGAAGAACTTGAATCTTTGGAAAGGCAATTGCTCGGATTTTCGTTAAGTGCTAAACCGATCGGTGAAATTATCGGTTCGCTCATTTTCCAATCAACGCATAAAATAAACGAGATTATTACTTCGGAGGCTCATTTGGGGATAGTTAAAGTCGCTGCAATTGTTGTCAGTGTCAGGGTTATTACCACTAAGAAAACGGGCGCAGAAATGGCCTTTGTGAAACTGGATGACGGTACGGGCACAATTGAAGTGGTGGTGTTTCCCAAGATTTTTAAAGATACCCGGGACTTTTGGAATGAAGGCAAGCCACTAATGGTTATCGGAAAAGTTGATGTGAGAGACGAAACCCCGGGGATTATCGTTGACTCAATTGAAACCTTAAACGGTATGGGCGAGGATAAACAAAAAGAAGTGTATATCAATATACCCAAAGACGCGGAAGTTAATGCACTTACCAGGCTTAAAGTGCTCTTAACTGAAAATTTAGGCGATTCGGCGGCTTTCCTGGTGTTTGATGGAGGCAAAAAGGTTAAGCTGCCTTTCAAGATAAATTGGAATGAAGCCTTGGCTCAAAAAATCAGCGACATCTTGGAGACTGACGTGTCTTGAAGATCACCTTGGTTTCTAGTACAATATCGGTCTATGGCATTAAAAATCACTATTAAAGAAACAGAGTTTGGTGTTGGCGACAGAATCCGCGTCGTGCAAAGAATCAAAGACGGCGACAAAAACCGTGAATCTATTTTTGAAGGAATGGTTATCGGCATCAAAGGGCGCGAACCCGGAAAAACATTTTTGGTTAGAAGAGTGGGGGAGGCTAACGTCGGTATTGAGAGGATATTTCCGGTAAATTTACCCACTATCGACAAGATTGTGGTCGTTAAAAGAGGTACCGAAGGCGTGAAGCGATCAAAACTTTACTTTACTCGAATGAAATCTCCGACCGAGATTGAAATGATTTTCAAAAAAGCCGGTAGTAAAATAAAGAGTGGCGCTAAAGACAACAAGTAAGACAGGCAAACTCGCGGAAGACTTCGCAGTCAATTTTCTTTCACAAAAAGGTTATAAAATTCTAACCAGAAACTTCAGAAGCAGGTTTGGAGAAATCGATATTATTGCTAAAGATGGTGACACCCTGGTTTTTGTTGAAGTGAAAGCCAGGTGGAATAGAAATTTTGGTTTACCTGAAGAATCGGTGACTGCCTCCAAAATTCAAAAAATCATAAAAACCAGCCAATACTACTCTCTTACCCACTCCAATCTTCCTAAAAAACAAAGAATTGATGTTCTCGCAATAGAAATTGAAGACGGTAAAGTAACGGATACGAGAATCATCGTGGTAAGTTGACAAGGTTACGGCAGTAAAGATACATTAAAAGAAGGATTATGCAGATGTTTAAAAAAGGAGGTGAGAATTGATGATGAACTATTGGAATCAGTATCCTAATGCTTTTGTACCGGGTTTGTTTACAGGCTGGTTGAGCATGTTTGTTATTCCTTTGATGTTTTGGAGCCTATTTTGGATGGGGTTGGCTCTATGGAAAGCCGCACGAAATGGAAGCAAAGTCTGGTTTGTTGTTTTACTTTTGGTCCATACATTGGGAATTTTAGACATACTCTATATTTTTGTATTTTCCAAAATGTCAGGGAAAAAGGGCAGCAAAAGCCGCTAAATTACCGGGAGATTACCAAAAAGCGAAAGTACTCCGGCACATTTTTTTAAAATGTTGCTATAATCTTCTTAATGCTTATTCTTGGAATTGACCCCGGTACGGCTACGACAGGTTTTGGTTTGGTAAGACTGAATGGAAACGGCAACAAAGTTGTTAGTTGGGGTCTTATCGAGACGGATAAAAAACTCCTTAAGGAAAAACGCTTGGATTTTATATTTGAGGAAATTACACTTCTTATTGAAAAACACAAACCCGACGTTTTTGTTTTTGAAAAAATCTTTTTTTCTAATAATGCCAAAACTGCCATTGCCGTCGGCCAGGCTCAGGGGGTAATGCTTCTTGCAGCATGTAAAACAAAAACTAAAGTTGAGGAATATGCACCGGGAACAATTAAAAAAATGATCACAGGAAACGGCCGTGCCAATAAAAAGGAGGTTCAGGCTTCTATTAGAAAAATTTTAGGAAGCCGCGTAACCAGCGAAAAACACAAAAAAACTCATTTTGATAATGCTGCCGATGCATTGGCTATTGCCCTTACACACGCTTTTAAAATCGGCGAAGGGAAGGGGGTGAATAATGTTGTTTAAAGTTGGTCGTGTATCTCATTTTTACGATAAGATCGGAGTTGCCATCGTCGAACTTGACGGCACGCTTTCCGTCGGAGACAGGATTAAATTTACTAAAGATGGTCAGGATTTGTTTGAGCAATCTGTGGATTCTATTCAGATCGAACATGAAAAAAAGGATTCCGCAGGGAAAGGAGATGTGGTAGGCCTCAAAACGCAAGAGGTCGTAAAGGAAGGGACGGAAATTTTTAAAATGTAATTTCGAGTCCTCCACAAGAATTTATATAGGAAGTTGCCAAATCTTGTGGTAGGATTGAAAACTAATGAGGAGGTTAAAGAAGGGGTCGAAGTTTTCAAAATTTAATTGGCAGGAGGCACCTGATATCAAGTCACGCGTTTTAACCCTAATGGAGGGTCTTCATCTTGATTATCTTCTTGGAGAGAGACTTTTTTTTTACCGTTCCCAAGGATCAAAAGCCAGAGCTTACGCCAGAACCTGGGGTCTGCCGAAAATCTGGCAACACGCCCTAGGAACGGAACCTGCTTACATAATTGAGGTGATCTCCGGGTATTTTGATAAGCTTTCCCCCAAAGAACAGGACAAGGTACTTCTGCACGAAATAAGCCATATACCCAAAAATTTTTCGGGAGCTTTAGTTCCGCACACCAGGCATGGGAAAGGAAGTTTTAAAGGTAAGCTAGAAATTTTAATAGATAAATATTTTGAAAGTTATGACTAAATGAAAATAATTATTTTACATGGGGACGATACCGGAAAAAGTTATTTGCGTCTTAAAAAATTTATTGATGTGGCGAGAGAAAGGTCTTGGGAAGTTTCTTATATTGACGAATCAGATAAAAGCTTTGAGGAAATATTGTCAGCCTCATCGCTTTTTGGATCCGAACAGTTTTTTATCCTGAAAGATATAAAAAAACTTGGCAAAAAAGAAACTACCTGGCTGAATAAAAAATATAAAGAACTTCCCGGAAATTTAATAATATATTTTGAAGGCACGCTAAATGCCACCATGCTTAAAAGTTTGCCAAGTGATTCAAAAATCGAAGAATTTAAACTCCCGGTACTTCTTTGGAATTTTCTCGATAATCTTGTTCCGGGAAAGTCGGAATATTCTCTTAAAACTTTACACAAAATTCTGGAAAAGGAGCCGGTTGAATTTGTTTTCTCTTTGATAGCAAGACATTTTAAAGATCTTTACTGGGTCAAGGCAGATGCGCCTTCAACCGGTTTTCCATTTTGGAAAATTAATAAGCTGAGGGAACAGGCGTCAAAATTTCAAACTTCTGAATTACAGGAAATTGTTAGCGATTTAAGCGATATAGATATTGAAGCCAAAACAAGTAAATCCGATTTAATTTCAGAACTTGACCTACTCCTATTCAAGCATTTAGAATGAAGCATCAAATGCAAGTCGACGAATCTATATTCAAAGCCTACGATGTAAGAGGTATTTACCCCGATTCCATTAACGAAGATGTTGCTTATAGGATCGGGCAGGGCTATGCAAAATTTGTTAATCCTGACGGTGAAATAATGATCGGTATGGATGTCAGGCTTCATTCTGAGGCGATTAAAAATGCGGCAATAAAAGGTCTGAATGATGCGGGTGTAAACGTGGTCGACGTGGGACTAATGTCTACCGACATGCTTTATTTCGGTGTCGGAAACTACAAATTTGCCGGAGGACTTCAATCAACGGCTTCTCATAATCCTCCCGAATGGCACGGGCTTAAGATGGTCGAAAAAGGGCCGGCGCCCATGACTTTAGAGCACGGTATTAGCCAAATCAAAGATTTTGTGATTTCCAAAGAAACCATAAGTGCGCAAAAGAAAGGGGTTGTCAGAAAAATGGAAATTTGGGACGACTATTGTAAGCATATATTAAGTTGGATAGACGTTTCAAAAATTAAACCTATGAAGGTGGTCTTGAATCCGAATTTCGGCCTGGGAGGAAAAATTTTTGAAAAAATTGTGAAAATGGGTAATTTGCCCATAGAGATTATTAAATTAAATTTTGAGCCGGATGGCAATTTTCCCAAAGGCAGACCGGACCCCTTTATACCCGAAAACAGGGTTGAATTTTCGGAATTGGTTAAGGATAGTGGTGCCGATCTTGGCATCACCTGGGATGCAGACAGCGATAGGGTATTCTTCTGCGCGGACGGGGGTTTGTTCGTGGAGCCTTACTTTTTAAATACGGTGATTATTAAACAAATGTTGAGTAAACACCCGGGCGAGAAAATAGTTTATGACCCCAGATATACCTGGGCGCTACTTGACGCTATCAACGAAAACGGCGGAACCCCTATTATTAGCCGGGTCGGACACTCCTATATTAAGGAGATTTTGAGAGGGGAGAATGCTCTTTTCGGCGCAGAAAGCAGCGGACACACTTACTACCGGGATTATTGGTACTCTGACTGCGGAATGATCCCTCCGATGCAGGTTTTGGAGTATTTAAGCGAAACAGGATTAAAACTATCACAGGTCGTAGCTCCGGTTTTGGATAAATATTTTATATCAGGGGAAATAAACAGCGAGGTTGAAGATAAAGAAGGAAAAATGAACGAGATAGCTGAAAAATATAAAGATGCGGATGTTTCCCGATTGGATGGGGTGGCCATTGAATACAATGATTATCGATTCTGCGTCAGACCAAGCAATACAGAGCCTCTTTTACGTTTAACGCTTGAGGCAAAAAACAAAGAACTTATGGAAACTAAACGTGATGAGGTTCTTGCAATAATCCGCTCAGGCAGTTTATCTCAATAATGGATCTAACGAATTTCGAAGAATTTAAAAAATTGGATTCGATGGGCGTAATGGAAGCCCTGAATCTTTTTCCCGAACAAATTAAAACGACCTGGAGCCAGGCCATGTCCTCAAATATTCCCGTTATTTCTTGCGACAGCGTGGTTATAACCGGAATGGGCGGAAGCAGTAACGCTGCTAAAATAATTCAAGGCTTATACGAAGAAGATTTAAAAATCCCTTTTACGATTCATAATGACTACGGACTTCCCGCGTGGGTGGGGGCGAATACCCTTGTTATAGCAAATTCCTATTCGGGGAACACTGAGGAAACATTGTCGGGAATTGAGGCCGCTAAAGCTTCCGGCGCAAAAATCTTGGGTATAGCTACCGGGGGGAAAATTGGCGGAATGATTGAGTCGGGTCAAATTCACGGAGTAATAATTGATCCGAAAAATGTGAACCCGCCAAATTTTCCTAAAACAGGACTGGGCATATCGTTGGGCGGGCTTTTGGGTGCGCTTGTGAAGTCAGGGGTGCTTAACTTAAACGAGGAGGATCTTTTTGCCTCTTTAAATGAATTAGAAGACATCAGGGATTCCTGGGATGCGGTGGAGATGAGCAAATGGCTACATGGCTTCCTACCGGTACTATTCGGCGGAAGACCGCTTATAGGTGCCCTTAATGCGGGTAGAAATGCCATGTGTGAGATTTCTAGGAATTACACACAGTTTTACGATTTTCCGGAAATGAATCATGTTTTAGTTGAAGCAACTAAAATGCCGGAGGCCGCAAAAAATAACCGTTACCTATTTTTCGAAAGCAAATTTAACCATGAACGTGTAACTCTCAGGTATTCGGTTACTAAAAAGGTATTGGAAGAGCAGGGGCTTTTTTATAAAAGCTACCCTTTAAAAGGGAAAAATAAGCTGACTCAGGCTTTGGAACTGCCCCACTACGCGGCTTGGATAGGTTTTTATCTTTCCATGCTGGATGGAGTAGACCCCGGCCCTGAGCCTTGGATTTTAAAACTTAAAACTGAACTTTCGCAGCCTCTGCACTAAAGTCCCCTTTACCTTTTGCCTGTAAACTTTTACCATATATATAATGCCAAAACTGCCTATCGTTGCCAACTTCAAAGATCTTGATAAAAACGATACTGAATTAGTCGGTGGAAAAGGCGCCAATCTTGCTGAAATTTCTCATGCTGGATTTCCGGTTCCTCCCGGGTTTGTTGTTACAGTCGAGGCGTATGATTTGTTTTTACGCGAAAACGATTTAATCAAAAAAATATACGATATACTGCGAAGTCTTGACGTTAACGATCCCGCACAGTTGGAACAAGCATCCAGAAAGATTCAAAAAATGATATCAACGGCAAAAGTGCCCGGGGATGTCTCCAAAAGTACGATTTTAAATTATAAAAAACTTTCGGGTTTTATGAAAAATAGCCTGGTTGCGGTCAGATCCTCGGCAACAGCGGAAGATATGCCAGGAACAAGTTTTGCGGGACAGCAGGTAACATTCCTGGATGTCAGGGGTGAGGCCAATCTTATAAATAAACTTCGGGAATGCTGGGCTTCGCTTTTTACTGCCAGGTCGATTTATTACAGGGTTGTAAATAAAATTCCCCACGAAAAAGTTAAAATTGCTGTTGTTGTCCAGAAAATGGTTCAAAGTGAGGTTTCCGGAGTAATGTTCTCTATTGATCCAGTTTCAAACGACAAGGACAGGATAATTGTCGAGTCGGTCTGGGGGCTTGGGGAAATGATTGTTCAGGGTTCGGTGGTCCCCGACACATATGTAGTACAAAAAGACACCTTCGCTATTCTTTCCAAGGAAATTTCCGACCAGTCGGTTATGCTTTCCCGTATTAAAGGAAAGACTAAAGAATTCCCGGTTCCCAAAAAACTTATTGGAAAACAGAAAATTAGCGATAAGCAAATTGTCGCATTGGCACGTTATGCCGACAGGATACAAAAGCACTATTATTTCCCTCAGGATATCGAGTGGGCACTTGAGAAAGATAAACTCTACATCGTACAGACAAGACCTGTGACCACGATTGCGCAAACTACTAAAGCTTCTAAAGCAGAAAAGACCGGCGTCAAATTTGCGGAAACTCCCATTCTAACCGGAGCGGGTGCATCTCCCGGTATAGGAACGGGTACAGTTAAAATATTAAAATCTCCCAAAGAAATCGGAAAAATAGGGCGCGATGATGTTTTGGTTGCCCCGATGACTTCCCCCGACTATGTCCCGGCTATGAAAAAAGCATCTGCAATAATCACCGATGAAGGAGGACAAACATCCCACGCTGCCATTGTCAGCAGAGAACTTGGGATTCCCTGTGTGGTCGGCTCAAAAAATGCCACCAAAATACTAAAAGACGGGCAAATCGTAACTGTTAACGGGGAATCCGGCCAGGTGTTTATGGGCTCGGGAATCAAAAAGTCAGACGAGGAAAAAGCCGTTCATACTTCCCTAAAACATACAAAAACAAAAACTGCCACTAAAGTTTATGTCAATTTGGGTCAACCGGACAGGGCTTCCGAAGTGGCCAAGATGCATGTTGACGGCGTCGGACTTCTTAGGGCAGAGTTTATGATCGCGGACATCGGAGTACACCCCAAAGAGACAATTAAAAGAAAAAAACAGGAGGAATTTATCACAAAACTAACCCGGGATCTTAGATCGTTTTGCCGGGCGTTTTACCCCAGGCCTGTTATTTACAGAGCCACTGATTTTAAAACCAACGAATACAGAAGTTTGGAGGGCGGCAAATATTGGGAACCCGTTGAACCCAATCCGATGCTTGGCTTCAGAGGGGCTTTTAGGTATGTGACAAATCCCGAAGTTTTTAATTTGGAACTCCAGGCGATTAAAAATGTACGCGAAAAATACGATAATTTACAGCTTATGATTCCTTTTGTCAGGTCTCCGGAGGAATTGGCGCGCGTCAGAAAACTGGTTGCGATTCAAGGTCTTTTTGAGAAACCCAGTTTTAAATTCTTAATGATGTGCGAAATTCCTGTGAATGTTATTCAAATCGAAGATTTCATAAAAGTAGGTATAGACGGAGTATCAATCGGAAGCAACGATTTAACAATGCTGATTGAGGGAACAGACAGGGATAATTCCGAAGTTGCAACAGAGTTTAACGAAATGCGTCCGGCCGTTTTGTGGGCACTTGAGAGAGTTATTAAAAAATGCAACGAAGCAGGGGTAACGTCCTCAATTTGCGGTCAGGCACCAAGTGAATATGACGAACTAGTTAGAAAATTGGTCAGATGGGGAATTACCAGCATTTCCGTTAATCCCGACTCAATAGATAGAGTCCGCGGAACAGTTGCACAAGCAGAAAAAGAAATATAAGTTATAAGTATATGAGCAAGGTCAAACAAGTTTGGGCAAGAGAAATATTGGATTCAAGATCCGTTCCGACAGTAGAAACCGCGTGCCTTTTGGATAGCGGAGAAATTGCTGTGTCCTCGGTGCCTGCAGGTGCATCTACCGGTACTCACGAAGCTCTGGAACTGAGAGATACTCAAAATCCCAGGTATATGGGTATGGGGGTGCTCCAAGCCGTGAATAACGTAAATTCCGTTTTGGGACCGGCAATAGTCGGTATGGATCCGACAGACCAGGAAGGAATTGATAAAAGGATTAAAGAATTGGACGGCACAGAAAATAAAAGCAAATATGGCGCAAATGCCACACTTTCTATTTCAGAAGCCGTGACCAAATGCGGAGCTGCTGTTTCGCATCAGCCTTTATATTCCTGGGTATTCACACTGGCCTCCAAATATCATATTTCCACGACCGTCAAAGTGCCGACCCCGCTTTTTAATATGATTAACGGAGGAATGCACGGAGCGGGAAACCTGGATTTTCAGGAATTTTGGGTAATCCCCACTTCTTCAAAATCATATTCTGAAGGATTGCAGATAGGTTCTGAAATTTACCATGCCATAGGCGCGAATCTTAAGCACCGCGGTGCAATACATTCGGTGGGAGATGAGGGCGGCTATGCACCGGATTTATTTACAAACGCAGATGCCCTCGAGGTTTTTGTTGAATCAATCCATCAAGGCAATTATTCGCTGGGACGCGACGTGCTTTTGGGATTGGATGTTGCCTCTAATAGTTTTTATAAGGACGGAGGGTATGCAATTAAGGACAGGGCTACCACCATGACCGATTCCCAACTTGAGGAGTTTTATAAAGGTTTAATCGACCAATACAAGTTGGCAATTATAGAAGATCCTTTTTACGAAGATGCCTGGGAAACCTGGGAAAGATTTACTCCTCAAGTTGCTCAAACTACATTAACGGTGGGAGACGATCTTTTGTGCACCAACCCAAAACGTGTTGAAAAAGCCATCAGGGAAAAAGCCTGTAACTCAATTTTGGTCAAACCCAACCAGGTAGGGACGGTCAGTGAAACCTTCCAGGTAATCAAAATGGCCAAAGACGCCGGATGGAAAGTAATAGTTTCCCACAGATCCGGAGAAACAAACGATAGTTTTATTGCCGATTTTGCTGTTGGGGTCTCTGCTGATTTTGTTAAATTCGGTGCTCCGGCAAGAGGTGAAAGAGTTGCCAAATACAACCGGCTTTCCACAATAGACGTTGAGTTGGCAAGGATAATAAAATGAATGAAGATTCTTCAAAATTTGTACTGTTAGTGGTGCTTGACGGCTGGGGATTGTCTGCGGCCGGTCCGGGAAACCCTTTGTCTCAGGCAAACTTACCCAACATGAGGAAATTTATGTCTTCCTTTCCCCATACACAACTTGAGGCATCCGGAGAAGCTGTGGGTCTTCCGAGAGGCGAGGCGGGTAATACTGAAACAGGCCACCTGAATTTAGGAGCCGGCAGGGTAGTTTACCAAGATCTCCAACGGATAAATATGAGCATAGCCGACGGAAGTTTTTTTGAAAACCCAGTTCTTTCGGATGCCATTGAACATGCCAAGAAAAATAATAGCAATTTACACCTTATGGGGCTTGTTGGAGCGGGTGGTGTACACAGCAATCTGGAACATTTATTTGCCTTAATTGAGCTTATCCAAAAAAAGCAATTTAACCGAGTATTCCTGCATCTATTCACAGACGGGCGGGATTCCCCTCCTACCGCTGCAAAAACTTATATCAGTAAAATCCGTGAAGTAATAGAAAAACATCAAGGAGTCGGGCAAATAGCGTCAGTAATGGGCAGGTATTGGGCAATGGACAGAGACATGCGTTGGGACAGGACTGCTAAGGCATATTTCGGACTGACCAAAGGACAGGGGCATTTATTTAAAACGCCGGAAGAGGCTATAGATGCTTCTTATGCTGAGGGAAAAACTGACGAGTTTATAGAACCTGCCACTATGACAGATGCCCAAGGCCAACCGATCGGACTAATTAAGGATAATGATGCGGTGATTTTTTTCAATTTTAGAATTGACCGTCCGCGGCAACTCTCTAGAGCATTCACTTTTGAAGATTTTTCAAAGGCCAACCTGCCTGTCGGTTTTGATCCATACTTAGTTAAATATCAAAAATCCCATCTTGTGCCGGCCCCGACCATAACCGGCGAACCTTTTGTCAGAGGTCCGAAAATTAGAAATCTATATTTTGCAACAATGACTCAATACGAAAAGGCTATAGAAGAATCCGGTGCTAAAGTTGCCTATCCGCCGGAAAGTGTAAAGCTTCCCCTCGGAGCAGTTATAGCCAGCGCCGGTTACAAACAATTAAGAGTTTCGGAAAGTGAAAAGGAGCAGTTTGTAACTTTTTATTTTAACGGTCAACAAGAAATGGCTTTTGAAGGTGAAGACAGACTGATTATTCCCTCACCGAAAGTTGCAACCTATGACCTTAAGCCTGAAATGAGCACCAGGGAAATTACCGAAGGTGTCCTGGCAAGATTAAAGGCACAGGCGGCATACAAGTTTATATTAATAAATTTTGCCAGCCCGGATATGGTTGGCCATACCGGAAATATCGGCGCAGCCGTAAAAGCCTGTGAAGTAGTGGATGAATGTTTGGGAAAACTTGCAGACTGGGTAATGGCTTACGGGGGCTACATGCTCATTACAGCAGACCACGGCAATGTTGAGGAAATGATAGACCACACAACCGGAGCGATCGAGACTGAACACAGTGACAATCCTGTTCCTTTTGTAATAATTTCTCAAAAACTTATCGGCAAACCAATTACCTTAACCTCAGGAATTTTGGCGGACATTGCCCCAACAGTAATAAAACTTTTAGGTATGAATGTTCCGACCAATATGACAGGAAGATCACTTCTTGAGGGTTTGGAGATTTAACCGTACAATAGCTATTGTTTGTAAATATTGTGATATGAATATTATCTATTCGCTATTTGATTTTATTTTACATATAGATGTTCATTTGGGGCAGCTACTTATCCAGTACGGCACGCTAACCTATGCAATTCTTTTCGGCATAGTTTTTATTGAGACCGGACTTGTTTTCTTTCCTTTTTTGCCGGGAGATTCGCTGCTTTTTGCGTCCGGAGCTTTCGCCGCAATAGGGTCGTTAAATTTGTTCATAGTTATTCTCATTTATATTTCGGCAGCCATTCTTGGCGACACTGCTAATTATTGGATCGGACATTTTTTTGGAGAAAAATTGATTGCAAATCCCAGGCTGCCAATTAAAAAGGAACATATCGACGAAACTCAAAAGTTTTTTGATAAATACGGGGGGAATACTATTATATTGGCCAGATTTATTCCAATCGTGCGTACTTTTGCTCCTTTTGTCGCCGGAATTGGTAAGATGCACTACAGTACTTTCATTTCATATAACGCCATAGGAGGCATTGCTTGGGTACTAATTGGTACGCTTTTGGGTTACTTTTTTGGCAATATTCCCTTTGTTAAAGAAAATTTCTCGCTAATAATTTTGGCAATAATATTTATTTCTATTATTCCAATGCTTATTCCTGTAGCAAAAAAGCAGCTGGCGAAACTAAAAAGAAGAAAGTAAATTTAGTTTTTATACTTCCGCACCAAGCCTACAACCCGGCCTTGAATTCTTACGTTTTTAACAAAAATCGGCTGCATGCTGGAATTTGCCGGTTGAAGTCTTATCCTGGTAGCTTCTCTATAGTATCTTTTTAAAGTCGCCATGCCATTGTCCAAAAGAGCAACGACAACGTCTCCGTCTGCGGCATGCTCGGTTTGTTCAACGATTACGTTATCTCCGTCCATTATTCCGTCTTCGATCATGCTTTCGCCCCTAACCTGTAAAACATATGTTCTTTTGTTTCCGGAAGCAAAGGAGACCGGGATATTCATGGATGCATTTGGATCCGTGTAGGGTTCAATCGGGGAGCCGGCTGCAATAAAGCCCAAAATAGGCGCGTTAAAATTTTCAGCTTTGACTAAATTTGTATCGCCTTCCAAAAGCTCAATAGAACGGACTTTTCCTTGTTTCCTTTTAATAAGCCCCTTTACTTCAAGCGACTGCAAGTGCTCGTGAACGGTGGCCAGTGAGGAAACACCTATTGCTTCAGCAATTTGCTTTAATGTGGGTGCCGAACCATTTAATTCGATATATTGTTTAATAAATCCCAGGATCTGTCTTTGCTTTTTGTAAACTATCAGTGTCATAGCAACAATTTACAAACATTACCCGAAGACGTCAACTGGATCTTTCTATATAAAACCAAACATTATCCGAAGGTGTGCTAGAATATTCATATGAATTTCAAGTTAAAAACAAACTTCAAAATGATTCCCGACCAGGAAAGAGCAGTCGAAACTATTTCCGAGGGAATTTTTAAGGGAAATAAATATCAAACTTTATTGGGTGTCACAGGATCGGGCAAGACATTTACTATGGCCAATGTTATAGAAAAAGTACAGCGGCCCACCCTGATTATTTCCCACAATAAAACTTTGGCTGCACAACTTTATCAGGAGCTTCGCGATTTTTTTCCGGAAAATGCTGTTTCTTATTTTGTTTCTTATTACGATTATTACCAGCCCGAGGCTTATATTCCTTCCACCGATACTTATATTGAAAAAGATGCTGATATTAATGAGACTATTGATAAGCTAAGACTTGCCGCAACCGCAAATCTATTAACCAGAAAGGATTCAATTGTTGTTGCCTCTGTTTCCTGCATTTACAATATCGGTTCACCTCGTGAATACGGCAAATTTGTCCTTGAAGTCACAGAGGGAATGAAAATTAAAAGAGAGCAGATAATTGATAGAGTTGTCGACTTGCAGTATGAAAGAAGTGAGTTTGGGTTTGACAGAGGAACTTTTAGGGTCCGAGGAAACTCGGTTGATGTTTTTCCTGCTTATTTGGACGACGCCCTGCATATAGAATTCGGAGAAGACAAAATTGAAAAAATTGAATTGATTAATCCTCTGACCGGAAATATTTCTGAGAAAAAGGATGCCTATGATCCCAGCAATTTTGTTCTTTACCCCGCTAAACATTTTATGGCAGACCCCGGTACTTTTAAGAGCGCGTTTGATCAAATTTTAAGCGACCTCGATACCCGCGTCCGCGAACTCAAAAAAGAAGGCAAAGTTCTTGAGGCACATCGGATTACCCAAAAAGTCACTTATGACATTGAAATGATTAAAGAAGTCGGTTATGTAAAAGGTATTGAAAATTATTCCCGTTATTTTGACGGAAGAAGTCCGGGGGAGGCGCCTTTTTCACTTCTGGATTATTTTAATGAGCCCTATGGAGACAAATGGATGCTTATGGTTGATGAATCACATATGACTTTTCCGCAAATCAGAGGAATGTATAACGGAGATTTAGCCAGAAAACAAACACTTATTGATTACGGATTCAGACTTCCCTCGGCGAAAGACAATAGACCCCTGAGGTTTGAGGAGTTTATGAGAAGAGTCCCAAATTTTATTGCCAGTTCGGCAACGCCGAATGATTGGGAATTAAGTATGAGCCAGGGTAAAAAGGTGGAACTATTGGTTAGGCCAACGGGAATTCCCGATCCTGAAGTGGAGATTAAGCCAATCAAGAATCAGGTTTCGGATGTTATTGAAGAAATTAAAAAAACTACGCTAAAGAAACAGAGAACTTTAGTAACAACAATGACCAAGCGTACAGCGGAGGACCTGTCCGCGTACCTGGCAGAGCAGGGGCTGAAAGTCCAGTATTTACACTCCGATGTGGCCACGCTTGACCGAACGGATATATTAGATGACCTGAGAGCCGGAAAATATGATGTTTTAGTCGGAATTAACCTTTTAAGGGAGGGTCTGGATCTCCCTGAAGTGGGTTTGGTGGCTATACTGGATGCCGATAAAGAAGGTTTTCTTCGATCCGACGTAACCCTTATTCAGACGATGGGTAGGGCCGCCAGACACGCTGAGGGACGTGTAATTATGTATGCCGATAGAATCACCGGTTCGATTGCGAGGGCGCTTTCTGAGGTCAAAAGAAGGAGAAAATATCAGCTTGCCTATAACAAAACTCATGGGATCACACCCCAAAGCATAGTTAAGCCCATCCGGGACAAACTCATTGACCGCACTGAAAGAGAAAAGGCTCCCTGGGTATTCGGATCAAAAGAACCGGTTTACGATTCTTTACCTCATATGGAAATTGATTCAATGACTCCGATGGAGGTGAAGCGGCTAATTAAAAATCTGACTACCGAGATGCGCCTGGCGGCACAGGATCTAAATTTTGAACTGGCTGCCGAGATAAGAGACAAAATCAAAGAAATCAAAATTTAAGCACTAACTGATGGCTTCCTTTGACATGTTATAATTTCTCATCCACCGAAGTAATTGCGGCGGAGGTTTGGCGTGAGTTAAACACTATATACACCTTGCAGGGTCAGTCCTTTAAAGGTGGATTTAAAAAAAATGGATAAGGTAGATCAATATATCAAAATAAGGGGAGCGAGACAGAATAATTTAAAAAATGTAGACCTTGATATTCCTAAAGGTAAACTTGTTGTTTTAACAGGAGTCTCGGGTTCGGGAAAAAGCTCTTTAGCCTTTGACACTATCTACGCCGAGGGACAAAGAAGGTACGTGGAGTCGCTTTCGTCTTATGCCAGACAGTTTTTGGGGATCATGGAAAAGCCGGATGTAGATTCCATCGAAGGCCTTTCTCCTGCAATTTCAATCGATCAAAAAACAACTTCCCATAATCCCAGGAGTACTGTCGGTACAATTACAGAAATTTACGATTATTTGAGGCTTCTTTTCGCCAGAATCGGTCATCCGCACTGTCCCGTCTGCGGCAGGGAGATATCTCACCAGACATTGGACCAGATTGTTGACCAGGCGATGAGTCTGATTGAGGCTAAAATCAAAACAGATAAAAAGGCTTGGTATCTGATTCTTTCGCCGGTGGTTCACGACCGAAAAGGTGA
>CAZSGY010000006.1:0-89285 GCA_964606975.1 uncultured Gammaproteobacteria bacterium | reverse complement strand
ATCATTTAGTCCTAATTTGTCTATTGCCAGTCCTGCGATAAATAAGGAAATAATAAAACCGATTACGATTACCAAAAAATTTTTCCTGTATGAAAAATCATATTTTCTTAAGAAGAATATCCCGAGCCCTATTCCCAGCACCGCTACAATAGGTATCCAGATTGGAAAGTTGGCAAGCACCATGTCCAATTTTCCGTAACCAAACCCCTTCTTCCTGAGGACAAAGGCTGTCAAATTTATTAAAAATGTGGCTATTACTGTTGAAGAAATTAAACCCAGAATCATCATTAAAGACCCAAGAATAAAATACCATCTGGGCTTCATTGTAATTTGCCCGGAGGCAATCTTACCCATAATTTCTCTTTCAAAATCGACCTTCTTGGTTTTTGCCAGCGTTACTTTTTTGTTTTTTGACATATTTTCTTCATTAAAATTTTAGCACGATTGATTCTTGTTCCCACTGTACCCATAGGCATTCTTAAAATATCTCCGATTTCCTCATACGTTTTTTCCTCTAAAAAATAAAGAGTAAGCGGTTCCCTGTAAATTACCGGTATTTGTTGCAGGCATAATTGCGCATTGATTTTGAGTTCTTTTTTTATAAGTTCATCTTCGAGATTCACTCCACTGTCAAAATCAGTTTTCTCGGAAAGTGGAATCTGTTTTTTGTTTTTATTAACAGCATCTATGGCGGCATTGTGAACAATCCTATACATCCAGCTACTGAATTTCTTTTTTACATCAAAGCCGTTTAAATTTATATAAGCTTTAATAAAAGATTCCTGAACCACATCAGCGGCTTTATGCTCATCCCCAATTAAATAATCTGCATACCTTAAAAGTTTCTCCTGATATCTTTTGATAATCAAGGAAAATAATTCTTTATCTTTGCCGCGAACTAAATTCACAATATCTTCGTCCGGTAATTTTGATATATCTTTCATACCTCATTATTGTAGTACAAACACCAATCATAATATCTTTTTAAAAGCCAAAGCGCCTGCCTTTTTACAGGCAGGGCTCTGACTTTTTCAGATAGACAATTTAACGGTTAACGTTTCTGCCGTATCCTCCATAATGTCCCTGGCCGGAACCGTTTTGCTGTCCCAGTCCAAGCTCGGCTCTAATAACATTTGCCTCATCGGTTTTCCCATCAAGCATAAGCTGATGCATCTCGGCAAACCTCGCAAAGTTTTCCTCGTTGACTACCTGAGTAACTCTGCCATGGCCATCCATTTGCTCTCTCCAAGCATTGTAGTCATTATTCTCAAATGCCTTGGTCATGGTTTCGTGCCTTTCGGCCGTATAGTTTGGCCCTTGAACATTCGGATCTCCTCTATAAGCCAGTGTGCTCGAGGAAGCGGCAAATAGTGCCCCTGCCCCCAGTACTATTCCTGTCAAAGCTAAAATTCCTTTATTCATATTTTTCACCCCCTTTCATTCGTTCACTAGTAGTACGGACGGGGGTGCAGTTTTCTTTCAAGTAAAATTGCACCATATGGATAGTGCCTTTTTAACTACTCTTGATATAATCTCTTTATGCTGGTTTATCTGGTAAGACACGGGGAAAGCGAGGGAAATAAATCCCAAACTTATCAATTTCCCGAAACAGAACTGTCCGAAATCGGAAAGCGTCAGGCAGAAATCTTAGCCGAAAGATTGGCTAAAATACCAATTGATTTCATTTATGCCAGCAGCTACAAAAGAGCTCAGCAAACAGCAGAGATTATTTCAAAAGTTAAGAATCTAAAAATTGAGACTTGGGATGATATTAGGGAAATCAGAAGACCTTCAATTCTTCGCGGCAAACATGTCAGGAGTGTCGAGGCAAAATTATTTGAAAAAGCTTACTTGAAAAATTACAAAAATCCGAGCTGGAAATTTTCAGATGAGGAAAATTTCAGCGACTTAAAAGTAAGGGCAGAAAAAGTTCTGAATCATTTATTGGAAAATCACTCCGATCAAAATGTACTTTTAGTTTCTCATGGCACATTTATCAAAACACTTGCCTCATTAGTTTTATTTAAGGAATCACTTACTGCAAAAATTTTTTGGAATTTCAGACATCATGCGATTATCAAAAACACCGGTATTACTATTTGCGAACACACCGAAAAATTTGGTTGGAGTTTGGTTTCCTGGAATGACATGCAGCACCTGGGTTAACCTAAAGCCTCCGGTTTCTTTGAACTATTTCTCCTGAAGAAGTCTTTTAATTACAGCTACGGCCTCGCCGGCCGCACGCTGGCCATCCTCAATGGTTACTTCCTGATTTATAGTAAAGTTTTTGAAAATATTAAATTCTCCTTCCCAAATTTTTGGGCTAATAACCACATCAGCATTTTTCAAATTTTCGTTGGCAAGGCTGTAAATCATCATTTGATAAGTAATCCTGGACACCGACAAGGAGTTAATGGTTTGTTTTTTAAGATATTCTTTTTTAAAGGGAAAGACGTTGTCATAAAGATTTACGGCGATAACAATATCAGCTCCCATTTCTCTGACTATATCCACAGGTATGGGCATACTATTGCCTCCATCGACCAACAGCCTTCCGTTTATTGTTTCGGGCTTGAAAATTACCGGTATGGAAGAACTTGCCCTGATTGCCTCACTTAATTTTCCGGCCGTGATTCCTACCGCCTGACCTTGAATTAAATCTGAACACACAGCCGCAAACTTAATCTTTAAGTCCTCTATCCTGACTTCACCAACCTGGCGTTCAATAAACTGAGTGTACTTTTTGCCATTTATTAAACCCAACTTTCTGGCGGGATCAAAAAGGATGCCATAAAGAGACCGGTAACTTAGGCTTTCTGCCAGCTTTTCAATTTCCGAGGTTCTACCGAAATAACTAAAAAGCCCTCCGATTAGCGCTCCCGCACTTGATCCTGCAATATAATCAATGGGGATTCCCTCTTTGACCAACTCTTTAATGACACCTATGTGGGCCAAACCACGCCAACTTCCGCTTCCAAGAGCCAAACCTACAGTTTTTCTTGTTTTGTTGGTCACAAAATTATTATACCGTGCAAAGCCTATCCCGGCTAATAACAGAATTTCGTTCTTCAGGAAGTGATCTAGCCAAGAAGCCTGCCCGATTTGGGTATTTTGTGAATAAACCTGGCTATCAAAAAAGAAACAAGGGCAACGATTGCAAAAAAGATCGGGTCAAAGATGAGTTTTCCAAATAGGCTTCCATTTAATAAAACAAAAACTTTATTTCCAAGGTATGTCCACATCAATTCCAAAACTGCCACATGAACAAAAAATACAAAAAATGAATGGGTAGAAAATTTTGAAATAACGGATGTTTTTTTGCTTAAATACTCAAAAATATAATAAAAAAATAAACCGACCAAAATTGTATAAATCAACACACTTGGCCTCCACTGTGAGTAATAAGACAGATAATTCCCTGTTGATAGAAATCTACTTCTTCCCTCCCAAAAAACAAATATTCCGGAAGCGATAGAAAAAATAGTTAGCATGATCTTTTGCTTTTTTACAAATGAATTAATTTTTTCAATATTTCTGGCGGCAATAATTCCGATTACAAAAAAGAGATAAGACATTAAAACGATGCGTATAGGGTCGGAGAAATCTAAATCCTTGATATAGTAATCGTAGGACTGCAGTGCTATTTGCGACAGGCCCAAAAAAACCAAAAAAAACTTATTTGAGATAATTTTATATTTTTTGTGCAATAACGGAAAAAGCAGATAATAAATACAAAGCGTGGGGATGAAATAAAGCTGATATGACGCATTACCGGTTAAAAATACTTTCAAAAGACTATCGTGGTTTTGATTATAAACAAGATAGTAGTAAAAAAGGCTCCAAATGACAAAAGGAACAAAAATTTTTATAAAACGTCTTTTGAAAAATGTCCGGTAACTTTCTTCTTTGGCGCTTAATTCCAAAACCAATCCGGAGATTATAAAAAATAGCGGAACCGCAAAACGCGAAATCTGGTTAAGAAATAATGTCCAGGAATAGCTTTGCAAATCGAAAGCTGATGCCTCAAGAGTGCGGGTAGTTGTGTGAATGAGAATAACTGCCAATATCGCAACTCCTCTCATGGAATCTATAGATTTGATACGTTCTTTCACTAGAAGGTGATTATTTCAGATATCTATTAAAGAAATCAATAGTTTTCTTCATAGCTTCCGAAAAACTTTGATTAATATCATGGTTGGCACCGGGATACTCATGATATTCAACATTTTTACCCAATTTCTTCAGTCTTTCATACAATCCCCTGGAAAAATCAGGCGGAACCTGGGTATCGGATAGCCCCACCTCAATTTGTACCGGAATTTTAATATCTTCAAGATAATAATTCGGGTCTATGGAGTTCCAAAAATCAGGATTTTCATCAGGTGTACCGTAAGTTTTAATCAGCAAATCTCTATTCTGGTTTCTAAGTCTTAAATCAAGTGGGTCCGGTTTGTAGGAAACTCTATCCTGCCAATTATAAATAATATCGTTTATCGGAGCTACAACTCCCGACCATATAGAAACTGCTTTTATAGCTTTGTCACCGACGACAACGTCTTTAAGGGTTATATTTCCTCCCATTGAATGTCCCCAAATCCCGATTTTTTCGGGGTTTGCCGATTCATAATTTTTAATAGCAGAAATTGCATTTAAATCATCGATTAAATAATCGGGTGAAAAATAGGCGCTGGTAGGACTTCCTTCACTTTTTCCATGCCCACGATAACTGGGTTTGAAAACTATATACCCGGCACGGGCAAAAGCATCTGCATATGGAATGTAATTACCCTCGGGGGTGTATTTATCAGGAATAATATAACCATGATTCAAGATTATTACGGGGAAGCCGTTCTTGGGTGTATCTGTAGCCGGCACCAAAAGTAAAGCGTATATTTTTAATCCTTGGGAATAGTATGAAGAAATATACCGGTTGTAGGTATCCTCCGCCGGCAACTTTTCCTCAATGGTAATTTCACTTCCCGGGTAAACCCCCTGCCTCAAGTAAGTAATACTCAAAGGATTGGTTTCCGTTTTGATTGCATCCCGGAGAGAAGGGCTGACATTGGGCTTGATGAAAAAAGCCCCTATTACCAAAAGCGCTGCGATTCCAACAATTATTTTCTGGGCAGTGTTCATTATTTAATTATAATCACTCCCGTTAACAAAGTCTGTGAGAAATTAACGAATCGGGATTAAATATTACCTTTTTTGTAAACTCCAAAGGTTTGGGAAATCACCCTCCCGTCAGATGCCCTAACACCACTTTGACGGAACATTTCCTCATATCGAAAACCCGGAAGACTATCAACTTTCTTATTATGTAAAATTGTTTGGGTATCGGCAGAATCTGCTTCTATTCCTCTATCGACTCTAGTAATAAAAAGTTCATCCAGAATATCGGCACTAAGAAGTATGTCAAGGACCCTTGGTCCGGTTGTCATTTTAATAACTTTGTAAGATTCGTTTCTATTCAAATAATCAAACATTACTTTCCCGTCTACTCCGTCCTTTCCGGCAGGAATAACAACGGCACCGCTTTTTTCATATCGTTTGGCCTTTTCCGAAACGGAACTATCAAAAGTCGTAAAAACCATAACCTTTCTTCCATCGGCAAAAACTGGGGAGGGAATTTCAAAATCGAGACTTCTACTGACAATAATAATATCAGGATTCCTTTTCAAGCCGTTTTGGACCCTCCACCTGCCCAGTCCGGCAAACTCTCCGCCCTCGGAAAATTGGTCAATCACGTTCTGACTTTTCTCTCCTAAAGAGGCGAATCTTTTTAAATATCCGGCCCCGGTAATTATTGCATCTGCCTGAGCCGTAAGTTCTTGGAAAAGCTGCCAATCCGAAACATTTTTAAGTTCCGGGGCCACTTGGAATTCTCCGTTTTCGCCTCTTTTGGCAATTACATCATTTTTGTCGCAAATATAATTAGCAATAACTAAAGGCCTGCCCAGTTTTTCTGCCAGGCCCTGTAAATTAAGGTTTAGGTACATCCCCTCAACTTCTTTAATTTTTTGTTCCATTTCTTTCATTTTTGTTATGTTAACCTATTATTCGTATCTTATGGCCTCGATCGGAGAAAGGTGAGCCGCTCTCTTTGCAGGAAAAACCCCAAAAAATATTCCGATTGCCGATGATATCACAAATGTCACAATTACGGCAAAAGCACTTATTGCTGCCGGGAAAAAGAATCTGACAATAAGGACAACCAAGGATGCCGATAAAAGTCCCAAAAGTCCGCCAAAAACTGAAAGGATCAGTGCCTCTGTCATAAACTGCAGCATAATATCTTTTTCCGTTGCACCGATCGCCCTCATAACCCCGATCTCTTTTGTGCGCTCGGTAACAGTTGCATACATGATATTCATAATTCCGATTCCGCCCACCACTAACGATATTGACCCGATTGCCACCAAAACAATATTGAGTATGTCAAAAATTTGGTTAATCATGGATAAAAGTTCTGATTGTTCAGTTATGGAAAAATCATTTTCGTCATAGCGTTTCTCAAGAGCAGTCTTGATCTGGCTCTTTACTGTTTCTATCTCTTCTTTCGAAGTCACGCCCACATAGATTGACCAAAAAGTTTTATCCGGATTCAAACTTCCGTAAGTTGTTTTATAAGGCATAAGTATTGCTGAATCTCTATCGGGATCACCTTTTTTCTCTGCCACGCCCAAAACTTTCAACCTCATTCCTTCGAATCTGACTGTCTTGCCGACAGCGTTTTGCGCATCGCCGTATAAATCTTCTGCTATCGTAAACCCTAGAACTGCGACTTTAGCTTTTGAGGACACGTCTGTTTTTGTAAAAAGTTCCCCCTCTGTGGTTTCCACTCCCATCAAATCAAAATAGTCTTCACTGACTCCAAAAAGATAGGTTGTTTTTTCTTCAGATCCGCCTTCGGCCGTAACGGTACTCATGTAAAGCGGGACTGTGTATTTAACTCCGGCAATTCTGGCGATACTGTTAACATCTTTTTCGTCAAATTTAATTCCACCTACCATGCTGGCGCCAAATCCCCCGCTGCTACTAAAACCGCTTCCCGGCATTACCATAAGTAGATTTGCCCCCAAACTTTCAAATTGCCCTTGTATATAATTTTTTAATCCCAAACCCAGGGCTATCAACATCACAACCGAGAACACCCCGATCATTATCCCCAAAGAAGTTAGTATTGTCCGTACTTTACTTCTTTTAAAATCAGCAATTGCGGTTTTAAATAAATCTTTAAATTGAACTGTTTTAATCATATTTTTCTGTTAATTTTCCATCCTTCATGTATATTTTTCTTTTGGTTCTTGCTGCAATATCTTTCTCGTGTGTAACTATAATCACCGTAACACCTAATTCCTTGTTTAAACTTTCCAGTAGCTTCATTATTTCGTTTCCAGTTTTTGTATCAAGGTTGCCGGTGGGTTCATCGGCAATAATTACCTTAGGATCCATCATCAAAGCTCTGGCCATAGCAACCCTTTGTTGTTGTCCGCCGGAAATTTTATTCGGAAAAAAATTTCTTCTTTCGTATATCCCAAATTTTTTCAGAAGCTTTTCGGCTTTTTGAGTGGAGTCAAAATTAATTTTCTCTTTTGCATATTTTATCGGCATAAGAACGTTCTCCAAAACCGTAAAACGACTTATCAGGTTGAACGATTGAAAAACAAAACCGATCTGGTGGTTTCTCAACTTGGAAAGTTCCTCATCACTCAATTTGGATACATCTTTTCCGTCGATAAGTATTTTCCCTGAAGTTGGCCTATCTAGAAGTCCGATTAAATACATTAAAGTCGATTTGCCGGAACCGGAGGTTCCCAGTATCCCGCAATATTCACCTTCTTTGATTTTTAAGGAGACTTTATTTACTGCTTCGACTTTTTCATCACCCAACTGATAAGTTTTGCTGACACTTTGTAGATCAATCATATAAGACGTCGCCCTCGCTAACACCATCAATAATTTCGGTATTTTCCTCGCCTTCTATGCCGGTCTTTATGTAAACTTTATTATCTTTGCCAAGTAATACATATTTACCGTCTTTGTCAGAGTTAACAAATCTCGACGGAACAAAAAGTGCGTCACTTTTTTGTGCCAATACAAATCTGGCGTCTCCTGTCATCCCTACACGCAAATTTTTATTCTGATCCAAATTCTCGAAAACTATTTTCACTTTATAAACCGTACCCACTTCGCCCTTTTTGGGCGTAAAACTGATAAAAACAACTTTTCCCTGAATTTCGCCTTCGTGGGAATCCAGTTCGATAACAACATTCTGTCCATTTTTTATTTCCACCACCTCACTCTGATCAGCATCAACTGCAAAATAAATGCTTACTGGATCGATTATTTCCACCTGTGGTTCAGTCGCCATTACATTGATCCCGGGGTTGGGAAAAGGCAGCATCGTGACGACTCCGTCAAACGGCGCTGTGATGGTAGCATTTCTTAAATTGTATTCTGCTGCTTTGACAGAGTCATATGCATTGTCACGGGCCACTTCGGCGGCTGTCCTTGTTGCCTTTTGTGCAAAGGTTTCGTCACTCTCGTGGTTTTTTACGCTATCCAAGACGTTTTCGGCCGACGCTTGATAGTTTTTGTAATTATTTAAAGCCTGCTGGTAAGCAGTATTAAGTACAGTTTTATCAAGTGACGTTAATGCTTGGCCTTTTTTGACCGGGTCTCCTTCCTTTACTCCGACCCATGATATTTTTCCGGAGGTGGGAAAATACAAAACTGCATGTTTATCTGCATCAATTTGTCCGGAAAGAACAAGCTCTTCCTTTATTTCGCCTTTTTGCACAACAGCGGTCAATACCTGCCCTTTACTTTTCTTTAAAAAAACCAAGACAGCAAGCACTACCAACCCGACCACCACAAATACCCAAAACCATTTACCCAATTTTGATTTGACAGCGGATATGGATTTTAAAAACTTTTTCATTGTGAATAAAGATTCTAATCTAAAAGCAGCCGGCAGACAAGTGTTTGCCAAATATTTTTTTGAAAATAATTTTCCAAAAAGACTTATTTTTCCTATCGGTTTTATAAACAGAACGCGACCAAACAGAAACGATCAACCATTCCTTTTTCTCATTCTGTTTTGCGACTACTTCGATTTTTTGGGACACCCCCTGCCCGATTGGCGGATAAGTTCTGTAATATATCCAGTTGCCGGAATTTCCTTTTCGCAAACTCTCAGGTCTTCGAAAAGTTACCCAGGCATCTCCCTGTTTTATTCCCCTCTCCCTGAGTCTATCAAGTGCATGATTTGTCCAGATCACACCGCCATAATTTTTGTCCATTTTGCTTATTTGACCGGCACCTTTGTCTCCCTTGAGACTTCTTCCTCCGGCCTGAGCTCATGAAGTATGTCCGAAGAAATAGTTTTGAAATCTTCTTTCAACTCTTCTTTTATATCCCTACCCGCTTTTCCGTTTATAAATTTGAAAATGGTCACTTCGTCGTGTGGACATTTATGAAAAAGGGCTAAAAATTCTTCGTGACTTTCCTCAGGAATTTTTCCTAAGATTTTTTCCGTCGCCTGATAATTTATAATTTCATCAACAATACCTCTTATTTCATCAAGTTCTTCCGTTGTAGATACGATACTTTTGATAGTCGACTCTATCTTTTCAAAATCTGCAAAACCATCGAAAAATAATTTACTCATAATATTATGCTTCTACCATTGTAACTCCATTTGTATCCAAATTGTTATATTCCACAGGGCCCAACGGAACTTTATTTTCCGGATCGTCGACAAAAAACACTAAAACTGAACCCTTTGTATATCTTGATCCACCCAGTGCGTTCATTACTTCGGGGCTGCCACCAAAATGTTTACCCGTCCAAGCGGCCGGGCCGGCATCGGCAACGTCTGCAACAACCGCGTTCCCGTTCACGGTATTAACCACTAATACTTTTCTATATTTATACCAATCCTTAACATAAGAAAGCCTTTCCTCCCAGTCCGGCAGATAAAGTGTTTGCACGGCCACGTACCATTTTTCTCTTTCAATAGCTTCATTGGTCAAAGCTGCTTTGGAGTCGGCAAAATATCCCCAAGCGCCGCGGCCCGGAGCCATATAGGTTACATTATCCCCCGGGTAACGCATTAAATGTTGTTCAAGTCCGATATATCCATAGGTAGTATTTAAATGCTCGCCCTCCAGTGTGGCTTTTGCATTAACACCCACAAATTCTCTTATTGCTTGTTCGATTCTTTTCTCTTGTACCCTTGTTAAAGGTTCTGCTTTTTCCGGAAGAATTTCTCTTAAACTTTTTAGTAATCTTTCCTGGTTGAAAATATTTTTGCCTTCTTCATTTGAATCAGTTATGTCCTTGACTATGGAAGCCACTGTTGGTAAATTTCTGGCAGCACTTGGCGTTGTAAAAAAAAGTGTTCCGGTGAGCGCCCCCGTCGTAATTACTTTTGCCGAATGCGCTCTGATTTTATCCAGATCTATTCCATTCTCGTCTAAAAACTTTTTGACGTGAGGATATTTTTCAAAAAGACTATTTTTCGCCTCAAGGCTTTTTAACTTAAGTTTGTTACGAATAAATTCGGAGTCGACTTTTCCTTTACTGATTTTGTAAGTTGTTGTGGGCAGGTCGTGAGACATATGAATGAATTTCTAATTTAAAATTCTAAATTAACCGCTGCAGCCGGTTTAACGTTTCTTCTTTTCCAAGAATTATTATTGAATCGTTAATGGGAGGTGTAAATTTGGAACCGGTTATGGCAATTCTCAAAGACATGAAGAAGTCTCCGGTTTTGTAGCCTTTTTCTTTTATCTTTGCCATAAGCCCTTCATTTAAACTTTCTAAATTCCAATTTTCAAGGTTTTCAATAATATAAGCCGCATCCGAAAGATGTTTACTATAATTTTCTCCAAGTAATTTTTGATCAACTTTTGGCGCCTCCATAAAAAATCCTGCCATCGAGTTAAAATCCGAAATTTTCTTTATCCTATCCTTAACCAATTTTGTGATTTGAAGTTTGGTGTTTTCAGGCATTGAAAGAAATTTGGAATTTAGTGATTGGAACTTTTCGCAAAGCTTAGTGTCGTCGAGGTTACGAATGTATTCTCCGTTAAACCAATCAAGTTTTTCCCGTAAAAATCTGGGATTCGCTTCCTGAAAACCGTTGGCATCAAAATATTTTACAAATTCCGGAAGTGTATAAAGCTCACGGTTATTTTTTGGTGCCCATCCAAGAAGCATCACAAAATTTAAAAGCGCCTCAGGAAGGTAGCCTTCTTCCACAAATTGCTCCACGAAAACCGAGTCACGGCGTTTGCTTAATTTTTTACCGGTTTCTGCCGATAAAATATCGGTAAGATGCCCTATTTCCGGACGTTTTCCGGCAAGATATTCAAAAACCAGAAGATGAATTGGTGTTGACGGCAACCAATCATGACCTCTTAAAATGTGCGTAATTTCCATATCAAGATCGTCCGTCATCGCTGCCAAATGATAGGTAGGCAGGCCGTCGCTCTTTAATAAAGTTGCATCATAGACGTCGCCGGAATCCCAAGATATTTCTTTTTTATGAACAAAGTCGAAATAAGAGATTACTTTCCCTTCAGGGACTTTCAACTTGATAGCTCCTGATGTCAAATTTTTATCACGACAAGGATCTCTTAACGAACTTGAAAAACCTTTCTCCTTTGCATTTTTTGCCTTGCACTGACAATAAAAAGCGTGACCCTGAGAGATCAATTTTTCGGCGGCCTTTTTATAGATTCCGGTTTCAGCACGCTTGCTTTGAACATAAAATTCGTCCCAATTAAGACCAAATTTTTTAAGAGTTTCCTGAAGCGCCTCCACCGCCCCCTCAACTTGGCGTTTTTGGTCAGTGTCCTCAATCCTCAAAATGAAATCACCGTTTCCATGTTTAGCCAGCGCGTATGCGTAAAGTGCTGTTCTAAGGCTTCCGATATGTAAGAATCCTGTTGGGCTGGGAGCAAAACGTGTACGAATTTTCGGGTTCATAATCGAATTTTACCGCACTTTTGATATGTTAGCCAGAACCTTGGCAGCACATTGAACGGGAAGCCTGTGAACGATATACTAGAAAGAGCAAAGCAATGACTTCCTTAACTACAATATCGATCACGTCAAGAAAAATAATCAGATATGGCATTTATTTAATTATCTTCCTTATCGTCGGCAGAATTTTTTTGGATACCGGAATTAAAATCTACAAGAAGCTTTTTCCTGCGCCCCCACCCGCACCAACCGTTAAATATGGAAGGTTATCGGTAATTCCTTTTCCGGAAAACGGAATCAAAGCCAAACCCAGCTTTACCTTGGAAACGGTAGACGGAAGCCTTCCCGCCGATATTCCTACTCAAGCTAAAATATTTTTTATGCCTAAAAACAGTGCCAATCTACTTTCACTAGATACCGCCAAAAGCAAGGCGGCTGCTTTGGGATTTAGTTCAAACGTCCAACAAATCACTGATACGATTTACAAATTTAAAAATCCCAGTTTTCCTACATATCTACAAATAAATATTGTTTCCGGAACTTTTTCTGTCAGTTACGATTTGGCAGCCGATACTTCTCCTATCAGTTTTAAACCCCCTGTTTCCGAAGTTGCTGCAGCCGAATTCAGGTCTTTTCTGGCAGACGGAGGGCTACTATCTTCCGATTTAACAGGACCCGTAACCCACGATTTTCTGAAAGTCGCAAACGGCCAACTGGTTAGCGCCATGTCCCTTTCGGAGGCAAACTTTATAAAAATAAATCTATACAGAAAAGATTATGACGGACTGCCGGCAGTAACAGGAAACCCTAATCAGGCAAATGTTTGGGCAATAGTCAGTGGCGCTAGAAACCAGGGACAACAAATAGTAGCTTCCGAATATCATTACCATGGTGTGGATGAGTCTCAATTTTCCACCTACCCCATCAAATCTCCTGAAGAGGCATTTGCCGAACTGCAAAATGGTAAGGCCTTTATTGCCAGTCTGGGATTAAACAAAGATAATGACAATATTAAAATAAGAGATGTTTATTTGGCATATTTTGATCCGGACCCCATTACCGAATACTATCAGCCGGTTTATGTATTTGAGGGTGACAACGGATTTAAAGCTTATCTTCCCGCTGTTACTGGAGATTATTATCCAACGCAATAGGGACTAGAACTTCCTGCCATTCATAGCTTGCGAATATCCAGTTTATAAGTTCCTTTGTTTCCCCGAATCTGTCCTGACTACCCAGCAAAACCACTACTATTTTCTTTCCGTCACGTTCCAGATAGGTAACCAGATTTTCGCGGGCATTTTCCGTCCAACCTGTCTTTACGCCCAAAACCCCGGGAACATCATCCAAAAGAATATTAAGATTCTTCAAACTATATTTTGTTTTCCCGCTAACATCGGATAAAGAAACCGATTTTGTGCCCACGAACTTTGCAAATTGCGGGTCTCTCATTGCCACTTCACTTCCAAGAAGCAGATCGCGGGCGGTAGTTGTTTGATTTACTCCATCAAGGCCGACGGGATTTTCAAAATGAGAATTATTCATAGAAAGATCCTTGGCTTTTTCATTCATTGCCAAAATAAAGGCATCGTACCCACCGGAGTAATTCATTGCCAAAGTCATGGCGGCATCGTTGGCAGAGTAGACCAAAAGCCCGTAAAGCAAATCTTCAACTTTCATCTGTTCGCCTACATAAAGCCCCATCTTTTGACCATCGACGCTTACACCCCGGGGAACTGTAAGAACCTGATTCAGTTCATACGCATCCAACGCAACCAAGGCGGTAATTATCTTAGTTGTGGATGCGGGTAAAAGTTTGGCATCAGGATTCTTCTCATATAAACTAACACCCGAATTTAGATCTACAGCTATTGCTCCTTGTGCAGAAAGAATAGGAAAAACCTGAGAACCGGAAAGGTCTTTTTTTAATACGGGATTTCCAGGAAATTTTTTAGTAAAAAGGGGGTTAGCAGGGACCCTCTTAATGTTGTCTTCGGATGTTTTATTTAAGGAGAGTGCAGTCGAAGAAATAAAAACAAAAACGATCATTACAAAATATAAAAAATGTTTTTTGTTTGTTAATCGCTTCATCGGGATAGTCGGAGATCAATTCTTTCCATGTCTCTGGGGAAAAGTGATGCTTCTCTGATATTTTTAAGGCCAAGTATGTGCATAGTCATACGCTCTGCCCCCAAAGCAAAACCTCCCAAGGGCGGTACTCCGTACTTAAATGACTGCAAATATAATTCCACATCTTTTTCTTCTAACCCCCATTCGTTAATGTGTTCTAATATCGTTTGATAATCATTCAATCTTTGTCCGCCACTCGACCATTCCACCCCGCGGCCAAGTAAATCAACAGAAAATGCGTAAGTCGGGTCAGCCGGATCAGGATAGACATAGAAGGGTTTCTTTTTGGTTTCAAAATGAGAAATAAAAACCAAGTCGCTACCTTTTTCTTCAAGCGCCCATTTGCAAATTTCTCTTTCGTCTTCCGGAGCCAAATCTTTTTCGTTTAACACATCCCTGCCTGTTCTTTTGTAGATGATTTTTTGGGCTTCTCTCAATTTTAATACCGGGATTTGATCCGTTAATTTAGGCAAAGTTGCATCAAAGAGGCTTAGTTCCTGCATGCATTTTTTCTCAACTTCAGAAAAAGTGTAACGGATGACATACTCCTCCATCTCTAAAACGTCTTTCCAGGAATCAATAAAACCAAACTCTGCATCCAAACTTGTTGCTTCGGCCAAATGTCTTGTGGTAACTGAAGGTTCTGCTCTGAATATTTGATTTACGCTAAAAACCCGTTCAAAAATTCCTACCAACAAAGATTTATAAAGTTGCGGGCTCTGAGAAAGATATGCCTGACTGTCAAAATAATCCACTTTAAAAACTTCTGCTCCGCCTTCCGGAATGGCGGAAATTATTGAAGGAGCCTGGAATTCCACGAAGTCCTTCTTAATGAGGGCTTGCCTGAATGCATCGATTATGGTTGCCTGGACTTTAAAAATTGCCTGCTGTTTCTTGTGCCTTAGGGTTAGGGCGCGGTTGTCTAAAAGTATCGGCAAATCCAGATTGAGATCTTCCGTTCCCATGTCAAAAGGAAGTTCGGCAGCCGGGGAAAGCACTTTTAGAGATTCGATTTGAATCTCAATGCCGCCTGTCTCAATTTTTGGATTTACCAATTTTTCGGGTCTTTTTGCCACTTCACCAACTATTTCAATAACCGATTCCTGAGAAATTTTTTCGAGACTTGTCCCCACACACTGAACAACACCGGTTCTATCCCGGAGATCAATAAAGGTTATTTTCCCATGATCCCTGACTGTGTTCGCCCAGCCTTTGAGAAGAATTTTTTCACCTACTTTTTCAACAGTTTTTCCAACCAGTGTTCTTTCCATTCTATTGTTACAATTGTAGTTTCTTCCGGCTTACTTGACAAGGAGGGAGCCTGTTATAAAATACTCTTTTGACATATTGGCCATGAGTGAAAGATGTAAATACGAAGGGCATTGCGCCTTTCACCAAAATTTAATTAAGAACGGTTATATCACCAAGGATCAAGCGTGTCTAAAAGAATTTACAGAAACTTGCCCCAGAGCAAGAGTTTACAGAGGGAAAATCTCGAATGAAAAAGCCAGCACCATATTTAACGTGCCCAATTTAAAAAAGGAGCCTAGGGCCGTAACCTATGAAGAAGTCCAAATTATGACCGACCTCTTCAGGAAAAATGGAGATCTTTGAGCTTTAACTGTATATTTCTGTAGCCGTTCCAGGAATTGTCCTCAATCGAGTAAGCAACGTCAATTTTCATCTGAGGAGCTAGATTTGAGTAAATTTCTCCTCCACCAAAATAAATTGAGTCAAAAACATGTTCACCTTGCTTTAATTTTAGCTTGAGGTGTCTTTTGTCCTTACCTACAAATTTGACGTCTAAAAGTTGAACTTTCTCGCTAAAAAAAACCGGCTCTTTATTGCCCACCCCGGTCGGTTCGAATAGGGATATTTCTTTTAAAAGATCGTAATTTATCGCTGAAAAACTAAGACGGCAGTCAACTTTCAGGTTTTTTTGCAAAAGATCATCCGTTAACAATTTTTGAGCCAATAAATTTATTTTCTCTCTAAAGATATCGATATTTCCTGTATTGATTGAGAAACCAGCGGCCATCGGATGCCCGCCGCCTTCTAAATAATATTCCTGAAGTTTTCTGATCGTCTCAATTATATTAAACCCGGGAATGGATCTGGCTGAAGCTTTAGACACGTCCTTGGATTTTGAAATAACAATTGCCGGCCTGTAGTATTTTTCCACTAATCGGGCAGCCGCCAATCCTATTACGCCTTCATGATATTTTTCATCCGCTAAAACAATAATCTTGGCAGATTTGTTTTCCGTGATACTTAGCGCATGTTCAACTACGCTATCTACAACTTTTTGTCTTTCCAGATTTACTTTTCCAATCACCTCGGCAAGTTGAATGCCCCGGACTTTGTCTTTCGTACATAAAAGCCTTAATGATTCCAGTCCGTGCCTAAGACGTCCCATGGAATTGATTCTAGGCGCAATTACGAAACCGATTTCGTAAGGTCCGGCCTCAGTGATCCCGGCTTCCTTAAATAAAGCCAAAAGACCCGGTCTTTTCGTATCATTCAACTCCGTAAGTCCATATTTAACTACCGACCTATTTATCCCCAGGAGAGGTAATTGGTCAGCAACCGTTCCTATGGCCGACAGCTGGAGCTTCTCTCTAATTTTCGATTCATAATTTCCTTTAACTAATCTTTTATATATTTCCCTGGAAACAAACCATACCAAAGCTGAACCGCAAACTTCAGTAGAATGAATAACGAAATTGGTGTCGGGTAGCTTTTCCCCTTTCTGGTGGTGATCAATAACAATCACATCAATTCCCAGTTTTTTTGCTTCCTTGACACCCTCATAAGCTACAATTCCGTTGTCTACGGTAATGATAAGCTTGAGTTTGGGATAGCGTGATTTTAAAGATAAAACGCTTTTGGCTTTGATTCCGTAGCCGTCTTCGAAACGATCCGGGACAAATGGAAAAACATCAACGCCCGCATCATGTAGTGTTTCCCAGGCAACTGCCGAGGCTGTAATTCCGTCTGCGTCATAATCGCCGTAAATAATCACAAATTCTTTATTAGACCGCGCCTGATCGATTCGATTTACTACTTCATCCAAATCTTTTTCTGCAATCCCAAGTTGGCTTAATTTAATTTTCATTGGGTCTATCGGATTGATAAATTCTTTTTTGGCTTTTTCAGTTTTGATTCCGCGGTTTTTTAGAAGAATATTAATTAACGATTTACGGCTGACGGCCGACGATTTATTAAGAAGGTCCCATTTCATATGAGTAGTATATATCAGCTTATCCGAATGCTGGTATAATTTATACCATCAGGCGTCAAAATTTGAGACATGGAAATTCAATTACCAAAATCAGTTAAAGAAATTCTGGAAAAATTCGACAAAGCCGGATATGAAATCTATATCGTCGGCGGTGCTGTACGCGATCTTTTGATGGGTAGATCTACAAATGATTGGGATTTTACTACCAACGCCACACCGGAACAAATATTAGAAGTTATTCCCGGCGGGTTATACAATAATCAATTCGGCACAGTCTTTACCGATAATCCCGATGATGAAACCCGGCCACACGAAATAACAACATTCCGCACTGAAGAGGGCTATTCGGATGCCCGCCACCCCGATAAAATTTCCTGGGGAAAAACGCTTGATGAGGACTTGTCCCGCCGCGATTTTACGATTAATTCCATGGCTATAGATAAAAACTTAAAAATTATTGATCTTTATCACGGCCAAGAAGATATCAAAAATAAATTAATAAGAACAGTGGGAGACGCAAACACCCGCTTTTCGGAAGACGCCCTTCGTTTGATGCGGGCCGTAAGGATCGCAGGAGATTTGAGTTTTAATATCGAAAATAAGACTTTTGAAGCTATCAAAAAGAATGCTCCCTTAATTCATAAAATAGCCAAAGAGAGAGTCAAGGAAGAGCTTTTTAAAATATTGGCGTCAGATAACCCCTATGACGGAGTGATCCACTTAAAAGAATCCGGTCTAATGCAGGAGATTTTGCCGGAATTAACAAAATGTTTTGGTGTAGAGCAGAAATCTCCGGGTAGACATCATATTTATGATGTTGGGACACATCTTTTAATGTCACTAAAAAACTGCAAATCTAAAGACCCTGTTACCCGCTTTGCGACACTCATTCACGACATAGGCAAACCGCAAACCTATAGAAAATCACCAACAGGACTAATTACTTTTTATAATCACGAGATGGTTTCAACCAAAATTGCCGAAAATATTGCCGAAAGATTGCGTTTTTCCAACAAAGAAGAGGAAAAGCTTGTAAAACTTGTAAGATGGCATCAGTTTAGTGTCGATGAACATCAAACTGATTCGGCAATCAGAAGATTTTTAAGGAATGTTGGCTTGGAAAACGTGGAGGACATGTTGGCACTTAGAACCGGCGACAGGCTTGGCGGAGGAGCCAGAGAAACCAGCTGGAGACTTGAGGAGTTTAAAAAAAGACTTGTCGAAGTTCAAAAACAACCTTTTTCTGTGGCCGATTTAAAAATAAACGGTTTTGATGTAATGAAAAAGCTTGATTTGAAACCCGGACCGGAAGTTGGAAAAATATTAAACGACCTTTTTGAAAAAGTGGTCAACAAAGAAATTGAAAATGAAAAAGAGGCTCTTCTGGAAGCTATTTCTGAAAAAAATTAGTGAAGTTTCTTTTTCGGGTTCTTCTTTATTCTTTTTTCGATCTCATCCCAGGTAACTAAAAGCGAAACGGCCACAAAAGGTGACGAATAAGTTCCGGAGATCGTACCGACCAAAAGAGCAACCGCAAACCACCTGATAGAATCTCCGCCAAGAAGTATAAGGGCCAGTAGCATGAATATTATCGTAAAAGAATTATTTATCGATCTGACCATGGTTTCACTAATGGCGTTATTGGCGAGCTGCGAGATTTCTGTGAAGCTTGATTTGCGTTTTTCTCTGATGCGGTCAAAAACAACAATTGTGTCATGAACCGAAAACGAAAGAATGGTTAAAAGTGCTGTCACAAAAAGAAAATCTATTTCGGCTCCCCAAAAGTGGCCAAAAAGTGAAAAGCTGCCAATTACGATGAGACTATCGTGGATCGTTGCCAAAGTTGCAGAAACACCGAATTTAAAGTTCTTAAACTGGTAAGCTACCCAGAGTAGAATTGCACCTGCTGAAATTAGAAGGGCATATATGGTTCTTTTTATGGTCTCGGGTCCGACTGTCGGACCGACATTTTCAAATCTGATTTCAGTGACTTCTTGTCCCACCTCAGTTTCCAATGCAGCTTTAATCTCGATTTTTCTACCTTCATCAATCGACTCTTCCCGAAAACTACGGACACTTCCATCCGGAAGCTTATACTCCAAAAAGCTTCCGCCTGTAAAATCGATACCTATATTAAACCCCCATTTAAGCATGGAGAAAACCCCGGCCATAATCAATGTTCCCGAAATCAAAAGGTAAAGCCAGCGATATTTCATCCAGTTCATTTTTTGTTTCCTCCTTCCGGTTTTTCTCTTATGAATAATCTCAGTAAATTCCTACTTACATAAATCCCGGTGAACAAACTTATCATTACCCCCATCAAGAGGGTAATAGCAAAACCTCTTACCGGCCCGGATGATGGCAAAAAAGACCAATCTAACGGGTTCATTAAAATCAGTGATGTAATTATTGTTGCTACATTGGCATCTCTGATAGAATCCCACGCCCGGCCGAAAGAAACTTCCAGAGCATCGGACAACTTCCTTTTTAGCTTTTCTTCTTTGAAGCGTTCAAATATCAAAATATTCCTATCAACAGCCATCCCTATTGAAAGCATAAAACCGGCAATTCCAGGTAAGGTAAGAGTTATGGGGATTAGTTTATACAACGCAAGTGAAATTACCGAGAAAATAAAAAGCCCTATATCGGCAATTAATCCAAGTTTGCCATAAGAAAGAATCATAAAAAGCCCTACCATTAAAAGCCCGACAATTCCGGCAACCACACTCATCTTTACAGATTCTGCCCCGAGAGTCGCCCCGATTGTTTCTTGCTGAATTAAATTAACCGGAACAGGAAGTGCACCGGCATTTAGTTGAATTGCCAACTCCTTCGCCTCTTCAACTGTAAAACTTCCGGTTATCTGGGCATTGCCGCCGATAATTTGTTCCTGGACTGTGGGAGCGGAAATAATCTGATTATCAAGTATGATCGGTAATTGCTTACCAACATTTCTTTTGGTAATTTCAGAAAATTTGTTACCACCATCCTTGGTAAATTGGATGGAAATGCTGGGGGCGCCGGTGTTGCTATCAAAAATAACTTCAGCTTTTTCCAAATCTGCACCGGTCAAATTGGTTGGCACAAGATTTGCCGATGGAGTAGCGCTTCCATCAACAGTCTCTTCAACAACTTCCACAAAGGTTAACTGAGCTGTTTCGCCAATTAGGTTAATAGCAGAGGCTGTATCGCTTATCCCGGGAAGTTCGACAATAATTCTGTCACGGCCTTCAAAGTTTGATGTTTGAACGGTAGATTCGGAAATACCAAACATGTTTACTCTATTTTCAATGATATTTCTGACTCCGGTTAAGGCATCTGACTTTTTATCTGCCGAGGTACCGCTAGTATCTGCTTCGAAAACCAATCTGCTACCGCCAGCCAGATCTAATCCCAAATATGTTTTGAATTCTTTATTAATAGATATCTTTCCAATATTGATATTCAAATTTGGGCGGTTAATAGTTTTACCAAACAGGTTAAAACTTGCCGGCAGGCTTATATAAGTAGCAATTAAAGTCAAAATAATAATAAAGATGAATTTTCTGACAGGAGTTCTCAACATAAATTAGCTAACGAGGTCTTCCTCATCCCCAATAATCATCACCCTGCTACCGGACAGTATTCCAAGTAAAAACGGGTCCCTTCTCTTTTTTCGAAAATCAAATTCATCTCTACTCATTGCCGTGTAATTTATTTCTTTTTCCCTAACAGTTTCTTCTGCCCTGATTATCGATGCCAGTTCAGGCAGGACAACTTCACCGACGACTAAAATATCAACATCATCGTCTCTTTTATGTTCCAAATGTCTGACAAATTTTCCGGAAAACATCACGAATGATATCTTTCCAATCTTATTTTTGTTTTCTATAACCACCTTTCCTAGGCCTGTGGTTTTGGCTACCATTGAAACCAAATCACCGAAAAGCGGGTATTCTGTCCGTATCGAATAGTAAATCCTATTACCTCTGGGTTCCTTGCGGAGAAGCCCGTCTTTTTCCATCTTCGTCAGTTCACGCCTTACTGCGTTTATTTCCTCTTCTGTTTCCCTAACTATTCCACGGACATGATAGGCCTCTTTTAAATTGGAGAAAAAAAGCTCCAAAATTTTTATCCGTACTTTTGAAGTAATTATGTCAGCTAGATTTACCATCTATTTTTGGAGCAGATTCAGTCATTCTATTAATAAGCAATCTCGTTCGTAGAAGGAACTAATTCCACCCAAGTAGCCCCCCTAACCATCTTGATTTCATTTCCATTTGTATCATAAAATACCTCCCTGTCAAGCGCCGAGTCTTTTTCCCAGGTGCCTTTTATTACATTACCGTTTTGAAAAACAATCGCATCTCCTTCGCCGATAACTTCGTAGTACATGTGTTTTTCCGTGTCAATTGGGCCTTCTTCTTCGACAAACATAATCGCAACATTTGAAGCGCTGAGTTGTACATTATCAAATTCGACATCAACATGAGCCGTACCACCATTAAATCTTTTATAGGTATTGGTCGAGGAATCATATCTCCACTCAACATCATATCCGGGCATACTTTCCCAGAAATCAAATTTGATATTGCTTGCTGTGGGAGAGGTGTTTACACTTCCGTCCTGAAACTGCCATTCCCTAAATTCTTCGGTCCATGGGATGCCATTTCCGTCTTTGAAATTGTAACCACGGCTGGATGCTTCTTTCCATACCTCAGTAAGGTCGGCAACGACTGAGTGTTCCCAGGCTGCCGGTGTACTTCCTCCTAGTCGATATTGGTTTCGGACCACTATTGGGTAGCCGATGTTGTAACCTCCGTCGAAATTGTTCCCGTCAGTTCCGCCACCCCAACCCAATTTCTGGAGAAGTGTTACGGTATTTACCTTTGGAGCACTCTGTGACGCCGGTTTTACACCACCAGGACAAGTGCTACAAATATTGTTTGCCCCTCCTTGATGTAGAAAAATCGGGTCGCTACCATACCCTGCCGCCAGATTGATAAAATACACCCTGGCGCTTCTGATGGGCGCAGCTTCAACTGTTTCGGCTGAAGCACCGCAATAGAAAATTGAAATAAATCTGGTTATACCTCCTTCTGCAACTGCTTCATATATTACATCTGCCTTAGAAAGACCTGACTCAGGCCTGGCCTCCGTGTGGTTTTCGATAATAGCAGCTATCGGACGTCTTTCCTCCCAGACTTCTCTTTCCGCCACTGTATACATAGCCCCATTTACCGGACATGCCTCTGTTTTTGGCAAATTTACATTAATCTTTGTTTTTTTGGAAATTTCGTAAAAAAGATTAGCCGCTCCTCCCGGAAATAAATATTTAAACACCAATAAAGAAACCCCTACAGAAATCAGGAATAGCCCGGCATAGCTGGCGATTATTGCCGACTTTTTTGTAGCAAATAGCTTGTTTATATTCGTCCTTTCCATAAATTCAAAGTATTTTTTATTGTATCATCAAACATTCAACTTGCGAAACCACAATTTTATGGCAAAATTTTCTTAATCTGGGTTATCTGCTCTTTTGTGCACTGGCTATAGCCTTTTTTTCCTCGGTAGAAAGTTCGAGGCCGCTTTTACCATTATGTATATCCTTCATATAAACTCTTGTTCTGTCCCGGGTATGCAAACCTGTAATAACTACGCCGGAGTCCCTGTCATCCAATATCGCCAAACAAAAGCTATGATCCCCACCTAACTCACTGAAGGGATTAAACCTGATAAGTCCAACCTTTTGAATATGGCGTTTGTCATTTTCTTCGATAACATCAAGCCTTTTAATAATGTTGCTAATACTTCTGGAATTTTCTTCCCCCCGGCTTAATATTTTTTCTAAGATTTTTTTAATATCTCCAACCCCAACTTCATTTGTTAGCTTTTTATACGTTGTAAAAAACTTATAAAGAAAGATGCTTAAAGATGCGAGCCAAACCCCGAGGAATATAAGAATATATGTGGTCAAGTTTTGCATTATAAACGAAGCTTAGTTCCTGACATTTTTACATCTTGAAAAGTTAGTGTCAAGGAGAATCAAATTTACAATTTACAAATAGGAAAACTAATTTGCTTTCCTCGAATTGTCAATTTACAATTTGGGAATATGGCAATGGTAAGAACCAGGAAAAACAAAAAAAGTCCGCATTATGGATTTCTGATTTCTTCGCTAGAAGAACAGCCCAAAATAGCTTATGTCAAGGGGGAAACAAATTTTGCTAAAGATAAATACTCAGCCTCGACCAAGCACAGAAAAAACGCCGATTCTTTGGCACAACCCGAGGCTAGGCTGTCCATTAAAAAAGACATCCTGCGTAGCCTTGTAACCATCAGCCTCATACTAATCCTCGAGCTGGTGGTATACTTAGCCTGGAACAAATTTATTGTTAAATAACTTTGTTTTTTAGGAACTTAAATTTTCTGTCCTAACGAAGGGGGGTGAATGAATCGATGATGTATTGCGTAAAATGTCGTGCCAAGAGAGATGGTAAAGACCATCAAGAAGTTACCATGAAAAATGGTAAAAAGGCTACAAAAGCTGTTTGTGAAGTCTGTGGCACAACCATGTTTAAAATTGGAGGTAAATAAGCTTTAATTTTAAACATAATTAAAACAAAAGGGCACCGGTACGACCGGCCCCTTTTGCGTTAACAAAACGTATGAACTTCAAAAAAGTTTTTGATGTTTTTAGAAAACATTATGTTTTAGTTCCTCTCGAGGTTTTTGGATCGGATCCATACAAGACCCTGATTTCTACTCTAATGTCTGCCAGAACAAAGGATGATACCACGCTTCTGGCTGCCCGAAGACTGTTCGCTAAAGCAGGAAACATAAAGATGCTAAATAAGATGAGCGTCAATGATATAGAAAAGCTAATATATCCGGTGGGGTTTTATAAAACAAAAGCAAGACACATCAAGTTATTAGCAGAAACGGTAATCAAAAAATTTAACGGTGAAATACCCAAAACACAAAAGGAGTTGACTACGCTTCCCGGGGTCGGTGTTAAAACAGCCAATCTGGTTCTGAATAGAGCATTCAGCATCCCTGCCATAGCGGTTGACACTCATGTTCACAGGATCAGTAATTTGTTGGGCTGGGTTCACACCAAAACTCCTGAACAAACAGAAAAAGAATTGGTTAGGAGAGTTCCTAAAAAATACTGGTCGGAAATGAATAGGCTTTTTGTAAGTGTCGGAAGACAATTTACTTCTCAAAAAAAATTAGTTGAATTCTTGAAGAAAGAGAAATTAATCTGAATAAATTATTGTTACAGGGCCGTCCAAAACAGCTTCGATTTGCATATAGTCTCCAAAACTCCCCGATTCTATCTTGATATCTTTCTCACTTAACTTTTGGATAAGGAGTTCATATAAACGTCTTGCCCTGGTCGGTTCTTCTGCCTCTATAAAACTTGGACGGTTTCCTCCGTTGGTATCCGCATGAAGAGTGAATTGCGAAACAACCAAGATTGACGAATCGGTATCTTTTACCGATAAATTCATTTTATCGTTAGCATCAGCCATAACGCGAAGTTTGGCGACTTTTTCTGCCATCGTCTCAACATCTCTTTCAGAATCGCCCTTTTTAAATCCGACCAAAATAAAAAGCCCTTTGCCAATTTCCCCAATAGTTTTCTTGTCAGATACACGTATTACTTTTGCCCTCTCTACCCGTTGCACAACCAATTTCATATACGTATTTTACATCAATTACTCCTGAATTTTCGGCCGATATTGCAGGGCTTCGGCTATGTGTATTTTTGTAATCTTTTTACTTTCTTCTAGGTCGGCTATCGTCCGGGCAATTTTTATGACTTTGAAATAACTTCTGGCAGATAAATTCATTGTGGCAGCCGCACTTATCATCATTACCTTTGACGCCTCGTCTATTTGACAAAATTTTTTAACATCCCGGGTGGTCATTTCAGAATTTGATTTCAATCTACTGTCTTTAAAACGTTTAAGCTGGATATTACGTGCTTTTTGAACCCTTTTTTGAATAGCGGCAGATTTTTCTTTTCCGGTGCCTTCCTCATTTACCAATTTTTGCGTTTCAACGGAAGGTACATCGATGTGCATATCGATCCTGTCGAGTATTGGCCCCGAAATTCTTTTTTGGTACCTGGTAATCATTCCCGACATACAGGTACAGGCACGCTTTGAGTCTCCATAGTAGCCACAGGGGCATGGATTACTGGCTGCCACCAACAAAAATTGGGCAGGGTAAGTCACCGATCCTTTTGCCCGAGAAATGGTAACAACCCCATCCTCCAAAGGCTGACGCAACGCTTCCAAAACACTTCTCGGAAATTCCGGAAATTCATCCAAAAACAAAACACCCCTGTGTGCCAAAGAAATTTCCCCGGGCATGGGATTGCTCCCGCCCCCGATCAATCCGATTCTACTGGTTGTGTGATGGGGACTCCGAAACGGACGATTGGTGATTATCGACTCGCCTTCCGTCAAATTTCCTGTTATGGAATAGATTTTTGTTACCTCCAAGGCCTCACTCTCACTGAGTACGGGTAAAATCCCGGGGAGTGCCCGGGCGAGCATTGTTTTTCCCGACCCGGGTGTGCCACGAAGAAAAATATTATGACCACCGGCCGCTGCAATTTCCAAAGCACGTTTTGCCTGCTCCTGGCCGATAACTTCAGAAAAATCAAATTCTGCATTGCTTTTTGTTAATATCGATTCCAAATCTATTTTCCGTGCCGCCGGAATTTCTACCGTGCCATTCAGAAAACGGACCAATGATAAAAGCGAGTCAATGGGATAGATTTCTATTCCGGAAACCACAGACGCTTCCTTTTCATTAACCTTAGGAATGAAAACTCTTTTAAATCCTTTTTCTTTAGCAAGGTTGGCCATTGGTAAAATTCCATTTGTATGCCGTAAGCTCCCGTCAAGCGATAATTCCCCAAAAAATAGGCTATCTGACACTTCCGGAGCAATTTGACCTGCCGCAATCATTATCCCCAAAGCAATCGGCAAGTCGTATGCAGGTCCGATTTTTGGCAAATCTGCCGGGGCAAGATTTACTGTAATCCTGGTAATAGGAAAGTCTGCACCACTATTTTTGATGGCGCTTCTGACTCTTTCCTTAGATTCTTCTACGGCCTTATCAGGCAAACCGACAATGGTAAAACTGGGCAGCCCTTGACCAGCAACGTCCACTTCCACGTCTACCAAGACTGCATTTAAACCGCAAATCGATCCGGAATTAATTCTTGAAAGCATAAAGGATATTTAATTTAATATAATACAATTTCGTAGTATCTAAAAGATGAAGATAATTTAATTTGTCTTTCCTCTTGCGTCGTGACAGCGGTTTTTGGGGATATCACACTGGCTTTGGCAAGTGGGGTCATTTATGTAAATGTCCGGACACCCGGAAAGTTCAGGAAACATGAAGGCTTCGCATTCCCCACCAGGCGCACAAACATATTGAAGCAGTGTCTCGTCCGCTACCGGAGGGGGGCTTGGTACCGGCTCCGAAGACGCTACTTCGCTGCAAAGAAAATTTAATCTCACATTTGAACTGGCAATACCGTAATTAAACTGACACTTTGGACCGCATCCGTTGCGACAGCCAAGAGTGTCAATAATACCATCCTGTGTGTACTCTAAATTGCCGTAAACCTGGAACCATCTGGGACAAGAACTTATTTCGCTTACATAAACATACGAATTTCCCGACCTCGGATCACATGGGATATTCGCAACATAGGTTTTATCTCCAAGCGAAAATGAATTTTCACACAAAGGCAATGAGATAGGATAGCAATTAGTGTCCGTATAATATTCTTCGATGAATTTTCCTATTTCATCAATGTCGCCCTTCCTGTCCGCATCTCTGGCTTTGGCCAATTGCGCAGACATGTTTAAGGCGGCAAAGAAGGTAACTATAGCCAACAAGGCTATTACGGTTAATATTTCAACCAAAGTGAACCCTTTCAGGGACAGCTTCATATTTATATGATATATCTAAACGCAAAAGCTATTAATAAATTTAAGTTCAAAATTTTAGAAGTTCCAAAACTTTGTAAACCAAAAGCGCCGGCCAGGCCAAAGCTTTTAAAAATCCCACCAAGCCTTCGCTAAAGCTACCTGCATGTTGGATAAAGTAGACCAAAGCACCCAAGAATCCAAAGCCGTAAATGGCACCAGCAGAACCACCTGTGCATTTATTGACAATCTTAACATCCTTCGCTTCTTCTTTTTTGGGTGTGGCCATCTAATAAATGATAAACCTAAATTTCCAAAAAAGAAAATTACATCAGTTTTTGATGTCCAAAATCTCTGACAATTTTTGTACGTCAAAACCGACTATGTATTCCGATTCGCCGTTTTCCGTCTCAATTTCGGTAACGGGGACCCCCATTTGGCCGGTCTTTCTCACCATATTGATTGCTTCTTCCTGATTTTGATCCACATAAACAACCTCGTGGTCGATACTATTTTCTTCCAACCAGGATTTTTCCATACGACAATAAGGACAGCTCATCGTCGAGTAAAGTTTTATTTTCTTTGTTTTCATTTCTTATCCACCTCCTTTGCAAAATTTAGTAAGCTTTTTGCTAATTCACCAGATTTTTGACTTCTTAACCTATAAACTATTTCTCTTCCATCTCTAACACCGGTCACCAGACCTGCCGCTCTCAGCTTTTCCAAATGCTGGGAGACCGCGGATTGGCTCAGGCCGCAGTTGGCGATAAGTTCGGTAACATTTTTACTACCGCTTTTAAGGCAAATTAGGAGTTTTAGCCGGGTTGTGTTTGCAAACGAGGAAATGATGGCTTGTTTCATAGAAAATATATTAGCATTTACTAATATTTTGTCAATCATTTTGCTATACAAACCGGGACAAAGTGCTATAATAGGCCACTCTGGAGAAAGGATGATCGCTGTTCTGAGCTTAGGCTTAGGATAGAGGAAAGTCCAGGCAGCAGAAAGCAGGGTGTCCGTCGCAAGGCGGAGACTACCGGGACAGCGAAAGCTGACTCAGTAGACCAGTATAGAGCCACAGAAACTATGTCGAGTCATTTACCCTAAAGGTAAATGGAAACGAGTGAAAAGAGGCAATCCTCCCCGCTGCAACCTCCGAATGTTCCGCCCCTTTACGGGCGAAAATAAGCTTTTAAAAATCCTGGAGAAATCTGGGAGGCGGGACGAGGTTCGAGGGCACAGATAAGCAGAGCTTGTCATTTGACAGCAAACCTTATCGGTTTGGCGGATCTTTAGATCCGTCGAAAGATGGATGATCATCGAGAAACAGAACCTGGCTTACTAATCTCCAGAGTATAGAGAATCCCACGAAAGTGGGATTTTTTATTGGTTTTCTCCCTTCCCCGAGTATTCCTTTAAAATAACCTGAAGTGTAATGACAAAAGGCACAGCGATAATCACCCCGGCAACCCCTGCCAACTTTGCCCCAATTGCGATCGAAATAAGTATTAAAAGAGGAGATACTCCCGTAGACTTTTGCATAATCTTAGGAACCAAAACATAGTTCTCCAGTTGATTGACTATAAAGGCAACTGCAGCCGCACCAATGCCTGTAAGCGGTGAAATTCCAAAACCAATAAGCACCCCCGGAATTGCAGAAATAATCGGTCCCAAAACAGGAACTATTTCGAAAATACCGGTCAATAACGCCAGAGGGAGAGCAAACGGGATTCCAAGAAGCAAATACCCAATATAGTTTCCGACAGCCACCGCCAACATCAGCAATAATTGTCCGCGGGACCACTTGCCCAATCTTTCTTCAATCGAAGAAATAAGCCTGTTAACTTTCTTCCCCCCCTTTTCACCCAACAAGAGAATAACCTGATTTCGGATACCGTTGTAACCCAAAAGCATATAAAAAGAAAAAACCAAAACCGTGATTAATGAAAAAACATTGGAAAAAATCGAAAAAGTGAAATTCAGAACTCCGCCCAGTTGCTGAGCCAGACCGCTTAGTATGCCGTCAAATGATGGGCCAATGTTGGTTTTTGATAAGTATTCAGGAAGTGCGCTTATGAAACTTGATGTTTCCCGGACTAACACCGGGGCAATAGTGGCGATTACTCCGCCAAGCACACCAAAGACTAAGATATAAGTGATAATTACTGCCAAACTTCTGTGAATCTTAAGTCTGACAAACAATTTTACAAGAGGCTCTAAAATTGTCATTAAAAGAAAGGAGACAAAAAGCATAAATAGAATGCCGCGGATGTAATATAAAAACCAAATTCCCAGGAGAAAAAGAACAGCGAAAATTATCGTCCGGTGAGATATGTCGACCTTTCTATTCATTTCGCCTATTATGCCACGCACTGACTGTTTTTTCCACATTTTCGAAATAATTCTTATTTGTTATATCAAACCACTTTATTCTCTCGTCTTTTTTAAACCAAATTAGCTGCCTTTTTACGTATTTCTTTTCTTCTAGTTCCCAAGCGCAAATAACCTCTTTTTCAGATTTTCTACCTTCAAAAAAATCTTTCCATTCTCCGTATCCCATTGAACTCATAGACTGCATTTCCCAACTGACATGATTTTTGAGTAATTCCGCAATTTCGTCTTCGAGCCGTTCTCTAAACCTCTTTGATACACGCTGTTCAATTCTATGATTTAGATATTCTTCATTTGCGATAAGTCCGATTTGCATGACGTCATGTTTTGCAATCTTTTTTTCCAAAAACTCTCCCTGTCTTCCATGGTTCATTTTCCAGGTAGCAATTTCTATTGCCCTAATTAACCGTCTGGGATTTTTCTTGTCCGAAGCGTTCATTCCGGCAGCTTTTAAAGAATCTATCTGGGCCAAAGTTTCAAAAAGGCGGGCAGCGCTTTTGCTTTCCAGACTTTTTCTTAAGTTGTTACTTTTAGGAATATCGACAGTCGGAATTCCGTCAATTATTCCCTTAATATATAGGCCGGTACCGCCTACCAAGATCGGCAACTTTCCTCTTTTGCCGATATCCGCAATTATTCTTTCAGCAAATTTCAGATATTGTGAGACACTAAAACTGTGGCGGGGGTCTGCCAAATCGTACCCCCAAATCTTTACTCCTCTAATTTCATAGTAGCCGAATCTTTTAATCCAAAGATGTTTAATTTTTGCTCCTTTGGGTAAATCTTTTCCTGTACCAATATTCAAACCTTTATAAACCTGACGGGAGTCTGCAGAAACAATTTCGCCATTAAATTTTTTGGCCAAAGATATCGCCAAATCGGTTTTCCCGGTTGCCGTCGGACCACAGATCACCAGTAATTTGTCGCGGTTTGGACCGGACATCCCTTGAGTATTCATAGTTAACTACTGGCGCTAGTATACTTCGTTAGGGCGAATTTCCAAAATCTAAATGCGAGAAAAATTGCCAAAAATCCCACGCTTAAGGCAAGTATGATTCCTAAGGGAGTGGACAAACCCATCAATGCTTTTGCCGGAAGAGTAAACATAATTCCCAAAGGTATAAGGTAAGTTAATACCCCACCCAACGTTTTTCCATAAATATCTACCGGAAACTTGGCCAAAGTGGTTATGTCTCTATAAATCATAATTGCATGATCAATTTCCAGAGTAACTATAGCAAAAGATAAAATTAATATATGAAAAGCGGTGGCTATCACAAAACCGTTCATTAAAAGCAATAAGTAATAAAGAATGTTTAAAAAGCTTGGATTAAGCTGTGCCCCAAAATAAATTGTAAGTCCGACTAAAGGCGGAATGGTGATTAAATCAACGATATCCGCCCCACCCATAAGTGCACGAAACAATGAATTAACCGGTTTGACCAAAACCAAATCAAAGTCTCCCTTAATTATCATACGGCGGAATTGGTAAACTTCCCGAAAAAGAAACTGGGTAATGGCATCGATGACGGAAAAAGTTAAAAAGAAAAATATAATTTGATCTTCGGAATACCCGGCCAAACCTTTTGTTGTTTTTAGAAGGTAAAAGATAAAAAGGAGAGTAAAAATAAACCGAAAAGTTTTTCCGACCAAAAAAACAAACAGGGCAGATTTCTTCCCCAGAACAACAGAGAATGAATTAATACTCATCATCCACCAAACTTTTAGATATTTCTTAATTTTCTTCATATTTTTTAACCGCCAAAAGACTGGTAAACTTTCAACCCTTTTTGCCAAACTACATTTAGAGACACCCACAGAATTCCAACCCAAGCGGCAGCGGTCAGGAGTCCGCCAAAAAGAGACCAGCCGGCAACATTCCCTAAATAAATCTGGACGGGAAAATAAATCAGGTACGGGAAGGGGGTTGCCAAAATCGCCGATTGCAAGCCGTGGGGCAGAATATTTATCGGAAAAATAGTACCGGAAAGTGCTTCAACAATCACAATCGTAACCAAAAAGTGAGAGCCCCACCCAAGTTCCGGAATCCAGAAGGGTATGGCACTGACAAGCAAAAGTATCAGGAAATAAATAAGAATTGCCAAAACAATGCTCAGTAAAAATGCCAATAACGTGGTAGGATTTGTCTGCAAAAAAAACGGCGGTTTGAGAATCAGATACAATAACAAAAATTCGATAGCGGCAAAAGCCAAATTTAAGAACTTGCTGGATAAATCTCTTGTAAACCAGTACCCGAAATAATTTATTGGCTTAGTCAAATAGTTGGATAGATCTCCACTGGCCACGTCCCGGCTTACATCCATTGCCCTTGCAGATAAAACCAGAGCCCTGACTATCATAATTCCAAAAACATAAGTCAAAATTTTAGCTCTGTCGTAGCCGAAAATTTGTCTACCGGGATCTGAATAAATCGTGCTCCAAAGAAAGTAAGTCAGTAATATCTGTAAGACATTGCGAAACCTCCAAAGAATGAAATTCCATTTGTAGGCGAATTCTTCTTCAAAGGAGATTTTAAAAATTGATAAGTACTTCCTCATTTGCGAACTTCATTTTTAAAAGCCTTTTTAATTACCTCTTCTATCGGAATTTCTTCTATTGTTAAATCATCAACCGGAAAATTCTGCAAAAGTTCGGCTGCGGCAACAGCGGCCGCCGTTCTGGGAACTGATATTATAACTTCCGGAAATGTCAGTTTTTTAATTTTGCCAATTTTTTCCAATTCGGAGATATTGTCTTCATTGGAAAGCCTGGCTTTAATTAATTTTTCTTTGGCAAATTTTGAAATTAATTCTTCAAATGGACCGTCGTAAAGAAGGCGTCCATCATTAACAATGATTACCCGTCTGGCCAAATTAGTCAGGTCGTTCATGTTGTGTGAAGTTAGGAGTATCGTTGCTCCGTATTTGGTGTTGTATTCATAAATAAAGTCGCGTATTTTTGCCTGAGCAAAAATATCCAGACCGATCGTCGGTTCATCTAAGAAAAGTACTTTGGGTTTGTGAAGCAAAGCTGCCGTTAATTCCATTCTCATCCTTTGACCCAGCGAAAGTTTACGTACAGGAATATTTATAAGTTTGCCTATGTCCAGAAGCTCAACAAGCTCACTTAAGTTTTCTTTATAGGTACGTGTGGGAATATCGTAAATTGCCCGATTCAATTCAAAAGTTTCAATTGCCGGCAGATCCCACCATAACTGGTTTTTCTGACCCATGACTAGTGATATTTGTTTTAAAAAGTCAGGGTTCCGCGTCCAGGGATCAAATTCCAGGACTTGGACAAAACCTTCTGTCGGATACAAAAGACCTGAGAGTGTTTTTAGAGTTGTGGTTTTCCCCGCTCCGTTCGGACCGATAAAACCCACCAGCTCTCCGGGTTGAACCGTAAAAGATATTCCTCTCAGGGCGGGTATGATTTTTTTCTTGGGAGAAATAAGAGACTTGATGGCACCGGACAATCCGGCTTCTTTTTCTGTAACTTCAAATTTTTTTACTAAACCGTCAACAATGATTGCCCGATCCATAGCCTTAGTATAGCAAACTATAGATTCTAATCACTAAAATCTAAATAGATTCAAAAAAGAACACCAAAACTGGAATTTAGGATTTAGAAATTAATATTTGGAGCCTTAACGACTTACTTGTCTTTTGAGTTTTTTACCCGGAGTAAATCTCGGAAGTCTGTGTGTCTTGATCGAGACCATTTTATCGGTTTTGGGAATCTTAACTGTTTTTCCCTTCATAGAAATTACTCTAAACGTTCCAAAACCGGACAAAACTACTTTTTCCCCTTTACTGAGAACACGCCCGACCTCGTCTAAAAACACATCGATTGCCTCTTCTGCAGCTTTTTTGGTAAGGTGCGATTTCCTGGCAACCTGGTCGAGAAGTTCTGTTTTCGTCATATCGTCTCAAGAATACGGCAAGTTTTTAAAAAAGTCAAGAAAAATTGTTACTTGGCAGAAGTTGTCTCGGTAGCTCTGACTTCACGGATTACCGAAACTTTGATTTGTCCCGCATATTCGGCCTCTTTTTCCAATTTCTTGGCAATGTCGTGAGCCAGGACTGTTAATTTGTCATCATCAACCTCATCAGGATTCACGATTACCCTAACATCACGTCCTGCCTGGAATGCAAATGTCGTTTCGACTCCGGGGAAACCTTTGGCAATCTCTTCGATTGTACTCATTCTTTTAACGTAATCCTCGTGGGGTTCGTACCTCGCTCCGGGCCTGCTTCCGGAAATTGCATCAGCCATCCAAACAATTACGCTTTCATTGCTACTAAAAGGCTTATCTTCATGATGCTCGGCGACGGTGGCAATGACTTCTTTGGGAATACCGTATTTTTTAAGAAGATTAACGCCCAGTTCGATGTGGTTACCCTCTTCGTTTGTGACAACCTTACCAATATCATGGAGCAGGCATCCCAGCCTAACAATGTCAGCTTTTGCCCCGATCTCTTCGGCAATCGCTACACCCATTCTTGTCTCTTCAATCGTATGAATTCCCAAATTCTGCCCGTAGGAAGTCCTGAATTTGAAACGTCCGATCATGCGCATAAGCTCTACCGGCAGATTATAAACACCGCATTCATGCGTGATTTTCTTTCCCTCCTCCAATAAAACATCCTCCATTTCGTTCCTGACCTGAGCAACAACCTCTTCAATTCTTGAAGGCTGGATTCTGGCGTCTTTAATCAAAATTTCCAGTGCACGCCTGGCAACCTCACGCCTTATTGAATCAAACGAAGAGAGCCTTATCTCCGGAGTCTCATCGATTTCTATTTCCACTCCGGCTTCTTTTTCAAAAGTCCTGATATTTCTTCCGCCGGCTCCGATGATTCGGCCTTTGGCGTCTTCATTTGGAACAGTGACGGAGGAAACGGTATATTCGGCTGTGTAATTTGTCGCACCATGTTTCATGGCGTCAATTAAAATCTCTTCTGCCTTGGCATGCGCCTCTTCTTTAATTTTTTCCTCGGCTGCCCTAATTTTTTTGGCTACTTCGGCGGTCAGATCTTTTTGAACTTCATCGAGAAGTGCGCGTTTAGCCTCGTCAGGGGTCATTTTGGCAACACTGGCAAGTTTTTCTCTATATTCGTCTTGTGTATTCATAATTTTTGGGCCAAAGAGGAACCGCCTTTAAATAAGGCTTGCGGTGAAAGAAGCTGTATATAAAGTTCTTTTAACCATTTTCCTTTAGCTCTAGCTAGATTTTACCACACATAGCTGAAAACTGACAAGTTCAAATTAATCGTTAAGCGTATCGGCTTTTAATATTTCCGTTATTACTTCCCAATCAAATCCTTTTCCCGCCAGGTATTGAAATTTTTTCTGCCTGGCCGTTTTCGGGTCTAGTTTTTCCCATTTGTAAGCACGTTTTTGCAACAGTTCCATTGCCATCTTCTTTTCATCAATTGGCGTCTCCTCAAGAACATTCTCAATAGTTTCTTTTTTAATTCCTTTTCTGAGGAGTTCCAGCTTTAGAACTTTTGAAGATATTTTCTTGAAAGCAAGGCGCTGATCTACCCACCATTTGGCAAACTTTGCATCATCCAAAAGTTCAAAATGCTTTAATTTTTCAAACAAATCCCGCCACATGCTTTCGTGAACTTTTTTGCGCTTAAGATATTCATCAATTTCCTTTTCGCTGCGGGGCCTCATGGTCGCAAATCTCAGCAATTTATCAAGAGTTTTTTGGAATTCAGCCTTTCTGACTATTTTTTGAACTTCTTCATCCGTCAGCTCAGTTCCGATTTTAATGTGAGACAAAACGAGATTATCAAGATCAATTCCGAAACCAAAAACCCCGTCAAGATAAACATTGACTCTTTTACCGTTTTTTTGAGACTTGAGTAGGGTAACAGTTGGCATACGCCGGGAGTTTACTCCTCTTTTTCTTCTTCTCCGATTTCTTTTGGAAGTTTTTGGCCCGAAGCAACCATGCCGCGTATCTTTTTATCAATTTCTTCGGCAACTTTCGGATTATCCCTTAAATACATTTTTGCCGCTTCCTTACCTTGCGCGATTGGTTTATCTCCATAATTAAAGAACGACCCGCTTTTGCCAATAATTCCCAGTTCCAGTCCTACATCCAAAATTCCACCGGCCCGGCTTATTCCTTCAGACTCCATTATGTCGAATTCCGCAACGCGAAGCGGAGGCGCAACTTTGTTTTTAACAATACGGGCACGGTGACGCGAACCGATTACCTTTTCGCCGTCTTTGAGAACCTCGATTCTTCGAAGATCGATTCTGACAGATGAATAAAATTTAAGAGCAAGCCCGCCCGGGGTTGTTTCCGGGTTTCCAAACATAACTCCGATTTTTTGTCTTAGCTGATTTGTAAAAATCAGAACCGTTTTTGATTTGCTTATAGCACCCGTCAGCTTACGTAGTGCCTGACTCATAAGTCTTGCCTGCATTCCCATAACCGAATCTCCCATTTCACCCTCAAGTTCCGCACGCGGCACAAGGGCTGCGACCGAGTCAACCACAACAACATCAATTGCACCTGAGCGGATTAAGGTTTCCGTTATTTCCAAAGCTTGTTCACCTGTATCGGGTTGAGACATGAGAAGATTATCCAGATCCACCCCAAGGATCTCAGCACGAACAGGGTCAAGTGCATGCTCAGCATCCACGAATGCGCACTGCCCACCGGCTTTCTGCGCCTCGGCAACGACCGAAAGGGCCAGTGTGGTCTTACCAGAGGCCTCAGGACCGTAGATTTCTATGATTCTGCCTCTAGGTAGCCCTCCGACGCCAAGCGCTAAATCTACAGCCAGAGAGCCCGTAGAGATAACGTCAATTTTGTATTTTTCACCAGAATCGCCACCAAGCCTCATGATGGAGCCTTTTCCATACTGTTTTTCGATCTGGTCCATTGCCAGTCTTATTGCCTGAAGTTTGGCAGTGCCACCCTCCTGTTTAATTGGAGCCTCAATTTCGGGTTTTTTTGTTTTTGGCATGTCCTTATCTTTTACAACGCCGGAAAAATAAATTCAATGGGGAATTTTAACGCAGGCATGGTAAAATAGAGGCGGTTTGAAAAACGGGGTGTAGTTCACCGGTAAGCGAAGCTTGGCCGCTGAACCGCTCTCTCTGAAAATTTCGGGGTGTAGTTCACCGGTAGAATAGGCGCATGGGGTGCGTCTGAACTGAGTTCAATTCTCAGCACCCCGACCAAAAGTCGGATTATTAACTCCTGTTAAACTATATTCATTCTTATCAAAATGTTTTATTTCCAAAGTTTTGTCAGTCTTCAGCGCATCCAATAAAACCTGCGGCCACCTTCCTTCTTTTTTCCATTCTTTTATATTTGCAACAATATCAAAATTAATTGCTGGCAAATCGACTTTATGTCCCAATCTTTTTTCTTTAAACTCCGAGTTTCCCTCCTCCAATTGCCTTTGGCCTTCAGAGTGAATATATTCTACAGGAACTTCGGCTATTTTATCCTCACCGCCTAGGGATTCCAATATTGGGACTAAATTATAAACACTGGCTGAATATGTATCGATTTTATTTTTTCTATCCTCTTCCGAATAACCATCTGAATATTTATATTTTAGAAGCATTAAGTCAGTCGGATTTATTTCAACGTCTCCAATTTTAACCCGTTCGTTTCTAATTATCCGTGTACCATTTAACCTGTCCCAAAAATGAGGTTCTTTTGTTAATCCGGCAGCACTTTCTTGGTTTGCCATTTCAATATTTTGGTGTCTTTCTCCCCAAAATTGTTCTCTGGGCAAATTTGCCCCTAAATGTTTAGTATCCTGCCAGGGATTTTCATTGTATGGAATATTCACCCCTCTGTTCATCATTACTAAGATCTTGTTATCGGATAGCTTGTTTACAAAACTATCGTAATTTGAAGTTAAATCCTTTTCTATCTCTTGCATAATAAAGGCGCGTGTTTCTGGATATTTCGCCTTTGCCAACTCTATTGCCTCACGTCTAGCTTCACTGTAACCGGTTTTGCTTTGCATGTGCCAAACAACATTTTCACTTTTATCGCCCAGGTTTGATAATTTTCCTTTTAAATCAGAGATAAACTTTTTATCAGTTTCCTGACTAATAATAATTGAGGCTTTGCAACCTTTATCAACAGCTTTGACCAGAGAATCTATTGCTCTATGTCCCCTAATATTACCTTCTGTCCCATCAGTTTGATAATCCTTATAGAGAATACTGCCAATTACGCACGTTTCTTCCAAAGAAATTGGATAGAGTTCGCCAACTTCAGAATTATTTTCTGTTTCCATTCCTTAAAACAGTATAACAAATGAGGTTTAACGCTTTGGAGACTGTTTGGCGCGCCTTGCTTTTCCACCTTTTCCAACCATTCTTCTTTGCCTAATTCTGGAGTCACGGGTTAAAAGACCGAGCTTTTTCAAAACAAGTTTGTTTTTATCAGGTGCAACTTTTACCAAAGCTCTGGAAAGCCCCAACGAAAGTGCGCTTAGTTGTCCCTCTTTTCCGCCCCCGGCAACTTTGGCGGAAAAATAATATTTTTCTGATGTTTCAGTTGCACCAAACGGCTTGGCCATTAATTTTGCTGATAACTCACCCGGGAAATACTTGGCTGCGGGCATAGAATTAATGGTGTTTTCTGCCTTGCCTCTGTAAAGCCTGACACGTGCCGTGCTTTCTTTCCTTCTGCCTACCGCAAATATGTAATCTATTTTCTTTATTTTTGCCATTATTTCTTAAATTCTTTTTCGTAGGGATTTTTATCTCCGACCACCACTTTAAGTCTTAACATTCTTCCTTTTTTGAGACGGTTGTCGGGAATCATGCCGGAAACAGCATGTTCAATGATTCTTTCCGGGTTTTGTTCCATAACCATATCGTAAGTTCTTTGCTTAAATCCAGACGGATAGCCGGAATGTCTTTGGTAAAGTTTCTGCGATGCTTTCCTGCCGGTCACGGCAACTTTCTCAGCATTGATCACAACCACAAAATCTCCGGTATCCATATGCCTACTGAATGTCGATTTTCCTTTACCTGTCAAAAGATCTGCGATTTTGGTCGAAATCCGGCCCAAAATCTCGTCTTTGGCATCAACTAAATGCCAGCTTCTTTTGATTTCACTTTCTTTTGGCTGATATGTTTTCATAGATTGGTAATTAATAATCAGAAATTAGTCACTGCTTTTTTAGTCTTCTTAGATACCGGTTTGTTCACTTTTTTCTCCGTTTTTACTTCTTTCTTGCTTGCTTTCTTGCCAGTTTCTAATTTTTGATTTGCATTCCCTATTTTTTCCGTCCACTCCAATCTTACCATTTGGGCATTGTCACCGCGTCTTTTGGGAAGTGAAATTATTCTGGTAAAACCGGACGTTCTCTCGGAAAAAGCTTTGGCAATATCAGCGAAAAGTATGTTAACTTCCTCTCTGGAGTTATCGAGCATAGACATAACCTTTCTCCTACTGGTAATTCCCGATTTTCTGGCTAATGTGACCATTTTCTCCACATCGGGAGTTACCGCCTTTGCTTTTGCACGGGTGGTTACTATTTTTCCGTTAATAATCAACGCTTTTGCTAAAGATGTAAAAAGAGCTTCTCTAGCGGGTCGACTACGGGAAAGTTTTCTTCCGAACACTTTCTTGTTCATAAGTTTACTTAATGGCGAGGAACTCGACTCCTTTTGTTCCGAGCGCAGCAGCTACAATTTTGAGGGACTTTTCACCAAGGTTTCTAACTTTAACCAAATCTTCCTTCTTAGCGTGGGCAAGCTGCTCTACTGTTTCAAAACCGGCCTTAATTAAAGCGTTAGCAACTCTGGTAGGAAGCCCTATCTCTTCAACGGAAAGCTTGCCTGTGAGTCCCAATTCATCTTTAGGAGCTTCCTCTTTTTTCTCAACTACTTTGGGATTAACTATTTGATTAAAGTACCCAACCAAAACTTTTGCGGACTGGGTTATTGCATCTTCTGCTTCAATCGTTCCGTCTGTCCAAACTTCCAAAATAAGCTTGTCATAGTTGGTAAGTCTACCGACACGTGTTTCTTCAATTTTGTAGCTGACTCTTTTGACCGGTGAGAAGCTGGCATCAACCGGAATAAGACCGATCGTGTCGGAGGGTCTGTCTTCTGCGGGAGAAAAGCCAAAACCGCTTTCAACTGTCATCTCAGCTGATAGTTTTGTTCCTTTGTTGATTGTTCCCAAAACAAGCTCGGGATTTGCAACCGAAAGACCGCCGCTGACCTTAATATCTCCTGCCTTGAATTCTCCGGCTTTGTCGATTTCTAAAGTAGCTTTAACAGCTTTGTCTGTGTTGCCTGAAAACCTGACTTTTTTGAGATTAAGAATAAATTCAACCGTATCTTCTTTCATCCCGGCAAGGGTTGAAAATTGGTGCTTAACTCCTGCAATCTTAATAGAAGTGACTGCTGCTCCCGGAAGAGATGTCAAAAGCACCCTCCTTAGGGCGTTTCCGATGGTTAAACCATATCCTTGCTCAAGAGGTGAAATAACAAACCTTCCGTAATTGGTTTCTTTCTTTTCTTTGTTGATTTCAAATGTTGGCTCGTTCATATTTTTACCTTAGACTAGGTATTCTACTATCATCTTGAATAGAATTCAACTATGTCTTGCTCACTGACAGGCTCAGTTATATCTTCACGTTTCGGCTGAGCTGAAATTTTACCCACAAAAGCCTTTCTTTCAAGCCAGGATGGAAGCTTAAAATCCTTTTGTTCAAGAACCTTTTTGATTTCGGGAATGTTTGTGGCTTTAGGATCAAGAGCGATAACGTCTCCCACTTTTACACTGAAAGAGGGAATGTTTACCTTTTTGTCATTTACTAAAACGTGCCTGTGAGAAACTATTTGTCTGGCGGCTGGCCTGCTCGGAGCGAATCCAAACCTGAAAATTACATTATCAAGTCGTTTTTCAAGACTAATTAAAAGCGCTTCTCCCGTATTGCCTTTGGATTTAAAGGCCTCTGTCATATACCTTCTGAACTGTTTTTCCAAAACTCCATAAAGCCTTTTGACTTTTTGTTTTTCCCTAAGCTGTTTTCCATATTGAGAAGAGCCTCTTGTTCCTTTCGGTCCATGAACTCCCGGCGGAACATTAAGTCTTGTCAACTTTGCCCCACTACTAAAAATATCAAAGGCCTCGCGTCTTGATAATCTGTCTTTTGGTCCTACGTATTTTGCCATATATTAATAATTTTATACTCTCCTCTTTTTCTTAGGTCTTGGTCCGTTGTGAGGAACCGGTGTGACATCAGCGATTAATGCAATTTTTACCCCAGCCGCTTTAATCGCACGAAGTGCCGCATCTCGTCCTGCCCCAGGACCCTTAACGTAAACTTCTACTTCGTTAACACCAAATTCACCTTTGGCTTTGTTAATAACTTTTTCAACTGCGGTGGTAGCTGCAAAGGGTGTCGCACGTCTCGTTCCTTTGAATCCTGCCGCCCCGGATGAACCCCAAGCTAGAGTTTCACCTTTCATGTTGGTTGCGGTCACTAACGTATTGTTGAACGAGGCAGAAATATAAACCCTCCCGAACCCTACTTCTCTGTTTATTTTCTTGGTTTTAGTTGTCATATAACTTTATTTCGTTTTCTCGTTTTTAGCCGCAGTCATTTTACTCAAAGCTTCTTTCTTAAAGGCTCCGATTGTCTTTCTCTTCCCACGTTTTGTACGTGCATTGGTTCTGGTTCTCTGACCTCTGACCGGAAGCCCTTTGGTGTGCCTCATACCCCGGTAAGAACCGATAACTTGCAATCTTTGGATATTTTCGCGGACAACCCTTACTAAATCTCCTTCAATTTGATATTTCTCAAGTTCGGTGCTGATTTTGGAAATGTCGTCACTCGAAAGATCTGAGACTCTTTTTTTAACATCTATGCCGCAATTTTTAAGAACTTTCTTAGATAGAGTCCAACCCAAACCCATAATATTGGTCAATGCATAGTCGACTTTCCAATTTTCTTGTAAATCAATACCGGCAATTCTTGTCATTTTTATTGTTTATAAAAAATTAACCCTGGCGCTGCTTTCGTCATCCCTGACGTTGCTTATGCCTGGGATTTATGCAAATGATGTATAACACGCCGCGGCGCTTAACAATCTTGCAATCTTTACATCTGGCTTTAATCGAACTAATTACTTTCATACTATATAATTCCTTTCCTTACTTAGCTATATCAAATTCCCTCAGTATTTATAAACTATCCTACCCCTACCTTCATCGTAAGGCGTCATTTCAACCTTAACCCTATCGCCGGGAAAAACTCTGATATAGTTCCTGCGCATCTTCCCTGTTAAAGTAGCCAAAACACTCCTTCCGTCTACAAGATCAACTCTGAACATTGTGTTAGGAAGGGCTGCCGACACAGAACCATCTACTTCGATTACGTCCTTGGTTTTCATCTCGTCAATACTTTAGTTCCCGCTCCAGTGATAGCAACAGTTTCCTCAAAAAGTCCTGACATTTTACCATCCCGCATAGCAATTGTCCACCCGTCCTCGAGTATTTCAACTTTGTCGCTGCCGGCTGCATACATCACTTCAACCGCCAAAGTCATCCCCTGTCCGATTTTCGGACTATCTTCGATTCTTCCAGGCACGAAACAGGGGATTTGGGGGTCTTCATGCAAATATTTCCCGACACCGTGTCCCACCAAGGCTTTGATTGTGTTATATCCTCGGGATTCAATAACCTTCTCGATAGCCTGCGAAATTTCATAAAGATAATTACCTTCTCTGGCCGCTTTTAGTGCCTGCTCCAGAGCTTCTTTTCCTGTATTGAGAAATCTTTTTGTCTCAGGATTGGGATTAACTGCCACACTAATTGAAGCGTCCGTATGAAAACCCTTGTAATAAAGACCTACATCGATGCTTACAAGATCTCCGTCCTTAAAGACAACGTCAGCTGTAGGTATTCCGTGAACTATTCCTTCGTTAGTGTTTATACAAGTCGCCCAGTGGTAACCCGGCTCTTTGGTGAAAGAGGGCTGTCCACCTTCATCCTTAATTAACTTCATTGCCAAAGTTTCAATATCCAGTGCACTTACCCCGGCTTTAACAGAATCTGCCAAAGATTTTTTGATACGTCCCAGTTTGGCGCCGCCTTCAGCCATTAATTGCATTTCGTCAGGAGATTTAAGAATAATCATTTTTGCGAAGCCTCAGAAACTATTTTCTCTAAATCTTTGGCAATTTCTTCAATCGGCCTATCTCCGTTGACCCTTGTCAGCTTGCCTTTTAAGTCCAGATAATCAATAAGCTCTTTAGTATTATTTATATAATATTCGAACCTGGTTTTGACGGATTCGGGCTTATCATCTTCTCTTTGGATTAATTGCCCGCCGCACTTATCACAAATTCCGGAGATTTTAGGCGGATTACTTTCGGTGTTATAAATTTGCCCGCATTTACTACACATCCATCTTGAAGAAATTCTTTTGATTGCAACTTCCATTGGAACTTCCAGCGAAATGACTATATCAATATCGTCTCCCTTGGTCTTAAGGAAATTATCCAGCGCTTCGTATTGGGAAACAAATCTTGGAAAACCTTCAAACAAAATATCTTTAAGATCCGGCTTATTTTTTTGTAAGAAATCCAAAACATGCATAGTTATTTCCTCCGGGGGAATAAGTTTGCCGGAGGTAACTATTTCTTTAATTCTAGGATCTTCCGCTGCCAACTTTCTAGCAATATCACCTGTAGAGAGATGAAAAAGGCCGAATTTTTGGCATAAAATCTCCGCCTGGGTGCCTTTACCTGATGCCGGGGATCCGAGTAAAACAATATTCATTGTTAATTGAAACCCTCATACCTTTCCATAACCAACTCCCCCTCAATTTCACGAATGATTTCTAAAACTACCGAAACAACGATTAAAATACTTGTACCGCCGATGGCCAAATTGCTGGCACCTAATGATTTTTGGAAAAGTGAAGGAAGTACTGCAATAAGTCCTAAAAAGACACCGCCGACAACCGTAATTCTGGAAAGAACGTGGGATAGGTATTTTTCTGTTTCTTTTCCGGGTCTGATACCGGGAATAAACCCTCCGCCTTTTTGCAAATCTTCAGATATTTTTTCCGGATTAAAAACAACTGCCGTGTAAAAATATGTAAAGCCAAAAACCATAAGAAAATAAACAACATTGTACAAAAGGGTTCCGGAATTAAAATTTGCGCTTACTCCGATAGCAAAATTTGCAATCTTTTCATTGGGGACACTGGCCAAAAATTGGCTGATCATCGAAGGCATAAGTACTAAGGATACCGCAAAGATAATAGGTATAACGCCTGCCTGGTTAAGTCGTATCGGCAAATATGAGGAGGCAACCAAACCTGACTGTGTTCTTCTTTTGGCATAGTGAATTGGTATTTGTCTTGTAGCTTCACCGAACAAAACCACCAATCCCACAATTAGAACGATGACCAATATAAAGATAATAGTCTTTAAAATATCCTGGGATTGAAAAATACTGACGGATTGCCCCAAGGTGATAGGTAGTCTGGCAACGATTCCGACAAAGATAAGCAAAGAAACTCCGTTTTTAAATCCGTATTCGGAAATAAGTTCTCCCAGCCAAACCGCAAAAATGGTACCGGCCGTCATGGTTACAACTAGAGATAAGAGAGCAACGGGTGAGAGATCCGGAATAATATTTTGTCCTTTTAGGAGAGCGTACATTCCGAAAGCCTGAAGAGCCGCCAAAGGAACTGTCAAAAGTCTGGTATATTGGTTTATTTTTTCCTGACCGTACTCACCCTCTTTTTGCAGTTCCTGAATTGAAGGAACAACATATCCTAAAAGTTGGAAAAATATCGAAGCATTGATGTAAGGATTAAGTCCTAAGGCCAGAATAGAAAAATTTGCCAAGGTTCCTCCGGAAAATACATCCAAAAGAGAAAGTAGCGGGCTTCCTGAAAACAAAGCTTGAAGCGTATCCCTGTCTATTCCGGCTGCCGGAATATGCGCGGCAAGTCTGAAAACAACTAAAATTAGTCCCGTAATTAAAAGTTTTTTCCTAATGGAAGGAGTTTTGAAGGCCTTTACAAAAAACTTAACAATCGAATTAAACATTGTATAAGGATTATATCCCAAATCTGATCCTGAAACCACACGCGGAATCCCTTCTCTAACAATTTTATTTGGAAGCTTTCTTAGGGGCGGATTTTTTGGCTTTGAACTCAACGTATTTTTGTTTTCTGGTCTTCTTTGGATGAAATTTTCCCTTTCCACGCATTAAAGGAAGTCTTTTAAGATATGACTTTCTCATTTTCATTCCTTCAAAAAGAACTCCGATTGTGCCTCGACTTTTTTGTCCTTTTTGTCCACGGCCCGAGGTATGGGAACCTTTTCCACTTCCCATTCCGCGTCCGACTCTTTTTTTGCTTTTCGCTATGACTTTAGGTAATTGTGTGTTCATTTTCTTTTTGTATTAACCATTTCTGAGATAGTATCCAAGGCTTTTAGCGTTGCGTAAACATTGGAAACTTTATTTTTGGTTCCCAAAATCTTACCTACGGCGTCTCTTATACCGGCTGCTTCCAAAACAACCCTCATAGGGCCTCCTGCAATAATACCGGATCCGGGCGGGGCCGGTTTAAGTAAAATTTTGGCTGCCGAAAATTTTTCGTTCACCGAATAGGGGATGGTTGTACCAACCAAAGGAACTAAAATTAATTTTCTTTTTGCAGCGCTAATTGATTTTCTGATGGCATTTCTGACATCTTTGGCTTTGGCAAGTCCTACCCCGACTTTTCCTTTTCTGTCTCCGACAACAACAAGCGCCGAAAATCTGATTTGGTTTCCACCTTTAGTCTTTTTGGAAATACGGTTAATTTGAACCACTGTTTCCTCAAATTCCTTGGGCGGTCCGTCATAATTTGTGTTTGATCTTCTATTAAAGTTTCCCATATGCTTAGAACTCCAACCCTCCTTTTCTGGCTCCGTCGGCTAAGGCTTTAACTCTGCCATGGAATCTGAATCCGTTTCTGTCAAAAACAACTTTCTTTATTTTCTTGGCTATGGCTTTTTTGGCCAATTCTTCACCGACATTGGCCGCAATTTGAGTTTTGCTTTCTTTGGCTTTTGCCTTAATCCCCAAATCGGAAAATGCTACCAAAGTCTTGCCTTTTATGTCGTCAATAATTTGTCCGTAAATATGAGTATTAGAACGAAAAACAGAGAGTCTCGGACGTTCGGTTGTGCCGATAATTTTAGCACGAACTCTGTTTTTTCTCTGTGTGTATCTTTTTGCTTTAATTTTTAAAATTTTCATAAATTTAATTTTTAAGCCGCGCCGCCTGTCTTGGCTGCTGCTGCTTTACCGGCTTTGCGCCTGATAACCTCATCAATATATTTAATTCCTTTTCCTTTATAAGGTTCGGGTGGCTTAACTGCTCTGATATTTGCAGATACCTGTCCGACAAGCTCTCTGTCGTGCCCTTCAACTGTAACGATGTTTTTCTCAACTTTAAAAGTAATTCCTTCCGGAGCTTTTATTTTAACCGGATGGGAAAAACCGACTGTCAAAGACAGTTCTCCCCCGGAAGTTTCTGCCCTAAAACCGGTTCCTACCAATTCTAGTTGTTTGTTCCAACCTGTGGAAACTCCGGTTACATCATTATTGATAAGTGCTCTTGTTGTTCCAAAAAGGGACATGACAAATTTACCCGATCCTCTTGTGCTGACAACTACTTTACCATCTTCAACGACAACGGCAATTTCCGGCGCAAAATGGCGTTTCATTGTTCCTTTCGGACCTGCTATCGTTACTGTATGGCCAGAGACTTCTGCTGTGACTCCTGCTGGTAATGTGACTGGTTGTTTACCGATTTTTGACATATCTTTTAAGATTATAAAATTTCTGCTATCACTTCTCCTCCGCTTCTTTCCTTAATCGCCCTAATGGATGACGTCATCCCCTTTGGTGTCGAAATCAGAAAAACGGAGGGTCCTTTCTTTTTTTCCAACTCGTCTGCTCCCATATATACCCTAAGACCGGGCTTTGAAATAAGCTTCAAATCCATAAGTCTGGGTTTTTTGTCTTTAAAAGTTAGGGTAACAGTCAATATCCCCTTTTCATTTTTGACCGTTTCGATAAAGCCCATTTTCTTTAGAGCCTCTGCAATAGCAACCAATTTTTTATTCGAGGGGAGTGTAAGCTGCTTATTTCCTGCCATGGCAACATTTTTAATTCTGATTAAAAAGTCTCCTACCGAATAATTGGTTGTTGTTTGTTTCATATTATTTTTCATTTTTCAATATTACCAAGATGCCTTTCTGACACCCGGGATTTCACCTTTCAGGGCATGTTCTCTAAAACAGAGTCGGCAAAGCCCGTATTTGCGCATATACCCGCGGGATCTTCCGCAGATTTTACACCTGTTTCTGTATCTGACTTTAAATTTAAGTTTTTTTGTTTCCCTTACTTCTTTGGCTGTTGTACTCATTTAGTTTCTCCTTTCTCGAAAGGCATGCCCAAAAGCTCCAAAAGTCTTTTTGACGTATCCTTATCCTTAGCCGTTGTAACAATGCTTATTTCAAAACCGTGAGCACTCGCGCTTTTGGTCGAGTCTATTTCAGGAAAAACAGTGTGTTCGGAAAAAGCTAATGTGTAATTTCCCATTTTATCAAATGATTTATCAGAAACCCCTCTGAAATCGCGAAGTCTGGGCAAAACTATTGAAAACAACCTATCCAGGAAAGAATACATTCTTTCTCCTCTCAGAGTGGCACTAAGTCCTACGGGCATCCCGGCTCTAAGCGAGAAACTGGCAATAGATACTTTAGCATTCCTAACCGAGGGGGATTGTCCCGTTATTAGTGATAAATCTTTTTTCAAAGCATCCATGGCCTGCTGATTTTTGGACAAACTGCCAACACCCATGTTGACAACAACCTTCTCTACTTTCGGAACAGCGAAAGTGTTTTTTATATCAAACTCCTTAATCAAGGCCGCCTTGACTTCTTTTTCGTATTTTTCCTGTAATCTGTTTATCATTTGGTATCTATTTCCTTTCCACACTTCTTACACATTCTGACTTTCTCTTCGCCTGCAAACCCAAATCCTACTCTGGTCATTTTCTTACATTTCGGACAAACCAAAGCTATTTTGCCAAAACCCAATGCCCTTGGTATGTCATAAATTCCGCCTTTAACGTCGCCGAAACCTTTGACGTGTTTTTTGTAAAGATTAACACCGGGGATTATGGCTTTATTTTCAACCGGCAAAATCTTTTCGATTTTACCCTCCCTGCCTTTATCTTTACCTGCTGTTATTTTAACTGTATCTCCTTTTTTAAATTTCAACATATTTTTTAAACCACTTCACGGGCAAGTGACGCAATTTTGTTATAGCCTGCTTCTTTAACTTCACGAGCAACCGGTCCTAAAATTCTGGTGCCTCTGGGCAATCCCTGTTTGTCGATAACCACACCTGCGTTGTCATCAAATCTGATATAGCTTCCGTCTTTTCTCCTAACCTCTTTGTGTGTACGGACTATTAACACCTTCACTTTTTCGTGATCTGTCACAATCCCGGCCGGATCTGCACTTTTGACTACTCCCAAAACGACATCCCCTAAAGTTGCAAATCTGCCAACTCTACCGGGAACACCGATCACCTGGATGCGCTTGGCGCCGCTATTGTCTGCCGGAATTAACATAGTTCTCAGTTGTATCATTTCTTTGCCTCCTTTTTATTTCCACGAACCTGCAATATCTTCCACTTTTTAGACTTCGAGTATGGCCGGGAATCTGCAAACTTAACCATATCCCCAACCTTGACTCCGGTTTCGTCCTGAACATGATATTTGGTTGACCTTTTAAATCTCTTTTTGTAAAGAGGGTGGATTTTAACTCTCTCCACTTCAACAGTTGCAGTTTTATCCTGCAAACCTACTACTTTTCCGGTAAATACTTTCATAATTTGATTACGCTCACCCCCTATGGTGATTTTAGGCGTTCTCCTTTCCTTTTTCTTTAATCTCGACTTTTTTCTCCAAACTCTCGATGATGTCTTTTTCTCTGGCCAAGGTTAGTATTTTAGCAATTTCGGATCGGAAATTCCTGGCCACTTTAAGATTCTTCTCTTTCCCGCTTAAAATTTTCATTTTTGCTTTTTCAGCCTCGACTTTTTTGTCCATAACAATTTTCCTTAACTCCTTGGCCGTTTTCGATCTTAATTCTTTAAATTCTTTTCTTTTCATTTTTAAAATTATTCTTCAATCCTGCTGACAACTTTGATATCAATCGGTAACTTCGCAGAAGCTTTTCTGAAAGCTTCTTTAATGGCCGCCGGATCGGCACCTGCCACCTCAAAAAGTATCAATCCGGGTTTGACAACTGCAACATAAGTTGAGATGTCGCCCTTTCCTCCACCCATTCTTTTTCCTGCCGGACGGCTGGTAATGGGTTTATCGGGAAAGACTCTTACCCAGACCTTTCCCCCTCTTTTCAGAGAATGGGTAATGGTGCGCCTGGCTGCTTCGATTTGAGCGGAAGTGATCCAGGCAACCTCTTGAGCTTTCATTCCATAATCACCAAAGGCAATGCTGTTCCCGCGGGTAGCAGGACCCTTACGTCTGCCTCTAAAATCTTTTATATATTTTCTTCTTTTCGGTTGTAACATATCAATAAATTTCTAATTAGGCCTCAGCTTTTTTGTGTATCCAAACTTTTACCCCGACATATCCTCTTTTTAAAAGAGCTGGGATTTGAGCATAATCGATATTCTCACGTAACGTTTGTGCGGGTACAGAACCCTCATGGAAAGTTTCAACGCGGGATATTTCAGCACCGTTAATACGGCCTGCCAAAACAACTTTAATCCCAAGAGCCCCTCCGGCCATAACTCTTTCAATGGCTTTTTGGACTGCACGTCTATGAGGAATTCTTCTCTCCATCTCTCCGGCAATTCTATCTGCTACTAAATATGCCGAAAGCTCGGGATTTTTTACCTCATTAATTCTGATATCAATTTTAATGTCCTTGACCGCTTTCTTTCTGACATCGCTCATAATTTTCAGGATAAATTTCTTGACGTCTTCAATTCCGGTTCCGCCATGTCCGATGACTACGCCCGGACGGCTGACCGTGATGATAACCACCATGCTTTTGGGCAATCTTTCAATTTCGACTCCGGTAACTCCTGCAAGTTTAAGTTTCTTGGTTAGCTCTTCTCTGATTTTTATGTCTTCGATCAAGAAATTCTTAAAACTTGCGGAGTCGGCAAACCATCTTGATTTCCAAGGTAGGAAGGTTCCGACTCTCATTCCGATTGGATTAGCTTTTTGTCCCATTTTTATTAAATTCTAAATTCGAATATCTAAATCCGAAAATTAAGATTTTGCCTCCTTTCTTTTTTTCTCTACTTTTTTGATTTCTTCTTTAGCGCCCTCATCTTCTTTTTTCTCTATTTGTTTAGAATCCAGAACTTCTGGTTTAGCATTTGTTGCCAAGACAACCCTGATATGTGCCATCCTCTTTTTAAACGGGTGCCACATGCCACGACTTGCAGCTCTGCCTCTTTTAAGACGTGGTCCTTCATTGACCTGAATTTCTTTAATTACAAGATCGGTTTCAGAAACCCCGGCAAACTTAGCAGCAGCAATTGCATTTTTGATTACTTTAGAAACCTCGATAGCAGCTCTTTTTTGGACAAAAGGCAGTTTTTCGACCGCTTCTGCCGGTTTCATTTTCTTGACAAGCGCAGTAACAAGCCTGATTTTTCTAGGGCTCATTAGTAAATATTTTTGTGTTGCTATAAATTGTTTTTCCATTTTTTTTGTTTTTACGTCGTCAGATAAAAAATCTTAGGTCTTATCCATAGTCCTCTTAACGATTTCTCCATGTCCCCTAAATGTTCTGGTCGGAGAAAATTCTCCAAGTCTGTGACCGACCATGTCTTCAGTAATAAAGACATCAATAAATATACGTCCGTTATGAACCTGGAAATACTTACCGACGAAATCCGGGGAGATCTGAGATCTCCTTGACCAGGTTTTAATGGGGCTTTCTTTGGCTCCCATTCCTTTTTCAACTTTTTTGACTAGTATCGGGTCTACAAACGGCCCTTTTTTAGAACTTCTTGCCATATTATTTTTAACCTAAAATTGATTTTCCTCCTCTTCTTTGAACAATCACGCGGTTGGAGTAACGGGATTTGTTTCTCGTTTTACCAACAGCTTTTCTTCCATAAAAAGTCTTCGGATACTTCATACCAACACCGCTTCGACCCTCTCCGCCTCCGTGAGGATGGGAGTGGGGATTCATAGCCACACCGCGAACTTGCGGCCTTTTACCCATATGCCTAACACGTCCTGCTTTTCCTAATTTTCTATTTTTTGCATTGACGTTCCCAATCTGGCCAATTACCGCCACACATTCAGGGTCAAACTTCCTTATTTCACCAGAGGGTAGTTTAACCAAAACCCAACCTGTTTTTCCAGTAGATAAATTTTCCTCTTTTCCGAATATCATCGCAACATTTCCGGCACCTTTGACCATTTGGCCTCCTTTTCCGTGTGTAATTTCAATATTGTGAACCGGGGTTCCTACGGGAATAACCCTCAAAGGCAATGCATTACCGGCTTCGGTCGGGGCAACATCGGAGGCAATTACTTTAGATCCGACTTTAAGGCCTACCGGGCTAATGATATAACGTCTGTCACCGTCTTCGTAAATAACTAGCGCGATATCGGCGTTTCTGTTGGGATCGTATTCAATCTTCTCAACAACTCCCCAAATATCCTTTTTGTCGCGCCTAAAATCAACTTCACGCAAAAATCTTTTTTCACGACCACCCTGGTGTCTGACGGTAACACGTCCGTTTGACCTTCCTGATTTTTTAGATAATATGCTTTTTAAAGTTTTCATAAATTAATTATTTTTTGCTTTCTTCGAAAACATCAATCTTGTCCCCGCTTTTAAGTGTGATTACAGCTTTTTTAACGGCCTGAATAGAAAAATTCCTACCGCGGGCGTTTCTACCTTTTTCCGGTCCGACCTTCATGGTTCTTACATCAATTACTTTTACGCCAAATAGTTGGGTAATTTTGGCAGCTATTTGTTTTTTATCCATGCCTACCGAAACCTGAAAGGTGTAATTTCCGTTCTTGGCTTCTCTTAGACTTTTTTCTGTAAAAATCGGTTTTAACATGGTTATTTCTTAATTTCCTTTTTTGCGACTTTCTTAACTGTTTTTGCTTTCTTGGTTGCTTCTTTACTCCCGCTGACTTTATTTTCAGCAAAGATTTCCTCATCCATAATTATTGTTCCACCCCTATAAATATCCAGGGCGCTAACGTCCTTGTAGAGAAGACAGGAGGCATCAACCAAGTTTCGTAAAACTTTAATGCTGCCTGAGGCATTGTTGGCTAAAATAAAAGTAAATCTCTTGGCTTTGACCGCCTTTTTTAAGGCATCGACAAGTTCGCCTGCGGCTTTGGTTTTTTCTAATTTGGAAATTCCGGAAACAAAAATCAGTTTTCCTTCATTGGCTTTTAATGCGAAAGCCATAAATTTGGCTTTACTTTTAATGTCGTTGGTCAGATTCAAGACTCTTCTGACCGGCCTTGGTCCCAAGGCAACTCCGCCACCGACAAAAATGGGGGCTCTGCGGCTACCATGCCTGGCACCACCAGTTCCTTTTTGTCTGTAGAGTTTCTTGGTTGTTCTCAAAACCTCAGCTCTTGTTTTAGTCTTCCTCAAACCCACATGGCTTCTTTCCTCGTAAACATACAAAGCCTGTGCTAAAAGAGGTAAGTTTACTTTTACACTAAACTCCTTAGGCAAATTTGTGTCTTCTATCTTGGTACCTTTAGATGTGAATGTTTGTACTTTCATATTTTTATCTTAAAAAACTCTGTTTATGCTTGTGCCTGTTGTTCAGGTTTAGCTTCTTCCGGTTTTGCCGGTTCCCCGGCCTTTTCTTCAGCTACAGCCTGACCTTCTGCAGGGGCTTCACCCTCAACCACTTGAGCTACTGTTTCCTTCTCCAAATCTTTTAAGCTTCCGGATTTAATCTTCCTGATTGTTAAAATCGCGCCTGTTATTCCGGGAACTTGTCCGGAAATTTCGATCTCACCGGTTTCTTCATTTACCGAAATAATGTGCAAATTTTTAATAGTTACTTGTTCTGTCCCCATTCTTCCGGCCATTTTTTTGCCTTTGTAAACTCTACCCGGAGTGGTTGTTTGCCCGATTGATCCCGGAGCCCTTTCACGATCGCTCTGTCCGTGTGTCCTGGGTCCTCCCTTAAAATGGTGCTTTTTAACAACACCGGCAAATCCTTTTCCTTTAGAAATTCCGGTTACAGCGATAATATCTCCGCGCTTCAAAACCTCGGATACTTTGATAACATCGCCAACTTTAAATTCCGGCTCTTTATCCAACCTGATTTCTCTTAAAACTTTTGGAAATTTTTGTTCCTTTGCTGTTTCTTTTAAATGTCCCTGGAGTGATTTTGAGGTGTTTTTTGATTTCTTTGAGGAAAAACCTAGTTGGACTGCGTAGTAACCGTCTTTTTCGACTTTTTTAATTTGAGTCACGACACAAGGTCCCGCCATTACTTTGGTAACGGGAATCCTAAACCCTTGTACAAAGGTCTGACTATTTACACCTTTCGAACCTAAAATAGTATTAATCATGCTTGTTGTGAACCCAGATCCGGCTCTCACGAGTCGAACAGGCATTAAACAAAAGGCGCCTTCTCGAGGCGCTTTCCTGAAGCTACCTAGCGAAGACTGTCTTTGTGGCTGACTTTGATCATAACCACCATATTGTTATGACGGCAATTATATCAGAAGTGATATGCCTACGCAAGCCGTGGGGCGGTTTTTTCCAAAAATTCCATAGCAAATTCTTCCCTAACCAAATCTTCCGCCTTCTGCCAGTCCTCATCCGGAGTACCGTCTCTACCTTCGGCCAGCCGTTCCTGGTATAACTCAAATGCCTTCATAGCCACCTGGCTATCACATCCTAAGTATTTGTCCCAAGAGAGGTGCTTTTCGATAATGCCAGCCACGTCCAGGGACAACTCTTTACTCATAGCTAAATATAATATTTATGCAAGTTGAGTATCAAGTGGATTTCAGACAATAACCACTAAAAACGAGGCAATAATGGCTGCTACTGCGAGCGCACTCCTTTGTAGTTTGTTGTAGTGTACAAGCCAGAAAAATGGCACCGCAGGGGCAAGATACCTTCCCAAGTTTTCCAAAAAAGGAACCAGATTTACGCTCAAGGTAAAAAGGTAGAGACCGGTAATAATCCAAAATTCGAGGCCTTTTGTTTTAAATGTTTTAATGTACATTAGAACATAGAAAATCACGTAAAAAAATCCTGAGATAAAAATCTTGTACCAACCCCACCTTATGGCCCTGATCAAATCCTGCACCAGCTGTATTGCCCCAAAACTTATTCTTTCGGGATGCAGCGCTTGATAGGCGAAAAGCTGATAAAAAGGATTTTCATATCCAAAAAAATGGATATTGTATAAAGAAAGTAAAAGTACTGGCATTAAAAAATACGACAAGCCTGCAAAAACCTTGCGGAATTCCTTTTTTAATAGCATATAAACAAAAACTCCAGCCATAACAGCTACTCCCGCGAGCCTAAACCAAACTGAAATGCCGATTACCAGAAAGGCCAAATTATAACGCCTGCCTTTTATTAAAGAGTAGCCAAGAATCAATAAAAAAATGAACGGATATTCCGTGTCTATTAGCGAAGCAAGATTTAAAAGTATAGGAGGAAACACCAGTGGCAAAAAACTCAAATTTGATTTGGTTAATTTATATAAAAGTAGGTAAGAACCGATAAACGACAAAAATGTAATTAAATAACCTGCAACATAAAAATCTCCCGCCAAATAATGCAAAATGTAAATTAAAATCGGGAGACCGGGAAGCAACCTCGAATCAAAAAAGGATATTTGACCTATGTCTGAAGGTAGGTGCTCTGCATATCCTACATAATTGTCCTGCTGCCATGTGCCTTGTGTATTTCTAAAAAATGCCAGAAAAACGGCCAAAACAAGACAGACTAAAAACCACTTATGTTTAATTATTTTAGCCGGCATGCGGAAGTATTATACTGCTAAAACATGATACTTATAACAGGCGCGTCGGGATTCATCGGCAAAAAACTTTTACCCTTAATCAAGCAAAAACATCCCGGTGAAAAGGTGTTTATTCTGGATGCAAAAAAGCACGATTTAGCAACCGGCAAGGGGCTTGAGAAAATACCAAAGAACTCAAGGCTTATTTTTCATCTTGCGGCCGCCACTGACACTTCAAAGCGCAATCAAAAATGCAACGATATCGGAACAAGGAATTTATTAAAAGCTCTCCCCCGATTGGGACCGGACACACATTTTATTTTTACCAGCTCTCAGGCAATTTTTTCCGGTAGAAGAGATACCCAAAAGCCGATAGATAATAATACCGAGCCGTACACTAACAACAAATACGGCAAAACAAAACTTGAAGCCGAAAAAATACTTATTACAGAATCTAAAAAGAAGGGCTTTAAATTGACAATCATAAGACTTCCGACTGTTTGGGGAGAAAATCCGAGAAAAAATAGTTTTTTAAATTTTCTGAGAAAGCTTGTAGACAAAAAGTCCCTTTTTGCGAGGCTAGATTGGCCCGGGAAAGTAGCTTTGATCTATGTTGATGACGCAGTAAAATTTATACTTAAGTCTTCGCAGATGAGTCCGCAGGTGATTTCCTTTGCCGCAGAAAACCTCACGTTGGCGGAAATATTTGAAAAAATTTATATCTCCAAAAACAAGAAATATAAAAAAATTGAGGTACCAAAATTTGTTTGGGGATTGGCTAAAAAATTAAGGCCGTATTTAAAATATTTTGAGCCTATTTTACCAATTAAAATCTTTAACTATTTTTGGAGAGCCTCAATCGTGGTGGATAGTCCTTTATCTTGTAAGGTGAACTTGAAAGGAATTAAATTTAAATAATTAAGCCAAGAGGCTTACATCTTGATCTCGATACTTACGCCCGCCGGAAGATCTAAATTCCCAAGGGAATCAACTGTGCGCGCACTGGGATCAATAATATCGATAAGTCTTTTATGCACCAGAACTTCATAATGTTCCTGCGCGTCTTTGTCTGTAAATGGAGATTCCTTGACGGCCATCATGCTTCTTTTTGTAGGGAGTGGAATTGGTCCTACAATTTTTGCACCAGTAGCTAGAGCGGTATCGACTATTTTTGCTGCCGCCTCATCTACTACTCTATGATCGTAACTTTTGAGTTTTACTCTAAGTCTTGAGCTTGCCATCTTAAGGTTAATGTGCTTCCGCCGCCTTGGCGCAATTATTTAAGGATCTTGGTTATGACTCCGTCACCTACGGTGTGTCCACCTTCTCTGATTGCAAATCTGAATCCTTCTTCCATGGCCACAGGCTGAATAAGTTTAACGGTCATCTTGGCATTGTCTCCGGGCATGACCATCTCGATTCCTTCCGGAAGTGTGGCTTCTCCTGTAATGTCTGCAGTCTTAATGTAAAACTGGGGTTTGTAACCGCTAAAGAATGGTGTATGACGTCCGCCTTCTTCCTTGCTCAAGATATAAACTTCAGCTTCAAAATCTGTGTGAGGTGTCAATGAACCCGACTTGGCTAAAACCTGACCGCGCTCAACCTGGCTTTTCTCAATTCCGCGAAGCAATACTCCGACATTGTCGCCTGCTTGAGCTTCGTCAAGGGTCTTCCTAAACATCTCAAGACCTGTAACAACCGATTTCTGAGTCTCTTTAAGTCCGACTATCTCAATTTCTTCGTTGACTTTGATAATACCTCTGTCAACCCTACCTGTAACAACAGTTCCGCGTCCTTGAATTGTAAATACATCTTCAACAGCCATTAAGAAAGGTTTGTCGATTTCGCGGACAGGATCAGGAATATAGGTATCGACAGCTTCCATTAATTCTTCAATCTTTTTCTCGGCTTCTGCGTCGCCTTCAATAGCTTTCAAAGCGCTTCCTCTAATTACCGGAACTTCATCTCCCGGGTAACCGTATTTTTTAAGAAGTTCTCTTACATCTGCCTCGACCAAATCAATAAGTTCGGGGTCGGAAACCATGTCGCATTTGTTAAGGAAAACTACAATTGCAGGAACATTAACCTGTTTGGCTAAAATAACATGCTCGCGGGTCTGGGGCATTGGACCGTCGGCTGCTGAAACAACCAAAATTGCTCCATCCATTTGAGCTGCACCGGTGATCATGTTTTTGATGTAATCAGCATGACCCGGGGCATCAATATGGGCATAGTGCCTCTTAGTTGTTTCGTATTCTTGGTGGGAAAGATTGATTGTAACTCCTCTTTCTCTTTCTTCCGGAGCACTGTCAATATCTTCGTATTTCTTGGCTTGTGCAAGGCCTTTTTTGGCCAAAACCATAGTGATGGCTGAAGTTAAAGTTGTTTTACCATGGTCAACATGACCAATTGTTCCAACATTTACGTGTGGTTTTGCTCTCTCAAATTTTTGTTTTGCTTCACCTGCCATAGGTATATATTATATTACCGACTTTTTTAACTTACAAGGGTTAATTTCCTTGCCGGAGATTGAATTATAGCTGAGGCTAATCGTGCCTGTCAATAGTATTTTTAGCCTCTGGGCATTTCAACCTTACCGCTCTTCGCAACTATCTGGGCTGCAATGTGGGATGGAACTTCGTCATAGTGTGACGGTTCTACATAAGCTCTTGCTCTCCCTTGGGTAAGAGATCTAAGTTTGGTTGCATATCCTGAAAGCTCGGAAAGCGGAGCTTGTGCATAAATAACGGTCTCGCCTGCTTTCTCTTCACTTCCGGAAACTTGGGCACGTTTGCTGGAAAGGTCACCAATTACGTCTCCCATATATTCACCCGGAGTAAAGACTTCGACTTTCATAATAGGCTCAAGAAGTATGGGCTCGGAATGCTTGAACGCGTCTTCAAGTGCCATTGAACCGGCAATTTTAAAGGCCATTTCTGAAGAATCAACTTCGTGGTAGCTTCCGTCGTAAACAACCGCCCGCATATCGACCATCGGAAAGCCTGCCATGACGCCATTTTCCATTTTCTCCTTGATACCCTTTTCAATGGCCGGGACATATTCTTGGGGAATTGCCCCACCTTTGATTTCGCTTTTGAACTCGAATCCCTCACCTCTACCCAAAGGCTCAAGACGCAGTAGACAGTGACCGTATTGTCCACGACCTCCTGTTTGTCTGATGTATTTACCCTCCCCTTCACCAATCTTTTTAACTGTTTCTTTGTAAGCGACTTGAGGCGCACCGGTATTGGCAATAACGTTAAACTCTCTCTTCATACGGTCGACCAAAACTTCAAGCTGGAGCTCTCCCATTCCGCTAATAATTGTTTGTCCGGTTTCTGCGTTGCTTTTAATTCTAAATGTCGGATCTTCATCGGAAAGCTTATTTAGAGCAATACCCATTTTTTCCTGATCGCTTTTTGTTGCAGGTTCGATTGCCAAAGAGATAACCGGTTCCGGAAATGAAATGGATTCAAGAATCGCTGGATGAGCAGGGTCGCAAATGGTGTCACCGGTTGAAGTCTCTTTAACTCCAACAACAGCGACAATCTCTCCTGCAAAAGCTTCTTCTATAAGTTCTCTTTGGTCCGCGTGAAGAAGAACTAATTTACCAATCCTTTCATTTTTCTGTTTTGAAGCGTTGTAAACTTCCTGACCGGCCTTGATAGACCCGGAATAAACTCTCATGTAAACCAAACGTCCGACGTGGGGGTCTGTCATGACTTTAAAAGCCAAGGCACTCATCGGAGCTTCATTTTTTCTTTCCCTGACTTCTTCGCCGCCGGTTTTGGGATTTGTTCCGCGAACGGGAGGCAGATCAATTGGGGAAGGTAAATACTCGACAACTCCATTCAGCAAAAGCTGACTTTCTGCCGTACGATTATCTCCACCGAACACCGGGAAGAATTTGCCTGTTATGACACCTTTTCTGATTGCTCTTTTAAGAATTACCTCATCGGGCTCTTTGCCCTCGAGATACATATTTAAAGCTTCATCATCAAACTCTGAAACTTTTTCAATGAGCTCGGCTCTATATTTTTTGGCTGTTTCGAGAATATCTGCCGGGATTTCTTCCTCAGTCAAGGCGTGGTCAGTTACGTCTTTATAGGTAAATGCTTTCATTTTTACAAGATCAACTACACCCCTGTGTTCATGTTCCAAACCGATAGGAACAATAACCGGTGAAGCATTGGCCCTGAGTCTTTCCCTAATTGACTTAATCGAAGACTCAAAATCGGCTCCAATTAAATTTAATTTGTTAAGAACGCAAATCCTGGGAACATTGTATTTGTCTGCTTGTCTCCAAACGGTTTCGGATTGGCTTTCAACTCCGGTTCTACCATCAAAAACCATAAGAGCGCCGTCTAAAACTCTGAGGGAACGTTCAACTTCAGCGGTAAAATCGATGTGGCCGGGAGTATCAATGATATTAATTCTGTAATGTCCGGCCTCAACGGAAGTACTGTCTTTGATATCCCAAAAAGCGGTAATAGCTGCCGAAACGATAGTAATGCCGCGCTCTCTTTCCTGGGCCATCCAGTCGGTTACAGTGGTTCCCTCATCCACATTCCCCAATTTGTAAGTTCTTCCTGTTTCAAAGAGGAGTCTTTCTGTTGTGGTGGTTTTTCCGGCATCGATGTGCGCAATAATCCCGATGTTTCTAATTTTTTCATAGGAAACATTGCGATCTTCAGTCGCAGTCATAACTATTGCCGCCTTTTTCTTTGCTACTTCTGCCATATATTAATAAATTCTAAATGCTAAATGCTAAATTCTAAATGGGGAACTCTGCACTAGCAAAAGACACAACTTCCAAAAGTAAACTGGTTTACCATCTAAAGTGAGCAAAGGCTTTATTGGCCTCGGCCACCCTCTCCATATCCGTTCTTTTCTTCACAGCTGCACCCTCACCGCTGGCCGCATCCATGATTTCAGCAGCTAATTTCGCGCTGTAAGTATGGAATTCTGAATTAGATCTGGCATTGGCTGCAGTAATAAGCCATCTGATAGCTAAAGATTCACGTCTAATGCCACGAACCGGTTGGGGAACTTGATAGGCCGCACCTCCAATGCGCCTTGGTCGTACTTCCATTGTCGGTTTAATGTTTTCCAGTGCCTGATTGAAGACTTTCAAAGGGTCGGTGCCGGCTTTTTCTTTGATCATCTCAAAAGCCTCGTAAATTTCGTGCCTGGCAACGGATTTTTTACCGTCAATCATGCTACGATTTATTAGTTTTGTAACCAGCTTGCTTCCATAAAGTGGATCTGCTGGAATTTCTCTTGGTCTGATGGTTCCTCTTCTTGCCATTTTGTTATTTTGTAGGTGTTCCTTTCTTGGCACCATACTTACTTCTTCCGCCTTGGCGCCCGCTTACCCCGGTTGTATCATATCTTCCGCGAACTACATGATATTTGACACCCGGGAGATCTTTAACACGCCCTCCCCTGATCATAATAATTGAATGCTCGGCAAGTTCATGTCCTTCACCGGGAATATAAGCAGTAACTTCCTGTTTATTGGAAAGGCGTACCCTGGCAACTTTTCTCAGAGCAGAGTTAGGCTTTTTAGGTGTCATCGTACGCACAGCCAAGACAACCCCTCGTTTGAAAGAAGAGTGTGAATCAGAAAACTTTCTGGTTTTAGCATTAAACCACCTCTTTAAAGCCGTGGTTTTGGTCTTTCTTAGAATTCTTTTTCTGCCGGTTCTGACTAATTGATTTACTGTTGGCATATTAAACTTGAGTCATTTGCGCTCTCTCAGGAGATACTGGGATAAGCCTACCTATAATAACATTTTCTTTTAGACCTATAAGCCTATCTTCGCGTCCCAAAAGTGAGGCCTCTGTAAGCACATCCGTGGTCTGTTCAAATGATGCCGCGGAAAGCCAGCTATCAGTGTAAAGCGCGCGCCTGGTAATACCCAGTACAACTTGTTGTGCACTTGCAGGTTCGCCTCCGGCTGCCAATACTTTTTCGTTTTCTTCATTAAAGTTCGCGCGCGATGTCAACTCGCCGGGAAGGAAAGGTGTGTCTCCTGTGGTGACAATTCTCACTTCATCGCTCATTTTTCTGACAATAACTTCAACGTGCTTGTCGTTTATAGGAATGCCCTGGGATTCGTAAACTTTTTGAATCTCATCAACTATGTACTCCTGTGCTGCCCTCAAACCTTTGATGGAAAGGATGTCCTTGATATCAAGCGCACCTTTGGCAAGAGCACGGCCGGCATCGATTAACTCTCCGTCCTCAATTGCCAATTCCAAAGTTTTGGGGATAATATATTCTTTTTCTTCTTTTGGTGTACCTTTGGAAGTAATGACAACTTTCCAACCTTCGTCAGTTTCAGAAACTCTGGCTTTACCGGTAATTTCAGAAAGGGCCGAGACTACTTTGGGAAGACGTGCTTCAACAAGCTCCTCAACCCTGGGAAGACCCTGGGTCACGTCGACTCCGACCACGCCGGCAGAGTGTTTGGTACGAAGTGTAAGCTGGGTTCCGGGCTCACCGATTGACTGAGCTGCAACGACTCCGACAGGCATTCCGATTTCGACCAAGTTTTTTGTACCCAAATCCCAACCATAACATTTAGCACAAATACCATGTCTTGCCTGACAAGTAAGGGGTGATCTAACAAAAACAGATTCTATTCCGGATTCGTCAATCTTTTTGGCCATTTCCTGACTAATTATCTCCCCTGCAGGAACTAAAACCGTCTTACCATCCTTACCAATTACGTCTTTGGCTGTAAATCTTCCGAAAATTCTGGCGGCGAAGGATTGGGATCTGACATCCTTCCTGATCTCCTGGGATTCTTTGGTACCGCAATCCGGAAGTCTGACTATCAAATCATGGGCAACGTCTACTAAGCGTCTTGTTAAATAACCTGCATCGGCGGTCTTGATGGCTGTATCTGTAAGTCCTTTTCTGGAACCACGGGATGATGTAACGTACTCAAAAACCGAAAGTCCTTCCCTAAAGTTGCTCTTAATAGGCAGTTCAACAATTTTACCCATAGGGTCAACGACCAAACCACGAATAGCGGCCAACTGCTTAACCTGGTCCCTTGATGCACGTCCAACTTTGGCGTCAATAACAATGCGGATCGGATTTGTCGGTTCCATTTCATTCCAGGTCTTATCTGCCAAATCCTCAGAAACATCGATCCAAACTTCCTGAGTTAAGCGTCTTTTTTCCTCAGCGGTGATAAGGCCTTGGTTAAAGTTTTCTTCAATTTCGGAAACTTTCTTGTCAGCTTCTTCTAATACTTTTGCCTTCTGTGGGTAAACTTTAGCATCAAAAATACCAAATGAGATACCGGAAATTGTGCCTCCGAAAAATCCCAGGTCTTTGATATCGTCAACAAGTTGGGTAACTCTTTCTCTCGAAACAGTCTCATAAGCCTTCACAAATAACGATTTGATTACTGAAGAGGTGACTGATTCATTTATGTAGTCAAAATTCTCCGGTAAAACTTCATTAAAAAGGAGTCTGCCAATGGTCGTCTCAACAATTTCTTTACCAATTCTGACCTTAATTTTTTGCCTGATATCAACTTTTCCGGTTTGTTGTGCAAAAATAGCTTCTTCTTTGTCAGCAAAAATTGTCGGATACGCATCCAGTCGTGCATCTTCGGATGTCAGGTAAAACGCTCCGAGAGCAATTTCCTTGCTGGAAGGTGTTGCTGCCGGACCTCCGTCTGAAGGCTTCAATAAGTTGTTGGTAGGAAGCATTAATGTTCTCGCTTCTTCAACAGCTTTTTCGCTCAAAGGAACGTGTACAGCCATCTGATCTCCGTCAAAATCGGCATTAAATCCGCTACAAACCGCCGGATGGAGCCTAATGGCACTTCCTTCAATAAGTACCGGGTAAAATGATTGGATGGACAGTTTGTGCAGTGTCGGAGCACGGTTTAAGAGTACCGGATGGTCTTTGGTAATTTCCTCCAAGATATCGAACACTTCCGGCGGGCGTCTTTCAAGCATGTTTTTGGCACTTTTAACGTTAGGGGCAATTCCTCTGGCAATCATTTCTCTTAAGACAAAGGGTTTAAACATTTCAAGGGCCATGTCCTTGGGAAGTCCGCATTGAGTAAGTTTAAGTTCGGGCCCGACGATAATAACGCTTCTACCCGAATAATCGACACGTTTACCCAAAAGGTTTTGCCTGAATCTTCCCTGCTTTCCACGAAGCATGTCAGAAAGAGATCTTAATGGCTGTCTGCCACGGGATTTTCTGGTAGCCTTTCTCTGTGATGCATCAATCAAAGAATCAACGGCCTCCTGAAGCATTCTCTTCTCATTTCTAAGAATTATTTCAGGCGCTCCCAAACCGATGAGATGCTTAAGTCTGTTGTTTCTGTTAATAACTCTTCTGTACAGATCGTTGAGATCGGATGTGGCAAAACGGCCTCCTGAAAGCTGGACCATAGGACGAAGGTCCGGAGGCAAAACCGGCAAAACTTTCATAATCATCCAAGACGGATTAACTTTTGCACGCTTAAGTCCGTCAACAAGTTTAAGTCTTTTGACAATCTTTATATATTTTGAACTTCCACCCTTTGTAGAATTAATTTCTTCACGAAGTTCCTTTGAAACCTCTTCAAGATTAATCTTGTTAATGGCTTCCAAAACGGCATCCGCTCCCATTTTGGCTGTAAAGAAGTCCGTAGCCTGATGTTCGTATAGTTCATCAAATTCTTCCTCGCTCAAAATACTTAACGGTTTTAAGCCCTTTATAATGACAGTTAAGTTTTCAAAAAGCTGGTTGGTCCTTGACTCAGTATTTTTCTCTTCTTCAGATAGCGCTGCTTCTTTCTTGCGCAAATTAAGTTCAATTTCGGCCATGGCCAACGATGCCTGTTCTTTGTCTTTAATTTTTGTTTTAATTTTATCTTTGGCTTCGTTTTCTTCAACCTTAAGTGCATCGCGCCTGCCTTTGAAGTTTTCAGCGATATCAGCCAAGCTTTCCTCTCTGGCTTCCTGTATATTTTTCAGGGCAATTTTTCTTTTCTCTTCGTCAACTTCGGTAACTAAATATCTGGCAAAGTAAATTACCTGTTCGATTCCCCTCGGAGCCACTCCTAAAAGTAAAGAGATCTTGCTGGGCGCTCCTTTAAAGAACCAAACGTGAGCAACCGGCGTGGCCAAAGTAATATGACCCATTCTCTCACGCCTGACTCTGGCCTCAGTTACTTCGACTCCACATTTATCACAAATAACCCCTTTGTATCTGATTCTCTTATATTTTCCACAGTAACATTCCCAATCTTTGGTGGGTCCGAAAATCCTTTCATCAAAAAGACCGTCTTTTTCCGGCTTCAGCGTTCTGTAATTAATAGTTTCCGGCTTGGTCACTTCACCGCGAGACCATGCACGAATCTCCTCCGGAGAGGCTAACGTAATAACAAGGCTTTTGAAATCTGTTAAATTTTTAAGATCTGCTAATTGTTCCATATGAATCTGCTATTTTAATTTAAAACCTCCTCAACTTCCATGGGACTTTTATCTTCCAAAAGTTCGTCTGTGGCTACAATCTCCGCCCCGGCAGCTTTTGCTAACTCTATACCCTCGGGGGCCACTTCTTCTTCAACCTCTTTAGCTATGACTGCACCCTTCGGATCTACGGCCAAACCTAAGGAATTAAGTTCCCTAACCAAAACTTTAAAGCTTTCCGGAATTGTAGATTCTGGAATTTCAGTTCCTTTAACTATGGCTTCAAAAGCTTTGGCGCGTCCCAAAATATCATCAGATTTGATGGTAAGCATTTCCTGCAAAGTATGGCAGGCTCTGTGTGCCTCAAGTGCCCAGACCTCCATTTCTCCAAGACGCTGACCTCCCATCTGGGCCTTACCTCCCAAAGGTTGCTGAGTAACCAAAGAGTAAGGACCTGTGGATCTGGCGTGGGTCTTGTCTTCCACCATGTGGATAAGTTTCATAATATAACCCACCCCTACGACTGTATCTTCTCCAAAAGCCTGACCTGTTCTGCCGTCATAGAGTCTGGCTTTTCCGTTAACCGGAAGGCCTGCCTTTTTAAGCTCTTCAGCAATCACGTCTGCTCCAATCTTGTCAAAAACCGGGAGCGCACCCTTGATTCCCTCTGTCCTAAGCGCCCAACCAAGATGAGCCTCCATGAGCTGTCCCAGATTCATACGGGAAATAACAGAAAGGGGTGAAATAAGAATGTCTACGGGTGTGCCGTCTGCCAGATAAGGCATGTCTGAAACGGGCATGATTTTGCTGACAACACCTTTGTTTCCATGTCTTCCTGCGACTTTGTCTCCGACCGTAATCTTTCTGATCTGAGCGACTCTGACAATAACTTTCTTAATGACACCAGGCCCCAACTCGTCACCTTTATCACGGTCCAAAATTTGCACGTCAACCACAGTCCCGCGTTCACCGTGGGGAACTCTCAAAGACGTATCGCGAACCTCACGGGCTTTTTCTCCAAAGATGGCACGGAGAAGTCTTTCTTCGCTGGTTAATTCCGTTTCCCCTTTAGGTGCAATTTTCCCGACCAAAATGTCGTTAGGCCCGACTTCGGCGCCGATCATAACGATACCATCTGAGGCTAAGTTTGCCAATTCAGCTTCGGAGACATTGGGAATGTCATTGGTAATCTCTTCGGGACCAAGTTTGGTATCAACAACTTCCGCTTCATATTCTTCGATATGAACCGAAGTTAATAAATCTTCCCTGACTAACCTGTCGGAAATAAGGATAGCGTCTTCAAATCCGTAACCTCCAAGGCTGGTGTAAGCAATGGTAAGATTGCGCCCTAAACCAAGTTCTCCGTCCTGACTGGCAGGGCCATCAACCAAAAGATCTCCCTCGGCAACTTTTTGACCCGGCTCCACTCTGGTAATTTGGTTGTAACAGGTTGAATGAGCAGTGCGTTTAAATTTGGTAATGTTATAGACCTCACGTGCACCGCCATCTGTAAACTCAATGTCGTCTGATCCTTGCTCTTCAGTTTTGACTTTTTTATCGAGTTTAACAACTACTTTTTCGCCGTCTGCAAACTCAACCGTACCGGAATGTCTTGCTTTAATCACTCTTTGCATTCCCTCAGAAATCTCGCCCTCCATTCCTGTCCCAACAATCGGAGATTCAGGATTAACCAACGGGACAGCCTGACATTGCATGTTTGAACCCATAAGTGCACGGTTACCTTCATCATTAGCCAGGAAAGGAATGAGCGAGGCTGAAGCTCCGACTACTTGTCTTGGGGTAACATCAATATATTCAACCAAATTTGCCGAACCTTCAATAAACTTACCTTTATACCTGAGAGGAACTCTTTTGTCGGTAATATACCCTTTTTCATCAATATTTACCCCAGAGTGGGTAATGTAGTGATCCTCCTCGTCATCTGCAGTCAAATAGACGATCTCTTCCGTTACTCTGGCCTTTTTACCGTCCTTTTCGACTTTCTTATACAAAGTTTCTATAAAACCAAACTCGTCAACCTTTGCATATAAAGCCAGGTAGGTAACAAGTCCGATATTTGGTCCTTCCGGGCTTCTTATCGGATCAATTCTTCCGTATTGGGAAGCATTAACGTCACGAATTGAGAAACTGGCTCTTTCTCTGTTGATTCCGCCGGTACCAAGCACTGAAACACGGCGAAGATTATCAACTTCGCTCAAGGGGTTTGTGTCATCCAAAATTGTCGAAAGTTGATTGCTTCTGAAAAACTCATTTAGAGAAGCAATTAACGGCCTGGCATTAATTAGGGTGGCCGGAAGCGGTTTGTCATCAGGAGAAATCAAGCTCATCTTTTCCTTGACGCTGCGTTCTAATCGCAAAAGCCCCACCCTGAAAGCGTTAACCGCCACCAGTTCTCCAACTCTCCTCAGCCTACGGTTGCTAAGATGGTCAATGTCGTCAAGCTTTCCGACCCCGTTTTGCAAACCAATAAGGTAAGAGATAACAGCGACAGCATCCTGTCTGGTTAATACCCAGTTGGATTTTTCATTTGGAAGATTAACCCCAAGTTTCTTGTTAATCTTAAATCTGCCTACTTTACCAAGATCGTAGCGTCTGCCATCGGTAAAAAGTGAAGCAAAAAGACCCTCTGCGTTGTCTAATACCGCTGGCTCACCCGGTCTCATTTTCCTATAAATTTCGATCAAGGCTTCCTCTCTGGTTTTGGTTGAATCTTTAGCAATGGTCGCAGCCATGTATTGATGATCCTTATCTTTATCTATTTCTTTGAAGGTATCTATAATCATCTGGTCGGATTCCACTCCCAAAGCTCTTAAGAAAGTTGAAGCTAAAACCTTTCTGCGTCTGTCGATTCTGGCATAGATGAGGTCTCCTCTGGTAACTTCAAATTCAAGCCAGCTTCCGTGAAGCGGACGAACTTCTGCTCGATATAAAATACGGCCGGATGAGGGATCAAGCTCTCCGGAAAAATAAGCACCCGGTGATCTGACGATTTGGTTGATAACGGCTCTTTCGATACCGTTGATAATAAATGTACCCGCAGAAGTCATCTGAGGCACGTCTCCCAAAAAGACATCTTGAGTTACTTCCTGACCGGTTCTTTTGTTAACAAGTGTGGCACGGATCTTTAATGGAGACGCGTATGAAATTCCTTTTTTCTGAGCAAGTCTTGGAGAAACGCCCGGGAGTCCTAGAGAGTGATCTCCCAAAAATAATTGCCAATTTTTACCCGTAAAATCATCTATCGGAGAAATTGTGACAAGTTCTTCCTTAATTCCTTCTCCCAAAAACCATTGCCAACTTTCTTTTTGAACTTGACTTAAATTAATTTTTGGTAATTTCTTTTCATCCTTACCAAAATTGCGACGGGTTGGTTTTTGAGCTGCCATTATTATGGAAATTAAAAAGACATGACCCGCCAACTATGAAGCGAGACGGGCGTACCATTCATGTACGCCTAAGATGGGATTATATCTATAATTTGGTCCGTGTCAATATGCAAACCTATCTACTTGCCTAAATATTTAACAATATTGGCGTTATGCTCCTCTAATGTTTTGGCGTAATGAATTTGCCCCTTAGTATCATGTATGTAATACCAATAATCACTTTCTTCGGGATTAAAAGCCGCCTTGATGGAGGAAAGACCGGGACTGGCTATAGGGGTCGGCGGTAATCCCTGATTCATATAAGTGTTGTAGCCGGATTTTACTGATAAATCATCCAATGTCAGAACCGGCCACCACTCTTTTTCACTACCAACCGCATATTGGACAGACGCATCAATTTGCAGCGGCCACCCGGAATTAAGCCGCTTTATAAGTATTCCTGCAACCACCGGTCTTTCTTCATCCGTCTTGGTTTCCCTTTCGATCAATGAAGCCAGGATTATCGCTTGGTCAAAACTAAACCCCGAATTGTTCTCTAAATCTTTTACCTTAGAATCAAAAGTGTCGGTCATTTTCTTAACTACTGAAAAAGCGGACACTTCTCTGGGGAATAGATAGGAATCCGGGAAAAGATATCCTTCCTTTCCTTTTGATTCATTTAAAAATTCACTTATGAAGACGTCGTCTTTGCCCAAGGAAGATGCCACTTTTCGGGCAATCTCCTCTCTTCTTAAGCCTTCGGGGATAGTTACCCAAAGTTCAACCGGTCCTTTAAAAAGAAGGTCAACAGTCTGAAAAAGTGAGTGTGAAGGAGTCAACCTAAACTCACCAGTTTGGAGCCTATTGGCCTGACCCGTAAACTGAACATAAACCTTAAAAGCCAAAGCACTTTTTATCAGTCCTGCTTCTTCCAGTTTGTTTCCAATCTGGGATGCAGATGCGCCTTTCGCAATAATGAAATAGTCATACTTTTCTGTCGCAGAAACCGGCCGGGAATTTTGGAAGAACCAGAAAGCGGCAAAAACAACTAAAATTGTTGGTAGAAACAGCAAAAATATTACCCTTTTCATAAAGAACCTAGGAAACCTCTTCAAGAAGGGCTCTTCTATACTTACTTGTTTTGGAGTTACGGATAAAAATCCTTCCACATTTAACGCACGTTACTTGCTCACCGTACTTAGTTTTTTTAGCCTTGCCGTCAATAAGTGGGGTTCCGCAACCGACACACCTTCCTTGAGAGAGGAGCCAGGCCTGCATGGGAGCAATAATACTTTTGAACATTCTATCTAAAGTATACCATGAAAGAAGGCTAGTCAAGCTGGTTATTTAAGTAGTTTTGTAGCATTACAGCCGCAGCGTAGGCATCCTCCATTTCGTGTCGGCGTTTTTGGGAAATTCCTGCCTCCATTGAAAGCTCCTGAGCATCATGCGTGGTCAATGTTTCATCATAAGTCTCAACAATCGCCTTTGTAAGAAGACTTATATCTATTGCGAACTTTTTTGATTCCGCACCCATTTCTCCTTCAGATACACCGATTATTACCTTGCCAATATCTTCTTTTTCAATAAGCTGCATAATTTTTTCGGCTAACTGCCTCGGATTTTTGTATTTAATTACTTGGTAAGGTTCTGCCAAAAAACCTTCGGAGATTGCTAAACCAATCTTGCTTCTTCCGTAATCAATTCCTAAAATTTTCATAATTAATTTATACCATTAGTCACTGCTTTTTCGTCAGGAGGAACCACCCTTGCTCTGACCACCAATCTTTTTGGCTTTCTCGGATCGCCCGGCGGGACGCAGGTAACTAAAGTTATAAACGAGTCACTGGCGTCCTGATCTAAAACTTGCAAATCTGTAGGCATCACCTCAAACATCTCTTCCACTTTATACGTATAAGAAACCCCATCGTAATTAATATACACCAGATCTCCTTTTTCCAGAGTCGGAAGCATCGTGAATATGGAAATATAATTTTTAGGATTATTAAAAATCGGCAATATCGAATGGCCAAAGATTGCTGAATTTCCATTTTTGCCGGGAAGTGCCGTACCCGGGTATTGAATCAAACTTTTACTAAGATCTTCCCCTCCGATAGCAACTTTTGCAGACTCAATTTTCAGTTTGGGAATGGTAAGTTCGTAATACATCGCAGTAGGGGTTGTAAAATCTTCTTCACTAGCCCCACCTGTAAACCAAGTGCTGGCTTTGGTGGTGTCCAACTCCTCTTTGGCCACCGGAGCATTCAAAACTTCCTGAACCTGGCTGCCGGGATCTGCCAGCGGAGAAATTAGTTTTGTATATTTTTTAGAATAAATAGCATCATAACTGACAATCGGATACACCACCCCCACTAAAATTACTATTCCCGAGATTCCGGAAATTATGGCTGATAAACGTAAGATTGTCTTTTGAGACATACCACCAATTTTACTACAAGAGGAGGAATTATTCGGGTCTAATATCAATGTCTATGTTTTTGGAAATTCTGGGAATAGTTTTAAGCGGGGCAGGGAATTTGATTTTTAAAGAAACGTCGGCGTGATCAAAGCCCGTGATTGAATTCAAGTATTCTGTGGCAACATTGGCATTTTTGCCCATAATCACTTTCTTAATTCCTTCCGTGTCTACATTTGGTAAGAAATTCCCGCCGATAACTACATCATAAGCATATCTTCCTTCCGACTCCTCGATATATGTGAACCTGAAATCGATGTGATCCGAAGAGAGTGAATAATCGGCTGTAGATTTGCTTGCAAGTACTTTTTTGGCATATTCAAGCAGTTTGGTTCTGTCTGCGGCCAGGCCTTTGGCACTTAAGTCCAAAGAAAGTTTAAGGCTTTCCGCCTGATCGCCTTCATTGTGATCAAAATTCTCACTCACCGGATCTAAAGCAACCAAATCCCCAACCAGCATTTCGCCTTCGGACACTTTGCTAACCATGTTGGTAGTAACCCCCTGCTTCAGTTCGTTAATCAGGTCGCTTTCAAGTTTTTCGCGATCTTCTTTACCTACAGCAGATATCTGCTGACTGCTACCACCCGTAAAATCTCCGGTTGAGGTTGCAGCAACCAGCGCCTTTGAATAATTGCCCACACTGAAAACTTCACCCTTGGCCAGATTGTAAGAAGATCCGATATCACCGGCAGTTACATTAACCGTCGCGGTCCCCGGCGAACCGGGCAAAAGCTGCCCGGAAACTGAAGCTTCATCATTGGTAACAAATTTAAAACCCGAGGCAGACGTTAAAACAGTACCGGCCGACAAATTTATTGCTGTTCCGTTTCCGTTGGCGATTTGTACACTCCCGGTGGCTTTATTTCCAATCAGTTTGGTTCCTGTTGTAGATTTGGTCTTTTCCCCAGAAACATTATCGGTTATTACTCTTGCCGGAATCACTCCGTTTTCCGGATCATACCCACCACCACTATCGAAGGTGACCCTCATATTTTCTTCTGCTCTTTTGGGGGTAACGTAGACTGTAATATCCGCGGTTTGCACAAACCACCACAAGATGTTAACCGTAATAAAAAGGGCTCCCAAGGCAATCAAGATTATTGTTAACCATTTGTTTTTATTTCCGGATACACCACTTGGCTTCGAAAACAATTTTGAAAATGAATGGAACAAACTTTTAGATCTTGCCAGATAACCGGCTGCAAATTTTGCCGGGGCAAATTTTGATGTCGAATTTGCCTGTGGCTGCGTTGGCTGCATGGAGTACATTTGTTGTGGCTGGTTTGCTACCGGCATGGCGTTTTCTACCGGGGCAACATTTTGAACGTCCTCCCTTTTCATCGATGACACATCCTCTCCGACGGAAAAGCCCAGAGAGGCTGCTGACGGGGGCGTGGCCGGCACAGATTCATCTTTACGAACCTCTTCAAACGTCGCCCCTTCCTCATCTTCGTCTTCATTTGCAACCACCGCATTCACATTTCCTATTTCTGCTCCTCCCGCCAAAGCCGTAGCCAAAACTTTTTTCTCGCTATTTAATACTTCAACTTGAGGTGTATGCAAAAAATTAATCTTACCTTCGGTCCAATTGGTTTGAATCAGCGTTTGCTTAACATCCTCCAGTTCTCCTTCTTTACCGTCGTAGACAACAAATCTGGTGGGCAAAGGTGCAGCTCCGTTAAATCTCGACAAACCTTCAATAACATCATCCGCTAACGAAACACTTCTTGAAACTTCTGTCGTTCCCACAAGTTCTCCCAATTTGAACACCGAAAGTTCCAAACTATCATCACCGGATTTTAATACGATTGCATTAAGAGGTGCCCCCTCGTTGGATTTATAAAAATGAGCAATGGCTTCCGGCAAAACCACAAACCCCACAGGAGTAAGGGTCAATTCCGTACAAAGTTTCTTAATTTTATTCAAATTTTCCGAAGAAATTTCTCCATTTGTTACCCAAGATGTAGCTACCCCAAAGACTGTTTTTTGCGGTTCAGGGTAATCTTCAGGTACTTTTTGAATGGCCGAAGACAGGGCAGCATCGGTTGCTTCAATTAACTCATCCTCACTTTCCCAGGGAACTCCCGCACCCACGCTTACGACTTCAGCAACAGATTCACCTATATACCAAATTCCCGCTTGAACAAGACCTTTTTCAATAACAAGCGCCCAAAAAAGTTCGGGTGTGGTTTCTTTGCTTGTCAGTAGATCTTTTAAGTTCATTATTGTGGTAACCAACAAAAACGTTATTTCAGGGTTGCATATACCCTAATAATTCCGGATCCTATTTTTTCCTGCTTAATTATTCTAACACCACCGATCTCCTTTGTATGTGTTACATGTGGACCGCCGCAAATTTCTTTTGAAAAAAAGACACTTTTAGGATCTCCTATGGTGTAAACCTTAACTTCGGAGCCGTATTTATCTGCAAAAAAATGCATTGCTCCCGCGTTTATGGCTTCATCTAGGGTCGTTGTTGTAAAACTAACCGGCAGATCTTCTTCAATTTTCAAATTAATAAGATTTTCAATAACATTTATTTCCGAATCGGTTAATTTTTGCGGGTGCGAGAAATCAAAGCGCAAACGCTCGGAGGTGATATGGCTTCCTTTTTGACCAACATGCTCTCCTAAAATTTGTCTTAAGGCGGCATGTAAAAGATGTGTCGCCGTGTGTAATTTCGTAGTTGTCTCGGAAGCTTCGGCAAGTCCTCCTTTAAACATTCCCGCCGATGCAGATCTGGATGCTTCTTTGTGCTTTTCAAATTCTTCCTCAAAAGCATTTTTTTCTTCAGTAGTAAATTTCATTCCATTTTGGTTTAATATTTCCATCGTCAGCTCGAGCGGAAAGCCTTCGGTTTGATAAAGATCGAATGCAAACCTGCCGTCAATTTCTAATCCGTCGGAAACCGCTTTGGTTAGCTTTGTTAAACCTCTTTTTAGAGCAGCTTCAAAACGCGTTGCTTCTGCAGTTAAATTTTCTTCAACGAATTGCCAGTTTTTATCCACGTTGGGGTAAAACTTGCGATACTCCTCGGCGATATGCGAAACTGCCCCTCCGGATATCCCGGACCCGAGAAGGTGAATGTGGAACATCGCACGCCTAATTAACCTTCTTAAAACATAGCCGTGCAGTTTGTTTGAAGGTGTGACGCCTTCTGCCAATAAATTAACAGAAGCCCGAAGATGGTCGGCAATTATTCTGGCACTTACATCCTTGGTTTTGTCAGCACCGTAAGAAACTCCCACTTCATTTTCAATTCTTGCTATAGCACCGGCAAAAATATCTATGGCAAAAATATCAGGACTGCCGACCATCGCTCCCGATATTCTTTCCAAACCACCGCCGAAGTCGACATTTTTCTGAGGAAGTTCAACTAATTTTCCATCCCCGGTCTTTTGGTACTGCATAAAAACGGAGTTGCCGATTTCCAAAAACTTGCCGCAATCGCAATTTGGGTGGCAAAATTTGCCATATTTTGAATCATGGGCAACATTTTCAAACTCATAAAATATTTCGCTATCCGGTCCGCCAATTTCACCCGGAGGCATTTCCTGCGGAGTTCCTGCCCTGCTCCACCAATTTTTCCTTGCGTCATAAAAATGAATGTGGCTTTCGGGCAGCCCCAACTTTTTCCAGATTTTATATGATTCGATGTCTTTAGGTACCTCAGCGTTACCTTCGAAAACGGAAACATGGAGTCTTTCGGGGTCAAACTTTAGCTCTTTTGTAAAAAACTCCCAAATCCAAGTTAATTGCTGCTCTTTAAAATAATCACCCAAACTCCAGTTTCCCAACATCTCAAAAAAAGTTGTGTGGCGGTTATCACCAACCTCTTCCAAATCCTGTAACCGCAACGAAGGCTGAGAATCTGTCAGCTTTTTTCCCTCGGGATGTTTTTCCCCCTTTAAATAGGGAACAAGCTGCTGCATTCCGCTACTGGTAAACAGAGTCGTCGGGTCGGATTCTATAACAAGTGGGCTGGGAGTAATTTCGATATGCCCGTTTTTCCCAAAAAAGTCCAAATACTTTTTACGGATCTCTTCTGTGCTCATGGCTAAAGTATAATACAATTAGATTCTTGAGGCCATACAACGATTACTGACTTTGTCCGTGGGTTTCAATTTTTTTACCCTTATGAAGAATTTCCATGACCGAAGTAAGTTTGTCCGGTCGGATTAAGCCTCCGCCTAAAATTGAGTCCTCAAGAAGACTATTTAATCTTTTTACAGCACGCCGGAGGTCAACAATGATGAGCATTACCTGAATTCCGACAACCACCAAAAGAAAGGTCAGACTAATAACCACTACCACCAACAATGTTTGAACAGAATCCATAATTTACTTATCTGATTGTACCAGAATTTTGCGTTCAATAATTGTTTCTTTTCCTGACCTGGAGACAGCTTTTACAATAATTTCTGAGGTATCTTCGGAAATTTCTATATTGGCCAAAAACCTGCCTTCCTCGTCGACTAATACCGGTTGGTTATCTACAGTAATTTTTACATCCGTATCGGTTGTACCAAAGACTAAAACCGAATCTCCGTTTACGATCTGACCCTCGACCGGGCTTGTCAACTCCATCTTCGGCGGAGATCTGAATTTTGTGTACTGAAAAGTCAAGTATCCCAAAATTATCGTGGCTACCAAGCCTACGCCAACAAAAAATGTCAATTTCGGATTCCAACTCGGCTTTGAAGAAATATCGGGTTCGGGATTTATGCTAAGTTTTTTGGGCGGGTAGTCGCGCCTGAGCACTGCCATGGCCATATTCTCGTCTATGTCGAGAGCTGAAGATAAACTTTTGACAAAACCCAACACAGTAGGAAACGGCGGCAAAAGTTGCCATTCTTCCTTTTCAATGGCTTCGATAAAAGAAGTTCTTATTTTTGTGATCTCTTCAAGACGCTCGTAGGAATATTTTTTTTCCTTACGTGCATTTTCAATAATTTGTCCTATTTTTTTCATAGTTTAGCGATATGATAGCAGAAATCTTTTGGTCTTCTTTTTTTTTAACTACTCAGCAGGGGGATTGCCAAAAGAGGCTAAGAATTCATCAGCGTTTTGTACCAAAACCTCGCGAGCCTTACTTCCACCCTCGCTGGCTGCAATAACCCCGGCAGCTTCAAGCTGGTCAACTATTCTGGCAGCTCTCGCATAACCAACAGAAAGTCTTCTTTGGAGAAGTGATGCCGACGCTCTGTCGTACTGGCAAACAACCCGAACAGCCTCTTTAAAACGATCGTCAACCGATCCGTCAATTCCCGGAACTGAAACGGTCCCTGCTTTAACCATCGTTGTAACCTCGTCGGTATATTGCGGGTTTACACCCTGATTTTTCAGGAAGGATGTCAGGGCAACGACTTCCTTATCGCCGACAAATGCACCCTGAATCCTGAGTGGTTTCGCCTGCTCGGGAGGAAGATACAGCATGTCTCCTTTCCCCAAAAGCTTTTCGGCACCTTGAGTGTCTAAAATAACACGGGAGTCAACTTGCGAGGCAACGGCAAAAGCAATACGTGAGGGGACATTGGCCTTAATTAAACCTGTAATAACATCAACCGAAGGCCTTTGGGTCGCCAAAACCATATGTATTCCGGTTGCCCTGGACATCTGGGCAATTCTGGTAATGGAATCTTCAACCTCAACAGGACTAAAAAGCATGATATCTGCGAGTTCGTCTATAAAGAGAACTATATAAGGGAGAGCCTGGAAACCTGACATTTCGTTATACGTTTCAATATTTCTTGCTCCCGCCTGGGCAAAAAGTTTGTAACGTCTGTCCATTTCTGCCATGATCCACCTAAGGGCGGAGAGAACTTTATCGGGTTCAACAATTACAGGAGAAAGCAAGTGTGGAACCCCGCTGTAGCGCGTTAACTCAACCCGCTTGGGGTCAACCAAAATGAGTTTTACTTCTGTCGGGGCTGCTCTCATCAGTAGTGAAATAAGAAATGCATTTATACAAACCGACTTTCCGGAGCCGGTTTGCCCTGCAATCAGAACATGCGGCATCTTGGCAATATCAGCAACGACCGGTTTGCCCGAAACATCTAATCCCAAAGCAACTTCCAATTTGGATTTAGCAGCCTGCATTTCCTGCGATTCCATAATTTTTCTAAGAGGCACAAATTCTGCTGAACGGTTGGGCAGTTCTATTCCGACCAAATTTCTCCCCGGAATCGGAGCTTCTATTCTGATGGTCCCGGTTGGAGCTGACAGTGCCAAAGCCAAATCTCTTTCCAAAGAGGTAATTTTAGAAAGTTTAGTACCCAGGGCCACCTCGATGGCATACTGGGTCACAGCAGGACCTAAGTTTACTTCAACTACATTTGCCGTGATTCCAAATGATTCCAGCGTTTTTTCAATTGTTGCAGCATTGCCTTTAATGTCACCACGCTCGGCGTGCCCTCCGTCAGAATCTCCCAAAATATCAATATCCGGGTATCTCCAAACGGTTTCCTCACCGGGAATATTGCTTACAAGTTTTTGCTCCAAAGGTTCTTTGGGTGCTGCGGTGGCTACCGCTGCCGGCCTGTTACCCGTAGGCAAATTTCCTCCGGAAACTTTTAATTGTCCTTTTGGCAGCATCGCTCCGCCAACTTTTATTTGGGTCTTGTCCCCATGAATATAAACCCCTGCCTGTCTGAAAAATTCTTTGAAGATTTTATAAACCTGATCAATCGAGGTGTTAAAAAGAATTATTAAACCAATCATTCCCACGCCCACGAAAACGATCCCCGCCCCAACCCCCATAATTAATTCTGCTATTGAGCTCCAGGCAGTTTCACCGGCAATTCCGGCTTTCCCCAAAGCCATAACCGAAATAAAGAACAAAAGCCCGCCAACAACCACATTGGGTTGGCCCAGGACAAACTTAACTTTAGACAATAGCAATGCAAATGAAAGGAAAATAAAGGGCAAAAAAATTGATGACCAGGAAAAATATTTCAATAGAAAATCGTTAAATTTAACGAATATCATTCCCTGGCGGGAAAATGAAACCAAAATGAGTCCGGCAAAAATGAAGAAAATAATTTGTGAGATGGAAAACATTGACTCCTTCTTTAACTTGAGTTTAAACGATCGTTTTGTAAATCTTTTCCTTTTCTTGCCCATAATTCAGTTATTTTATATTAATGCGTGTTTACACCTCAACCACAACCGGAAGTATCATTGGCCGTCTGCCAGTTTTTTGATAAAAGTATCTTTCCAGAAAATCGATGGCAATATTTCTGACAACATTCGAATTAATACCCTTCTTTTTCTGAAAGGCTCTAATCAATTCCTTTCCCGCATCCTCCAGAATTTTTCCGTATTTTTGTTCAAAAACAAACCCACGACTAAGAATTTCCGGATTTTCAGTAAGTACCCTTTCGTTTCTGTCGAAGTGTATTATTGCTATAACGATACCTTCTTTCGAAAGAATGTGGCGATCCCGAAGAACCACATTGCCGACATCTCCGACTCCCAACCCGTCAACCAAAATCTCCTTAACAGATACCTTGCCGGCACGTCTGGCGTATTGACCGGAAAATTCAACTATTTCTCCGGGGGAGAGCTCTAGTATATCCCCCTCGCGCGCACCCATACTTTGAGCAATTGCCCCATAAGCCCTCATGTGTCTTACTGTTCCGCCAATGGGGATATAGTACTTGGGTTTAATTAAAGCAAAAAGCATTTCAATATCTTTTTGGCACCCGTGTCCTGAAACATGCAAGTCTTCCTGGGTATCGTAATAGTGGACATCGACATTATCTTCAATCAATTTATCAACAAGATAGTCAACATTAGCCTTGCTTCCCGGAGGAGCGGGGTCGGCAGAAAAGATCACTGAGTCACCTTTTCCGACTGTCAAATAGTCGTGTTCCCCGGTAATCAAACGATAAAGCGCACTTCCCTGCTGGCCATAACATCCTGAGATAATATACAGAAGTTGACTTGGAGATAGTCTACCTGCCTGCTTTGATTTTATGACAGTATCGGTTGGATAAAAAAGATAACCTAAATCTTTGGCAATTTGGGCTTTTCTTTCGATCGAACGCCCAACAAGCACAACCTTCCGGCCCAATCTCTGAGCAACATTTATTGTTTGTTGCATCCGGCTGATGTTACTGGAAATCGTAGTTAAATAAATTTTTCCTTTTATTTTTCTGGCAACCGACTCAATTCTGTCTTCCAGCTCCCGTTCGCTTTCCGTGTATCCGGGAGACGTTGCCCCCAAAGAGTCTGAGGCAAGTGCCAGTGCTCCGCCCGAGGCAAGTGTCGCAGCTTTAACTGCGTCAAATGGTTTTTCATCAACCGGGGTCCAGTCAAATTTATAATCCGGAATATGGAAAATCTTCCCCTCCGGGGTATCAATACAAAAACCCACTCCGTCCGGAACCGAATGGGCCACCCTAAAAGGGGTTACTTTAAAGACACCCAATGTCAAAACGTCGCGCTCAGGATCAAAAACCTTCAGATCCGGAGTCTTCATTTTATAATCATCAAATTTGTCTTGAATAAAACCGGCAACCAACTTTGAAGAATAAATTGGAACATCAACCTGTTTTAACAAAAACGGTAGGGCGCCAAGATGATCCTCATGTCCGTGTGATATCAAAACTCCGCGAAGTTTATTCTTATTTTGGACAACATAAGAAAAATCCGGTATGACAAGGTCGACTCCGAACATGTCGCTATCCGGGAAACCCACGCCACAGTCAACGACAATCATGTCGTTTCCATATTCATAAACATATAAATTCTCGGTAACACCTGTGGTACCGGAAATAGCTATGAACTTTAATTTATTATTTTGATTCTTCATTGCCCGATTAATTCCCAATTAACAATTTACGATGAAAAATTGCTTGGAAATTTCAAACTAGACTCATCTGATCTACCTTAACTTTAGCATTTTCTTCTTCTTTTTGCTTATACTCTTTTAATCCCTTAAGTATTTCCTTTAATTGAAAGAAGTCTGTCTTTTCAGCCTCAAGAATGTTTCCGTTTCTCAATGATGCTGCCGGGTGATACATCGGAATAACTATAAAATTCTTTTTATGCCAGGAGACCTCGTATTTCTTCCCGTGCACCTGAGAAATAAAAACGTTGGGTAAAAACTTTGCCATCGAAAACCTACCTAACGTAATAACCACTTCGGGATCAATTATTTCTATAATTTTATCCAAATATTTTCCATAAGCCGCAATCTCTCCGGGTTCGGGGTCACGATTGTTTGGCGGTCTGTGATGAACAATGTTGGTTATAAAAACACTCTTTCTGGAAAGGCCTGCCAGCGGAAAGAGTTTGTCCAGAAGACGCCCCGCCTGACCCACAAAAGGGATACCCTGTTGATCCTCGTTGTAGCCCGGACCTTCTCCGATACACAAAATTTTTGCTTCGGTATTGCCTGTACCAAAAACCAGCTTGGTGGCACCTTTTTTAAGAGGAAGGAGGTCGTCTTTTTCCATCTCATTTTTTAGTTTGTGTAGCTCCTCAAATTTAGTCATCTTCATTTATAAAATCCACTTCATCTTTGACCGTATCATAAACCGCAAAATTAATAGCACTTACCAAAGCCCCCGGCCGAACAATTCTCGTTCCTTTTTCCTCTTTATAAAATTTGGAATGCAAATGACCGTTAACTATTAAATCTAAACCATCACCGGCAAAAGATTTTCCCTTTTTGAAAAAGGAATTATTGTCAGAAGGTTTGTGAGTGATGCCGATTTTTTTGCCTGCAAGATCTAAAACCAGAAAATTTTTGTCGAATTTTTTACTTTTCGTTTTCAGCTTTTTCTCCACTTCGGGTGCAATATCCGCATTTCCCAAAACGGTAAATGTCAGAATATTGTACGACAACACCGTCTCTGCGGACTCAGGGGTATTCCAATCGCCGGCGTGTATAACTGCATCCATTTTGGATTTACGGGCAATTTCCATAACAGATTTTATATTGGTGATATTTCCGTGCGAATCCGAAATAATCAGAATTTTCATAACAAACTTATTTGATTTATCGCAAAAATTTTGCGCTGTTACCCTATTTTACCATTTGAAGTCATCTTCACTGAGGCAAAAATTCTTTAACATTTGCTGCTGTCACATGTACGCTCTGGGCTTTTCCTTCAACAATCAACCTGGCAACTTTCCGGACTATCCCGTCAATATTGCGTTCCAAAGTGCGGATTCCGGCATCATAGCCCAACGGTCTTACGATATTTGCCCACACATCCTCATCTATTACTAATACACCGTTTGTAAGCCCCGCAGCTTTCATGGCTGCCGGTAGAACATATTTTTGCGCAATGGTAATCTTTTCGGCATCCGTATAGCTTGGCATGGCTATGGGTTCAAGCCTGTCCATAACGGCCGTTGAAATATTGGTTGTATTATTAGCCGTAGCAATAAACAAAGTCTCGGAAAGATCAAAGGGAAAATCTATATAATGATCGATAAAAGCATTATTTTGTTTGGGGTCCAAAAGCTCGACCAGGACTCCCATTATTGAACTCCTGCCTTCATCCGTCACTCTATCAATTTCATCCAAAAGAATTACCGGATTCTTGCTTTGGGTATCTCTAAGTGCTTTGATAATTTTCCCCGGCTCAGCCTCTGCATGCATCCTGCTTTGACCCCGGAGATCTAAAGGGTCTCCCATTCCTCCAAAAGGAATGCGGGCAATAGGACGTCCCAAGCTTTCAGCAATTGAATACGCAATAGTAGTTTTACCCGTACCGACAAGACCGACAAAACAAAGGATCGGCGCTCGGTATATATCAGCCCCTTCCCCTTTTTCCTGTTTTAACTTCATCACGCTTATGTATTCCAGAACACGTGTTTTGATATCAGTGAGTCCAAAATGATGTTTTTCCAAAATTTGTTTAGCATTCTCTAAATCCAGTGTGTCCTGGGTTCTTTTATTCCAAGGAAGGACTGTTATCCAATCGATGTATTTTTCCATCCTGTCAAATTCAGGGAGAAAAGATGGTGAATTTGTCAATTTTGAAAGTTGGCTTAAACGAATCAAAACAAGCTCACTAAGCTTTTCTGGCAAGCTTACATTTTTAACTTTTTCAATTAACGTAGTGATTTCTTGAGCAGCAGAATCCATAAATCTAGTGTAGCACGAAGTTTTTACCTATCGAAGCCCTTTTTGTCGTCTCCTATGAGTCTGCTTGTTGGAAAATGCGGACCTCCGGAAGTACCACGGTCCGGACGATCAAAGTTTCTTCTTCCTCTATCAAAGCTTCTTCCTCCGCCGTGGCTAAATCCTCCGCGCCTGTCTCCACCGAAACTTCTGCCGCCACCATTACGGCTTCCGCCATTAAATCCGTTTCTGCTTCTTTCTTCTCTGGGCTTATCCTTTGAAGGATCCATATTCATGGAAAGATTAATTCTCCCCTGATCGTCAATTTCTTTGACTCTGACTTGAACTTTTTGTCCGATCTGTACCACATCACCCGCATCTTTAACAAATCCGTCCTGACCCATATCTGTTACGTGAACCATTCCGTCTTTCCCTGGCAAGATGTTAACAAAGGCTCCGAATGACATAAGTCTTACAACTTCTCCTTCATAAATTTCTCCCGCTTTTACTTCCTTTGAAAAACCTTCAACCCAGGTAATTGCATTTTGCATTTTTTCCGGATCAACTCCTGACACGCTAACACTTCCGTCATCATTTACGTCAATTTGTGTACCCGTGTCGGCCATAAGTTTTTTAATATTCTTTCCGCTAGGACCGATAAATTCACCAATTCTATCTACCGGAATTTTTACAACCTTAATCTTTGGGGCATATTCCGAAACCGTCTTTCTTGATTCGGGGAGGGTTTCTAGGATCTTTTTCATGATCTGGGCACGGGCATCTTTGGCCTGAGCAAGCCCTTTTTCCAAAACCGGAGTGGTAATATTTAAAGCTTTGCAATCCATCTGAAGCGCCGTGATGCCTTTTTCGGTTCCTGCAACTTTGAAGTCCATATCACCGTTAAAGTCTTCGATTCCCATCAGGTCTGTTAGTACCGCAAAATTTTTCTCGTCTTCGATAATAAGTCCCATGGCGATTCCTGCAACCGGGGCTTTAATCGGGACTCCTGCGTCCATTAATGAAAGGGTGGATCCAACTACTGAGGCCATCGAGGTTGAGCCATTTGAACTCATCACTTCAGAAACAATCCTTATTGCATAAGGAAATTCTTCCTGTGAAGGAATAACGGGCAATAAAGCTCTCTCGGCAAGCATTCCATGTCCTATTTCGCGTCTATTTGGAGAACCTACTCTTCCCGCTTCTCCTGTTGCATAAGGAGGCATGGAATAGTGATGCATATAGTGTTTTTCTTCTTCCCCTTCTGCGCTTTCCAAAAGTTGGCCCATAGATTCGGATCCAAGGGTAACAACCGAAAGAACTTGGGTTTGACCTCTGCTAAAAAGTGCACTGCCGTGAGTTCTGGGCAAGATTCCGACAGCTCCGGTTAATTCTCGAAGTTCTGTTAATTTTCTGCCGTCTGGTCTTATTCCTTTTTTCAAGATTTGTTCACGAATATAGTCTTTCTTCATATGGTCGACTATATCCAAAACAAACTTTTTGTCAGTTTCTTTTTCAAATTGATCCTTTATGGCTGAAATAAATTCGGCATATTCGTCGGACGGACCCTCGTGATTGGCCATGTTTTTAACTAAACCGGCCATTTTGTCCCCGACTAATTTTTTGACTTGATTTTCTAACTCTGCACTCGGCTTGTCTTCCTTATACACTTCACGCTGAACACCTTTTTCCTCAGCCATTTCTTCAATCAATTTAAGAATCGCTTTGCTTTCTTTCTGTGCAAACTCGATTCCTTTTACAATTTGGTCTTCGGTAACTTCTTTAGCACCTGCTTCAACCATTAGAACAGCATCCTTGGTTGAAGATACTGTTAAGTCCATCGGAGAAACCTCCAAATCAGAAGTTAAAGGATTCACTACGTATTTTTCGTCTTTGATTCCGACTGTAAGCGGGGCTACCGGACCTTTCCAGGGAAGGGTCGAAAGGTGGATTGCGGTACTGGCGGCAATTGCACCCAAAATCTTCGGGTCGTTTTCACCATCAACCGAAAGAACCATAACAATAAGCTGAACTTCTTTTTTGTAAGTTTTTGGGAAAAGCGGTCTTATGGATCTATCAATAAGACGGGCTGCTAAAATTTCTTCATCGGTGGGGCGTCCTTCGCGTTTTACCCAACGGCTTCCTTTAATACGGCCTCCCGCATAAAGTCTTTCCTGATATTCAACAGAAAGAGGAAGATAATCCATTTCCATTTTAAGCGGAGCTGCGGCAACCGTAGCTAAAACAACAGTGTCACCCATTCTGGCCATAACAGCACCTGCTGCTTGTTCTGCAAGGGTTCCGGTGGTTAAAGTGAGGGTTCTACCACCCAGTTCTATAGATTTTTCAACTTTTTTCATAATAATTTCTGATTATATAAAATTCTTCCTAAGAGATTCATCGAATTTTATATTTACTAATTTATTTGTCCAACTTCAACTCTGTAAGGAGTTTTTTGTAGCGTTCTTCATCTCTTCTTCTAAGATAAGAAAGAAGTCTCCTTCTTTTTGCGACCATAGAAAGCAGACCGCGTCTGCTGTGTACGTCCTTTTTGTGCTCTTTCAAATGAGACACTAATTTATCAATCTGTACCGAAAGAAGTGCAATTTGAACCTCAGGAGAACCTGTGTCGCCTTTTTCTCGGGCAAATTTTTTTATTACGCCGATCTTCTCGTCTTTTGCTAATGCCATATCGTCATGTGGAACAAAGTAAACTCATTTCAGAGTAAACCTTGTTAACATCTTGAGTATCATACCAGAAACAGTCTCAATCCGCAAATACCAAACATCTTTTACTAGCTTACGTTGGTTCCTTTGTAGATTTTGGGCTGTAGCCAATCGGACGGCGGGTTTACTTCCGGAGATTCAGTTCCTGCTTCTTCGGTTGGTATTTCTGCCTGGGATTCAACCTGGGAAACCGGAGTAACCGCCTCGGTAAATGGTTTTGTCGGTATTGCCCCGGGCGGAAAATTGGCAGGACTTAGTTTTACCCTTGGCATTCTTTGACCACCGTTTCGGAGAAGATAGGCAAAGATCTCAAAAGTTTCCGGGGTTACTTCCACCGAAGCAAAATTGTTACTTCCCTCTTCTATTCCCATTACTAAATTTGTGGCCACATCTGGATCTATGTTTAAACCATTTTCTTTGATTAGGTTGGCAACCAGTTCGCTTGTTGTGGCGCCCGGTTTGGCAAAAGATAAAATCTCCCTCTTGGAATCTAAAACCCTGGTGCCAACATGAACAACTTTAGAATTTGCGACATCAGGCAAAGACATTATCGGAAAATGAGAGTCATTAGCTCCCCCAACCAAAATTAACAGATCAGCTGTTGCTCCTGAATAATCCATGATTATTTGGTCTTTTTGAGGTGAAACAAAACCTGCTTTGGGGGTTACCGTCAATTTAAATTCACCATTTTCAATATCGTAACCAACCTTGTCAATATTGCTGGCTTCATAGCCAATAAATTTGATTGTTAAATTCTTCTTTCCCAATTCCTGAGTGATTTTGTTCACCCCTATGAGGCGGCTGAAACCAACCATCATTGGGCTTGGACAATAAATCGAAACATCTTTTCTACCCAAAATTGACAGGTAAAGTGACAGGCTGGCCGCTACTTGATCAAAATATGGTTTTGTAGGCAGCACAACAATAATTGAAGATGCTGAATCAATTAATGATAAAAGACTGTTGTTCATTATTATTTAGTAGATTTACTGGAGCAGTATTTCTTAAATTACTTAGCGACCGATAGTAACATATCCCCGATTTGAAAATCAAGTTGCGGGTCTAAAATCACTCCAAATTCTTCAGATGGCCCGACAGAAGATACTTCCGACTTTTGTTTTCTGATTGAGGCAGCCTTGGTTTTCCCGATTTCCTTGCCCGATCTTTGTAAAACCAGAGCATCACCCTTTGAGATTCTGCCATCCAAAACTTTGCAACCAGCCACCTTTTTATTGTTAAACGGAAAGCTGGCTAAAACCTCGGCGTGTCCTTTTATTTGAACCGTTCCTTTTTTCAAAATTTCTTCAAGTTTTTGTATCAATTCATAAATAATCTGGAATCTTTCAACCTTAACTTTTTCCACCTCGGCAAGTTTCAAGATGTCAGCAGGAATCTTGGATTCAAAAGATAAAACGTAAGCGTTTCCGGTTTTTGCATCTATGATATCCGAGCTGGTGATTTCGCCAACCCCGCTTCCGACAACTACAATTTTAGGAGGAAGTGACGCAATAATTGCCTCAAGCGAACCTGCATTATCCGCTTTGATGATTACCGGAATTTCATCGTCTTTGAGACGTCTGAGATCAAAAATTCCGCGTACCTTTGATTCCACCTCTTCGGGCCTATGTGGTTTTTCGGTAATAGAAGCCCCAACTGTAGGCACTTCCGAAAAACCGATAATTTTTGCGGGATTTCCGGGCAGTATTTCCCTTACAGACGTACCTTTATCGTCAAAAAGTGCTCTGACTTTAGCCTCGACATCCTCGGCAAAAATTGTTTCACCGACCTTTATACTCCCGTTTCTGACAACAACCGTAGCGGTATGTCCCATCTTATCTTTGCCTGACTCAATAACTACCGCCTCAATATCATTTTTCGGGTCACCTTTCAACTCAGCCACGTCACTTACCAAAATAAGCATATCCATTAGTTCCTGAATTCCGTTGCCGGTTTTTGCAGAAACCGAGATAAAAGGAACGTCCCCACCCCTTCCTTCAAAAAAGACGCCTTCTTTTTCTAATTGCCCTTTAAGTGATTCCGAATTAACTCCGGCAATGTCCGATTTTGTTCCGGCAACCACAAAAGGAATTTTTGCATTTTTTATAATTTCCAAGGCTTCTTTTGTCTGTGGTTGAACCCCGTCATCTTGAGCCACTACCAAAACTGCCAAATCAGCAACCTTCGCACCCCTGCCCCTCATTTTAGTAAAAGCAGCGTGTCCGGGAGTGTCTATAAAGGTGATTTTTTTACCGTCTCTTGTTTCGACTACTGAGGCCCCAATTTTTTGAGTAATTCCACCGGCTTCCCGCGCCGTAACGTTGGTTTTTCTAATGGCATCAAGAAGTGTAGTTTTTCCATGATCAACGTGTCCCAAAACAACGACGATTGGGGAACGACTATTTTGTAAATTATTTTTTTCCATTTTCATTAACGAAGCAAAACCGGGAGTAACTCAAAGAAGATTTATCAGGGACGGTTAGGAAAAATTTTTCATTTCTCTTCAGATTTAATTTCTTCTTCAGGTTTCTCATCCGCAGTTTTAGCTTCGGATTCATTAACTTGATCAGATTGTACCACTTCGGTAACGTCTTCCTTTTGCTCGGTTTTTTCTTCCTCCGACTTAACTTCGGCCCCGTCCTCTTGATCTTTAATTTCCGAGGGTTCATCCTCTTTTCCTACTTCGCTGGCTTTTCCGTCTCCCTCGACTTCGATTCTAAAACCCGTAATTTTTGCTGTAAGCCTTACATTTTGACCATCTTTACCGATGGCAACCGAAAGCTGATCTTCAGGAGCAACTACTTTGGCTGTTTTGCTTTCTTCATCAATTGTCACCGATAAATTTTCCGCCGGAGAAAGCGAAGATTTAATCAGCTCGGACAGATCTTCGTTCCAGGGAATTACATCTATTCTTTCTCCACCAATTTCATTGGTAACGGCCTGGACACGCACTCCTTTTTGTCCGACACAGGAACCTACCGGATCAACTCCGGTTTGAGCAGAAAACACAGCCACTTTTGTCCTGACACCGGCTTCCCTTGCAATGGCTTTGATTTCAACAGATCCCGAACCAATTTCCGGAACTTCTCTCGCAAAAAGCTTGGAAACAAACTCGGGAGATGAACGCGACAAAAATATTTCCTTGCCTCTGGGTGTTTCATTAATAGCTTTGATAAGAAAAGTTAATCTCTGATTCAGATTTAATCTCTCGTTGGGGATTCTGTCTTCAACCAAAAGAATGGCTTCTGTTCTGCCTAAATCAACGCGAACGTTGGGACCGTCGAAGCGTAAAACAAGACCTGATGCAAGCGATCCGACTTTCTCCTGAAACTCTTCCAAGATTACACCCTTTTCAGCTTCTCGGATTTTTTGATGAATCACCTGTTTGGCAGTCTGAGCAGCAATTCTTCCGAATCCCGGAGGAGTAACATCATGCTTTCCCTTTTTTGCCTCTTTTATCTGTTCGGGGCTTGCGTCAATTTCAGGCATGTCCCAGGCAAAGACTTTGGTTTCACCATTGACCGGATCAATAACTGCTTCGTAATCATAATTATCAACCTCGATACCTGATTCTTTAGCGTCCCTTTTGTAGGCGGCAATAATTGCCTGTTTGATCGTATCGATAACCACATCAGGGTTAAGCCCCCGTTCTGTGGCTATTGCTTTTAATGCTTGCGAAAATTCTGTTCTAGCTGTTGTCATAATAATTATTTGGTTATTTAAGGGTTTAAATATGAAACCTTTCGAATTTCAACTGTGTAACAAAAAAGGTGGGCACTCGTCCCACCTCGTTATACAAACCCAATTCCAAGCAACATTTTACCTCTGAAGAGACCCTAAGTCAAACCTCAGGTGAAATTACAAATCACTGTTTTTCAACTCCTCAACAATCCTTTTTTGTTCTTTGTTAAGTTTTTCCGGAACCAAGACATTTAGTTTTACATATTCGTCCCCCCTGCCCCGGCCATGAAGATGTGGCACTCCTCGTTCCCTAAGCCTCATCATTGTTCCGCTCTGAGTTCCAGCTCTTATTTTTATTTTTACGCTCCCGCCGACGGTGGGCACCTCAACCTCACCACCTAAGGCCGCCAGTGAGAAGGGAATGGCAACCAAAATATAAATGTCGTCGTCTTGGCGGTCGAACTGGGCATCCGGTTTGATGTTTATCGATAACCTAAAATCACCAAAATCCATCGTTGCCCCTTCGTAAATGCCTGCCGGTATTTTTATTTTTCTTTTCTTGCCCTCGATAGAAACTTCTTTACTTACACCGTTTACCGCATCCATGAAAGAAATTGATATTGAGTACCTGGGTTTTGACTGCCTTCTTCCTGCAAATGGGTTGCCTCCGCCGAAAAATGCCTCAAAAATATCAAAAGGGTCACCAAAATCCGCATTCCCAAAAGGATTTCCGCCGCCACTGGTGTAGGTATAGGTAAAAGGCCCACCCTGTCTACCAAAACCGCCCGCAAAGGGATTTCCCCCGGGCATGCCGCCGGGAGTAAAAGCGTCGTGTCCGTACTGGTCATATGCAGATTTCTTCTGAGAATCGGAAAGGACTTGATAAGCTTCGTTTATTTCTTTGAATTTTTTCTCGGCTACCTCCTTGTCATCTTTGTGACGGTCAGGGTGCCACTCTAAAGCCTGTTTTCGATAAGCTTTTTTGATTTCATCAGCACTCGCCGACTTAGAAATCCCCAAAATGTCGTAATAATCAGATTTAGCAGCCATAATTAGATAGTGCTAATTATAGTATCGAATAACAACATTGACAACCGTATTTAGCATGATATAGTTGCGTCGATATGCCACGAAAAGAAATTTTTACTTTCGGCAATAAAGACGCTCTGGAAAGTAAAAGGGTGAAAAAAATAGAACAAAAATCTGCGGAGACAATGTCAAAAAGGGCCTCAAGAAAAGGACAGGAAAGGCCAACTCCATCAGACATCACAATTACAAAGCGTGATAAAAAGGGCTCTGTTGTTGTAAGTTTCAGGTATCTCGACCAAGGTTACCAATTGAAAGGGAGGGGAACCATAGAAGAGTTTACAGAGTGGATTAACGAATACACAAAAACTGCCGAAACATGCACAACATGCGATAAGCTGATGCTGCCAGGCGAAAACGCAGGTATCGGAGAAGATGGTGGCTATACACACATGACCGATGAATGCAGTTTAGATGGACTACTTATGCTGGCCGGTCGAATTAATGCCAATGGTCAGGTGGAAACTCCGGAAGAATGGGTAAGCTCTTTATCTATTAGCCAAAAAAAGGGAAGCCAAAACAACCCGATTGTATAGTTCAATTGACCGAAGCTACTCTACTACCTCTCCCTCTTCAACTTTTTCGTCCTTCTTCTCTTCTTTTTTCTCTTCTCCATTACCTTCTTTTGATTGTTCTCCCTGGGGGGCATCTTGGTTTCCATAC
>CAZSGY010000005.1:0-5925 GCA_964606975.1 uncultured Gammaproteobacteria bacterium | reverse complement strand
AATGATTACCCGCGAGTTTTCTTCCGGAGGTGTGGTCTATAAAAAGGAAAAAGGTACTGTTTTATGGCTTATCAGAAGAACAGTAGCCTCAAAACTTTTCCCTAATCCCTATTGGATGCTGCCTAAGGGGTGGATTGATGACGAAGGCACCGGAATTCCCGGTCCCATGGCTTCAGGAAAAATTAAAGCAGATGAAGCATCCCTGCAAAAAGCCGCACTTCGGGAAGTTCAGGAAGAGGGTGGGGTCGATGCCAAAATAATCAAAAAAATCGGAACGGTAAAATATTTTTATAAACATCCGGAGAATGGCAAAGTTTTGAAATTTGTTACATTTTACTTAATGGAATGGGTGGCCGATTTACCTAATGGTTTTGACGGAGAAACGTCCGAGATATCATGGCTTCCAAACGACGAAGCTTACGCAAAACTTTCCTTTCAAAGGGAGAAGGATATATTGAAAAAAGCGGAGGAGGCGGGACTCGAACCCGCGAGGGCTTTCGCCCGCACGCTTTCCAAGCGTGTACCATAGCCGCTAGGTGACTCCTCCTTAATTTTACTACGGACTAGTCACCCAAGATTTTTTGCCAGAGGCAAAAGTAAACCTGCGTGACTCCTCCAATCAGGATATTATATCAGGTTCAGGTAAACTTCGGGTTTATGCTACAATCGGACTAGGATGTCGGAAAACCAGATAGAGGAAGTAAAATCAAAAACGGATATAGTTGACATTATCGGTGAGCGTATTGAGCTTAAAAAAGCCGGGCGCAATTATAAAGCAATTTGCCCATTCCACGGAGAAAAAACACCTTCGTTTATGGTTTCTCCCGAGCTTCAGATATTCAAATGTTTTGGCTGCAGCGAAGCCGGAGACGTGTTTGCCTTTCTGGAGAAATATGAGGGAATGGAATTTTCCGAAGCATTAAAGTATTTGGCTGATAGGGCCGGGGTCAAATTGCAAAAGCTTCAAGGAGGCCAAGCTTCAGAAAAAGAGAGATTGATTGACTTAAATCGGGAAGCGCTGCGTTTTTACAATTATCTTCTAACCGATCATCCGATTGCCAAAAAAGCGCTGGATTATTTATTAAAAGACAGAGGATTAAAAATGGAAACAATCAAGGAATTTCAGCTTGGTTTTTCACCTCAAAACTCGTACTCACTCAAAAAGTATTTGATCGACAAAAAAAAGTTTACCCCGGGTGAAGCCGAACGGGCGGGAATCGGAATCTTAAGAGGTTCAAATCTATACGATAGATTTGGTGGAAGAATAATTTTCCCTCTTTTCGATCACAGAGGTAATCCAATCGGATTTTCAGGCAGAATTTTGCCGTGGGACACCCGGGAGACGGGTAAATATATTAATTCTCCGGAAACCCCCGTATATCACAAAAGCAACGTCCTTTTTGGCTTAAATTTAAGCAGGAGCTTCATTAAAAAGAAAAAAACAGCAATTGTTGTTGAAGGAGAACTGGATATGATTTCTACATGGCAGGCGGGCATAAAGAATGTTGTTGCCATTAAGGGTTCCGCTTTAACCGAGGAGCAAGTAAGACTTTTATCAAGGTTTGCACAAAAATTTATTTTGGCACTGGATAGCGATATGGCCGGAGACGCGGCTACAAGGCGCGGAATTAAAATTGCGGCCGATACGGGAGTGGAAATCAAAGTTGCCGAACTCAGCGGTGGCTATAAAGATCCTGACGAGGCCGCCCGCGGCAACATTGAAAGTTATAAAAAAGACCTGATTGGGTCAAAAGTTATTTGGGATTATCTGATTGATTCGGTGTTGACACGTCACAGTGCAGAAACAGGTAGCGGCAAGTCTAATATCTCGAAGGAAATTGTTCCCATTCTTGGTGAAATTAGCGACAAAATTGTTCAGGCACATTACGCCAATGTTTTAGCCAAAAAACTCAATGTTCCGCTTGACGCCGTAACCGAAGAACTATCAAGGCTTGGCAAAAGCCCAGAAGTAGCAGCCGTCCAAAAAGAAGAGAAAAGAGAGGAAAAAACAAAACGAGATGTACTGGAAGAGAATTATCTGAAGCTGGTCTTTGCCTGGGATCCTAAAGAACTGCTTGCAAAAGACACGGGGAAAATCATAAAACTACCTGTTAATCTAAAGTTAATTGAAGAATATAAATCATTTTCCGAGGCCAAAAAGACGTTTAACGTCTCTGAATTTGGCAAAAAACTTCCCGCGGAACTTTTTGAAAGTTTTTCAAAAATCGTACTCGGAGAAAGCTGGGATCCGGATGAAAATCCCGACAAATTAAAAAGGGAGTTGGAATTAGTGAAAAAAGAGCTTAAAATACTAGCTGTAAAAGAAAAATTAGAAGTTTTGGGGTCTCGGATACGTGAGATGGAAGAAAAGGGCGAAGAACAAATGCTTCTTAAAGCACAACAAGAATTTAACAAACTCGCCAAACAACGCTCCACTTACGAAAAGGATGAGGGGGGAGGTATAATATTAAATGAACCCTAGAAATAGGGCATTGTTGTGTTATTTCAAATGATACGTAAACCAGTACTCGATTTAATTAAAAAAGGCCGTGATCAGGGGTTTGTTACCCAGGAAGAAATCATGGAAGTTTTCTCCGACGCCGAAAATAGGGTGGCGGAACTTGATGACTTGTATGAAAAACTTCTGGCGGAGGGTATTGATGTTTTTGAGTCGGTAACTCCCGGCGAAATAGAATCCGACGAAAAAGCCAAGGAAAAGTTGGATCGGGAAATCGAACTTCTAACAAAGTTGGAAGGAATAGAATCAACGGATCCCGTTAGACAATACTTAAGGGAAATAGGCAGAGTCCCTCTTCTTTCTGCTGAAGACGAAGTCGAACTCGCCAAGAGATATGAGAAGGCGGATAGACGTGCAAAAGACAAACTCACCGAAAGCAATTTGAGATTAGTTGTTTCCATTGCCAAAAAGTATATCGGGCGTGGCCTGTCACTACTGGATCTTATTCAGGAAGGAAATCAGGGCCTTATCCGTGCCGTTGAAAAATATGACTGGAGAAAAGGTTTTAAATTTTCCACTTACGCAACTTGGTGGATAAGACAGGCAATTACCCGTGCAATTGCAGACCAGGCCAGAACCATCCGCATTCCTGTCCACATGGTTGAAACTATCAATAAAATCTATAGAACCAGCAGAAGGCTCATGCAGGAATTGGGACGCGAGCCCACTCCCGAAGAAATCGGTGAAGAGCTTGAAATGGAGGGAGACCGCATACGCGAAATATTTAAGATTGCTCAAGAAACGACATCACTCGAGGCCCCGGTAGGGGAAGATCAGGAAAGTTTCCTCGGAGATTTTATTCCTGATGAGAATACGCTTTCTCCGGTGGATCAGGCCAGTAAGCAGCTTTTGAAAGATCATCTTGAAGAGGTTTTGGGTACGCTTTCCGAAAGAGAGGCAAAGGTATTGAAACTCAGATTCGGTCTTGAAGGTAGTAAAGCAATGACTTTGGAAGAAGTCGGAAAAGTCTTCGGAGTTACTCGTGAGCGCATCCGTCAAATTGAGGCCAAAGCATTAAGGAAATTAAAACACCCAAGCCGCAGGAAGAAATTACAAGATTACCTAGACTAAGGAAACCCTCCTTCGCCAAGGCTTCGGAAGGGCAAGGAAACTTCAGGACTATTTGGATTAAGTAGCAGTTATTTGCCGAGCTTTTCTTTTAGTCCCTCGATCATTACTGAAGTCATTTTGGGTAGGTCAAATTCCGGTTTCCAACCCCAATCATTTCGGGCTTCCGAATCATCAATCGATTCCGGCCAGCTTTCTGCAATTGCCTGTTTGACAGGATTGGGATCATAAGTGCAGATGAAATCCGGATAAAGTTTTTTAATTTCGGCTGCTAACTCTCCGGGTGTAAAGTTGATTGCTCCAAAATTGTAGCTTGTCCGGACGTTTATGTTTTCTGCGGGAGCTTCCATAAGATCGATAGTTCCTTTTATGGCATCATCGATATACATCATGGGAAGTCTGGCGTCTTCTTTCAAAAAGCAGCTATATTTTCCTTCATTCAAAAGTCCGTAGAAAATGTGGACTGAGTATTCGGTCGTTCCGTCTCCGGGCGGAGCTTTGTAACCTGTCAAACCCGGGTATCTCAGACTTCGGGCGTCTACTCCGTAGCGTTTCCAGTAATATTGACACATAAGTTCTCCTGCGACCTTTGCAACGCCGTATATGGTGGTTGGTTCAAGACTGGTGTGTTGGGGCGTGTCGACTTTTGGTGTAGTAGGTCCGAAAGCCGCAATTGAACTTGGCCAGAAAACTTTGAATTTGTAAACTTTTGCCAAGTCCAGAATATTTTTAAGTCCTCCAAAATTGACTTTCCAGGCTAAATCCGGATCCATTTCGCTTCCGACAGACAAAATTCCGGCAAGATGATAAACATCGGTAATTTCATTTTCTTTGATAATCTTTTCCATCGACGGATAGTCGGTTACGTCTCCTCTTACCAAGTTTCCGTCAAAACCTTCGGGGACGGTTCTATTGCCTAGTGCGAAGACATTTTCTTTTCCAAATTTAGCCTGAAGCGTGGGGACAAGATCGCTTCCCACGAGGCCAAAAGCGCCGGTTACCAATATCTTTTTCATATAATATTAAACTTTTTGCCCACCTTCTCGAAGATTTTAAGGGCCTGGTCTAAATGTTCTTTAGTATGCCCTGCAGAGTTCATGATTCTTATTCTGGCTTTGCCTTGGGGAACTGTGGGGTAAACAATTGCTTTGGCAAACAATCCTTCATTGAAAAGTTCGCGGCTCATGTCCTGAGCCAATTTTGCCTCACCAAGCATGAGAGGAATAATGGGGGAGATAGAGCTTCCCGTATCAAAGCCAAGTTTTTTAAGACCGGATCTTAGATAATCCGCATTTTCCCAAAGTTTTTTAACCAAGTCTCCTGAGTTTTCCAAAAGTTCAATGGCTGCAGTGCAGGCTGCGACATCCGGAACTGTCATGGCTGAGGAAAAAAGAAACGGCCGTGCTCTTTGGGAAAGCCATTCAATTACCTCTTTTTTACCTGCTGCAATTCCACCCATAACGCCGATGGCCTTGCTCATTGTTCCTATTTCAACATCTACTTTTCCGTGGAGATGAAAATGATCAACTATTCCGCGTCCGGATTCGCCGAGAACACCCTCGCCGTGGGCATCATCAACCATGAGCATGGCATCATATTTGGAAGTGACTTCGTAGATTTTATCTAACGGGGCAATGTCGCCATCCATTGAAAAAACCCCGTCAGTAATGACCAGTTTTTTAACGTCTTTTGGTGCTTCTTTTAATTTTTCTTCAAGATCTTTTACGTCTGCGTGGGCAAATCTGATAACCTGAGCTTTACTGAGACGGCAGCCGTCGATGATGCTTGCATGATTGAGTTCATCCGAGAAGATAAGATCGTTTTCTCCGACCAGTGCCGGAATGACAGCCAAGTTGGCAACAAAACCTGTTTGGAAAGTAATTACAGCCTCAGCTTTTTTAAATTCGGCAAGTTTTTCTTCCAGTTTTTTGTGAAGACTCATTGTTCCGGCAATAGTTCTGACTGCCCCCGGGCCTATTCCGTATTTTTCAATTGCCTCAATCGCCGCCTTCTTCATCGCAGGATTATTTGCGAGGCCTAAATAGTTGTTTGAACAGAAGTTAAGAAGTTTTTTGCCATTTATTTGGACCTCGGGCCCGATTGCACTTTCAATAGTCAGGATGTTGTTGTAGAGATTCTGTTCCTTGAGTTCGTCGACCTGTTTCTTGATCCAGTCCGTGGCCATGAAATGATTATACACCAAAATAGAATTTGTAAAGCTTTTAGTTGATTCTGCTATTTGATATAATCAGTCGTCCTTTTATGTTCCCCGGTAGCTCAGCGGTAGAGCGGATTCCTGTTAAGAATAAGGTCGCTGGTTCGAATCCAGCCCGGGGAGC
>CAZSGY010000004.1:0-15835 GCA_964606975.1 uncultured Gammaproteobacteria bacterium | reverse complement strand
CTTGAGAAGCTGGCTAGCTATTTAACAAACAAGGAGGGTGTTGTGAAAAAGCTTTTTGCGCTTTTAATAGTCATGGTTCTTTTGGCGGTTCCTGTATCTACTGCATTTGCAGGAGGTTTCGACGAGTTTGGTTACAACGATGTGGCAGGAATTTTTAATGCTCCTGCTGACGGTGTAGATCGGGTTCTAGACGGAAAAGTCTGGGGTGACCCAACATACGCCAACGACCGGCTCACTATGAAATGGAATGCCGCCTGGGATGACTGCAACGCACACGGATATAACGACCCGGTATATTGCGCAGGCGCTTGGACATCTAACGAATGGAACGGAATGGTTCCCGGAGGTTCAGGTGAGGTCTGGCATTACAAAATCATTTGGGTAGGGCCCGGAGGTGCAAGTAGCGACTACTGGCAACCTGGCGGGTACTCTATCTGGGGAAACTATGAAGTCATCATGGATCAAGGGATGTCTGATAGTGTCCACTTTTGGTTTGCCCATGGCATTTCTACCGGTTACGGTAACTAATTTAAGATCTCAAAAACAGAGAATTTAACGGTCTTTGACCATTAAATTAAAGCCAGCCAGCTTCTCTGTTTTTCCCTCTTCTGCTTTTATATCCCATAACTTGATTTTTAGCTTCAAATCGTATATTATTCGCCAATCAAGTAAATTTTCAGGCTATTTGCAGACTGAATTCAATTTATCTTGGTACTGGCTCTTTGACAAAATACAGAAGGCGAACCATCCATCACAAGTTTTTTAAGGAGAAAAACATAATGAAGACTGTTGTCCTTTACTTTTCGGCTTTACTAATCTTTGTTGCCGCTGTAATCCTGATTGTTAATTACAGCACACCCAATGTGTACTATGGTACAGACTTGCGTTTTAGTCTGGACTCCGATAACACCTTGGTCATCGAAAATGTGGCTTCCGTAAATTTTGAGGCTACATCATCGGAATTTTATGCCATGCATCAAGGAGAAGATGCAGTAATAGGCAAATCTAGTATACCTCCGGCAGGTTGGAAATCACGCAATTACTTTGCGACACCTCCGACCGCAATTTCTGCAGGCTTTTGGACCGTCGATGATGGAGACTATGCTGTACATTTGCATAGCGATGAGGATATGAAAGTTATCGTCGGTCAGACCACATATGAGGTAGTGGATTACACTATTGTGATGATGTTTTTTGCATTACTCTTGTGGGGCCTGATATATATAGCCATACTGTTTTTAGAATTATAGACGTATAACGTTCTATAAAGTTAACGAGCCTTCTGTATAAGTAAAATAAACCCTTTAGCTATGAATCATTTGACACGCCGGTCAAGAGATTTTTTATGTTAAAGGGTTTTTTTTTGGGAAAGGTCGGGAGAGGTCGGGGAGGGGTCGGACCTCTAAATTAAGATTCAAGAGTGAGTTCCTTGGGCATGTTCCTATTTCCCAAAATTTTACTTTCAACAAAATTTTTATAAGTATTCAAGTTTTTAAAATCAATTTTTGTCTTTTTGCTGTCTCTAAAAAAACTAAGGATCAATTCTGTGTGTACCCAAATATTCTTTCTTCTACCTAAATATTCCCAATAACTGGAGTACGGGTACTTTTCGAGAGGTCCGACCTCTAAACAATTGAGATGAATATACCTGGAAAGATGGAGAAGATAGTTGTCATTATCAATAAGCACAGCTCTGAATTTGCCTTGAAACAGGGTTCCTTGCCTGCTATATTTTTTATTAAAATATCCGACATACGAGTTTGAAATTCTACGTAGGAAGCGTGTTATTCCGTCCTTGGTGTTCTGTTTTAAAATAAAATGAAAATGATTTGGGATTAGACAATAGCACAGCACCTCAACTTCATCCTTTCTTAATTTCGATCTCCAATAGGGGGTACTTCTTACAAGTGTTTCCTGGCTAAATTTTTCCTCCGGAGTTAGGTAGCTTTCCACCAAAGACAGAAAATAAGTGTAGTCCGGTTTGTCCAAAAAAATTATTCTTTTTTCGACACCACGATTGTAAATATGATAATAACCACCGGCTAGATATTGCCTAATTGTATTTCTTTGAGGCATAGTAATAATATCTTAATCTAATAATATTCTAATTTAGGAATATAAAACAGGGTGCCTTGTATCAAGAGGTCCGACCTCTTTATCTCGTTCAGCTATGGTCCTTCTAATGGTTCTTCTAGTCCTTGTAAACACTGATCAAATGGGCTAGAATGATTTGAGGCTAATCGAGCCTCAATTATTTTTGCAAAAATGACTACTGAAATTGGTAAAGTTTTAGAAACAGAAATTACTTCGGAGTTATCAACTTCATATCTTGATTACGCAATGAGTGTTATCGTCTCCCGTGCACTTCCGGATGTCCGCGACGGATTGAAACCTGTGCATAGGAGGATTCTTTACGCCATGCACACAATGGGTCTTCATTTCAGCACTTCGGGTACAACTAAGTCTGCCAAGGTGGTCGGTGAGGTTTTAGGTAAATACCATCCCCACGGGGATAGTGCAGTTTACGATGCCATGGTTCGTTTAGCTCAGGACTTTTCAATGCGTTATCCTTTAGTCCACGGTCAGGGAAACTTTGGCTCTGTCGATGGCGACTCCGCCGCTGCCATGCGTTACACCGAAGTGAAACTTGCGAAAGTGGCAGATGCGGCCCTAACGGATATTGAAAAAGACACTGTTGATTTTACGGATAACTTTGACGCAACACTCAAAGAGCCAATTTATCTGCCGTCCATTCTTCCCAACTTACTTCTCATGGGCAGCGAGGGTATAGCCGTCGGTATGGCCACAAAAATCCCGCCCCACAATTTAAGTGAGGTGGTTGATGCAATTACCGCTACTATAAAAGCGGGGCGTGTTGTCAAAGTGGTGTCTGATGAAGAAACGGATAAAGACCACGAAGAACACACCGATTTTATTATCAAGAAAATTAATCTTGTTGCTTCAGGAGAATCAAAAGGACTAACTCAGGAAGAGGTCAACCCTGCAGATATAAGTTTTGAAAGCGACACTACGATAGACGAGATCGTAAAATTTATTCCGGGTCCGGACTTTCCTACAGGAGGTGCGATTTATGACGCTTCAACTTTAAACGAGGTTTATGCCACCGGCAGGGGCAGGATTCTTGTCCGCGGAATTGCCGAAATTACCGAAGGTACAAAAGGCAAACCCCAAATTGTTATTACCGAACTTCCTTATCAAGTAAACAAAGCCGAATTGGTTGCAAAAATTGCCGACCTTGTACGCGATAAGAAACTTGTAGGTATCGCAGATCTCAGAGACGAATCGGACAAAGACGGCATGAGGGTTGTCGTTGATCTTAAACGCGACGCGAAACCCAAAGCGGTTCTTAATAATCTTTTTAAACACACAAAGCTACAAAACAGTTTTTCTGCAAATTTTGTCGCTCTGGTCGACGGTACTCCACACACACTCAACCTTAAACAAATCTTAGTTGAGTATGTTAAGCACAGACAAAAAGTTGTTACCAGACGTACAATCTTTGAGCTTACCGAGGCTAAGAAACGGGCGCATATTTTGGAAGGTCTTAAGATTGCTTTGGATAATTTGGATGCCGTTATCAAAACCATTAGGGAAAGTAAGACCCAAGAAGACGCCAAGAAAAATCTTATTGAAAGATTTAAATTAAGCGAGATCCAGGCTACTGCAATTTTGGATATGCAACTAAGACGTCTTGCCGCACTTGAAAGAGAGAAAATCGAGAAAGAATATGAAGAAATTAAAAAGCTTATTGATAGTCTAACAGCCATTCTCAGAGATCCCGGCAGGGTCTTGGAAATTATTGTCAAAGAACTTGGAGAGCTTAAAGAAAAATACGGTGATGCACGCCGCACTAAAATTTACAAACACGCGGTGGGGGAGTTTAGCGAAGAAGACCTTGTTGCCAAAGAGGAAACTTTAATCACAGTTACAAAAACAGGATATGTCAAAAGACTTTCAGCTACGGCATACCGCGCCCAAAGAAGGGGCGGAAAAGGAGTAATCGGGATGACCACCAAAGAAGAGGATGAAATCGAACATTTGGTAGATGCCACCACTCATGACACAATTCTTTTCTTTACAAATAAGGGCCGAGTTTTCGGAATTAAGGCTTGGGAAATTCCGGAAAGCAGTCGACAGGCAAAAGGACAGGCTCTTGTTAATCTATTAAACCTTGAACAAGGAGAAGTAATAAGATCCATCCTTCCCATGACTAAAGACTCGGGTATTAAAAATCTGATAATGGCAACTAAAGCAGGGCTTATCAAGAAAACCAAAATATCTGAATTTGAAAACTTGAGAGCCTCGGGTCTAATTGCTATTAAACTTAAAAGCGATGACCAATTGGTTTCCGTTCATCCGACAATGGGAGACGATCACATTATTCTTTTAACCAAAGATGCAAAATCTATAAGGTTCCCGGAAGCCAATGTCAGACCGATGGGCAGAGCAACAACCGGCGTAACGGGTATCAAACTTGAAAAAGATGACGAACTAATTGGAATGGAAGTTTTCCCGGCAAAAGAGGCGGTCCCTACAGATAAAAGAAAGAAATATTTTAGAGATATTCTGACCATAGCCGAAAAAGGTCTTGGAAAACGAACCCCGATTCATCTTTTCCCTGTGCAAAAAAGAGCAGGGAAGGGAGTAAAAGCTGCCGTAGTCACGGACAAAACAGGTTTCCTGAAAACAGCAATTATGGTTACCCCGGGCATTGATCAGGTCGTCATAACAAGTAAAATGGGTCAGGTAATTAAACTTCCCCTTAAAAACATCCCGCAACTTGGGCGGGCAACACAGGGGGTAATCCTCATGAGATTCGCGGATAAAAGCGATTCCGTCGCCGCTGCCGCAGTATTGGAAAAGGGCATAGACGAGGAAGAATAAACTTGCAAAATAAATTTATTTATCTTAGCATTGATTTATGGACGAGGGTGCTTCCAAAAACTTACGCAATCAATCAAATCCTGTTGCGGCAGTAATAGTTTTCTTTGCTTTGCTTTTTGTTTTTGCCAAATGGGGACCGGCGATAAATTTTAGTACTACATCTCAAACAAAAGGGGAGCCTTTTGTTGTTTCAGGAGAGGGGAAAGTGTTTGTCACTCCGGATATTGCTAAAATCACCGTAGGAATAAGTGAGACCGGATCCCAATTAAAAGTCGTTCAGGACAATGTCAATAAAAAGTCGGGTGCATTAACAGCAGCTATTGAAAAGTTGGGGGTCAAAAAAGAGGACATAAAAACAACTTCTTACAACCTTTACCCCGAATATGATTACAACAGTAATCCCAACAGGGTTATCGGTTACAGAGTTTCAATTAGTTACGAAGTTACCATCAGAGATTTTGATAAAGTAAATGATGTTATCGTCGCTGCAACTGCTTCCGGTGCCAATATGGAAAGCGGAATCAGTTTTGAAATCAATGAAGAAACCAAACGCGAGAAGATGCAGGAAGCAAGAAAAATGGCAGTGGAAACTGCAAAAGAAAAAGCCAACGGACTTGCGGCTGCTGCCGGAATTAATTTGGGCAGAGTTATTAATATTTCTGAAAATGAAAATACGGATTTTGTGAGACCGGTTGCCTATGATTCGGCGGCCATGGGCAAAGCAGAAACAACACCTCTTCCCGATGTTACACCCGGACAAACCGAAATAAACCTCAGTGTAAGCCTTTCTTATGAAGTCCGCTAAACACTCTTAGCCAAGAAGAAACTCATTGAAATCGTCCTGATAGAAATATTCATGATCGGTCCTTGGTTTAGAGACAAGTACAAAATCACGGCCAAGTCCGGATAAAAACATTTTGAGTGAATCAAAACCTCCGTGGGGATCTTCTTCGTTTTGGATAAACATTATATTTTCCGAAGGAATTTTTTTAATGGCATTTTTAATAATTTCTTTCTTGTCTTCGCCAATATCGTTAAGTGGCATTCCACAAAATATAATTTTTCTGATTTTTTCAGGAGATTTTTCAATTAAATATGCAGCAACCAGTGTCCCTATAGATTTGGCAATAATATCTATAACCCTTTTTCCGGAAACGCCATCCAAAAGATCCGCTTTTTGATCGGGATCAAATTTAATATCGGGGTCGTCCCAATGTCCCCAATAAACCGGACGGATTTCTCCGTCACTTTTGACACTACCCGCAACGTCTTCAAGCCATTTGCGGTTGCTGTCTGAATACCCGGGGAGAATTATGGTTACCATAGAATAAAACTCATTATATCAAAATTGATAAATCAATCATCTACCAAGCATTTTACGTAAAAGAATTTCAGGCGGAAATTGTCCGTTTTTCGGTTCAACTTTTGAGGGACACTTATCCGGACGAAACCTGCCAACAGGTATTATTAGGTTCGGGTTATCAAGAACTGCTGCGTCACAAAAATAATTGCCACCAACGTACGTTCTGGCAGGACAAGTAAAACAGGCTGAAGGAAAAAGTTTTCCATCACCCCCAAGTCTCTCCATCAATCCTTTCCTCCTCTTCCGTGGAAAGCTTCGTGTACCTCCCTGAGTTGTTTGTTGGTCACATGGGTATAAATTTGCGTTGTCGAAATGTTCTTGTGTCCCAACATTTCCTGCACACTTCTGATATCGGCGCCCGCCATTAAAAGGTCTGTAGCAAAACTATGCCTCATAACATGCGGTGTAACTTCAATCGGAAGTTTCATTTTATGGGAATATTTTTTAACCATTCGCTGAACAGACCTGACAGTTAATCTCATTTTTTCATCGGGTGTTGTTGGTTCGGGGTTGCCTTTGTGATGAATAAACATGGGTTTAAAATGGTCATTTCTTTCATTTAAGTATTTGACCAGCCAATCGGTCGCTCGCTGTGACAAAAATACCACTCTGGCTTTGCCTCCTTTTCCGACAATACCAAACTCGCGCCGGTCCAAATCAATCTTGTCTCTGTCAAGTTTGACCAGCTCGGAAACACGCAAGCCCGTTGAAAACAATACTTCAAGCATGGCCTTGTCCCGTTTTCCCTGAATGGTGGAAAGAGTGGGTGCATTAAGAAGTCTGTCTACCTGCTCACCGCTTAGGAACTTTACCTGACGTTCCTCAACTTTCGGCAGTTCTATTTTTTCAGGACTTAAAACCTGGTAATCGTTCTTTATTAACCACTTCAAAAAACTTCTCAGGGCAATTACATGGTACCCTTGGGTTCTTCTGGTCATTTGAGATTTGCCTTCACCGGGAAGTCCGGTCAAATATGCTCTAAAGCTTCTGACGACGTCCGCATTAATATCTTTCAATTCCATCCGGATCCCTTCTGCGTCCATCCAATTAGCAAATCTGACTAAGTAGTGTTTGTAATCACGTATCGTTAGGGGAGAGGAGCCGCGTTCAACTTGGAGATATTCCAAAAACTGATTTATTTTCTTAGCAATTTCGGACTGACTTTGGGCGATATCAGCCATTACGTAAAAAGTTTACACTGGAGACGAGCGAAGTGTCAATAGGATTGTGCGACACAAAAAGAATTTGCTTTGTCACTTAAAAAATCCTTTGCCTGAGAGCCGGACAAGAACCTTGTAACTGGCCAGCTTCCGTTTGAATACGAAGATCTTCCTAAATATTTTATTCTTGGATGTATAAATCTGCCGTCGTCATTCCAGGGCTGAGGGACTATTAAAACATGCGCCGAGGTTTCCTGGACGATTATTTTTGCTTCCTCAACAGCGTCTTCTATATGTAAAGCAACACCAAGTTTGTTTACCATGCTGGACTTGAAATCTCCACCGGCCATGCCTTCTTTTCTGCCTAAAATAATGTTTTCCGGCTTCACCCAGGGAAGCTCCTTTCTGAACCATTCACGGGTTGCCCCAAGATGCTCAGTTGGCCGTGACGATATGAATAAGTAAGGAGCCGAAGCTTCATTAAGCATATGAAGAAAACTTTTTATTCCGGGCATTGCCGGAGCATTTGCATACACCTCATCGTCGTTCCAAGCGCTTCTGGCCAATTCCATTGCTTTATCCGGATCAACTCCGTTATTCTTGGCAATTTTTGCCAATTCCCAATAAGTTACCAAATCTTCCTTCTGAATATTTTTTCGCAAAGTGTGACTTATTTTATTTAATGCCAATATGTAAGTTGCTTGTGTTACTGCATCGATGTCAATTCCTATGACACCACCGTTAAGAAGTTTTAAATTTTCTTTTAAAGAATTAAATACATTGGGATATCTTTCCGCAAACATTTCAAGAATTCTAAAGGTAATTGCGTCAAAAGGCAAATGAAGCTCCCCAAATGATCATTTTTCGTGCCTAGCCTGAAGCTAAAACCTCACCAAATCGATTTTAACGCGTTATTTTGAAAAAGATGATTAACTCATCGTCCCTTTATCCCGTATTTACGGAAATTTTATTAAATTACATAAAAATTGACGCAAATTTTCTGACAACACGGCAAAGTGGGGAAGTGCAAAAATAGGACAAAAATTCGTTCGGTTAATTTTCGGAGGACGGGTTTTTAGACAAACATTAAAATAGAGTATTTTAAATAAAAAAAGAACGATAAAAATTAATTGCTAATTGTTAATTGCCGGTTACTGATCGAAAACATGCTCTACTCCCAGCATTCTTAAACAACGTCGCAAAAGTTACATTGTACGACTATGTAATATCAGCTTCCCTTGGCCGGCATGTCTCATTATTTCGTCTACTACGACTCGCCGGGGATGTGGCAAAGCTTACGGATTCAGGTAAGTGTTTTTAGCTACACACTTCTCTTAATAGAGTGTGCAAGTATTGGTGTCAATTTAGTTATCCACAAAGAAGCGGCATAATGGAAAGAGAGCTATTTACTCTTTTGAGGCTGTTAACTATATCAAAGTATACCATTTCTCCACAAAACGGTCTTCGGTTTTTCTTCGACACGGATCAATGTCGCATTTCGTGAAAATGTCCTATAATTTTCGTGAAAACTCCCCCTTTCCTAGAGTAATTATCCTATAATTATAGGGTGTGTACCACCCTCCTCCCCTCCTGTCCATGTCTCTAATTATTTTATGCACCCCAACGTGTAGAAATAAACATTGCGATGAAGATCAGAATGCCCACTACCAAATGTTCTTTAATTGTGGATTTAAAATATCTACCCTCAAGCCTCGCCTGTCCCAATCCCATTAATACATAGAAAGATGTTGTCAAAAAAAGTGAACCTACAACTATAGTTACCGGCCAAAAGTACAAAATTACCGCGAGCTCTGTAGTAATTAGCGCACTCCCCAATGACATGCTTATTAGACCTTTCGATAATTCTTTATCTAAAACTATTGACCAATATCCTTGTAGATAAAGCAGGAAAGAAAAAACAAACACCAATGGAATAAGATAAAAAATTTCAGTTCTTAAAGACAAAATAGCGTCGAAAACAAGGAAAGAAGTGATTAAAGTGAGGACAAAACCTACTCCCCTTGCAGCTCTCAAAAGAGCTATTGTTCTCACCGATGCTACCGAGTGTATATTGGCAATCAGACATAAAATATATATTCCAAGTCCATAAAAAATTACGATAGGAATTTGTGCAAAAATGTTTGCCGGCAAAAGAAACCAGAAAAAGCCGACTCCCAGTGTAAACATGACCGGCAATACCAGTGTCAAAAGGGTCATGTTGGGTTTTATAGTTTCAAAAAGGGACCACAGGAACAATGTAAAAGTGAGTGCTCCCAAAATCCCGATTGCCCAAAATCTGTTTTGATCGTTTAAAAACTGAATTCCCACAAAACCCAATGATAATATTAATGAGGTGATAACAAACCGGGTACGTTTGGACATGTAGTTAATTATTCGATACTCGCCATAACTTCGTCTGGTATGTCCGCATTTGTAAAAACTTTCTGCACATCATCGTGGCTTTCAACTTCATCTATGAATTTAATGATTTTGGAGGCGACTGCCGCTTCGCTTACGTTGACAAAGTTCTTGGGTTTCATTTGCAGTTCCGTTTCTTTAATTTCAAAACCTTTGGCAGTAAGGTCTTTGTTGATTTGTCCGAGTTTGTCGGGGGCAACATAAATTTCGAATTCCTCTCCCACATCTTCGATATCCTCCGCTCCGGCATCTATAAGTTCCAGCATTTGCGTATCCGGGTCTTCAGTCTTTTTTACCATCATAAAGCCCTTACTTTCAAAATTAAAGGCTACGGAGTTGGGCCCACCCATACTGCCCCCTGCCCTATCAAAAAGATTTTTAATTTCCTGGGCAGCCCTATTTTTATTGTCTGAGGCAACCTCAATCATCACTCCGATTCCTCCGGGGCCGAAACCTTCATAGGTGATCTCTTCAAGGTTGGCGGCCTCTGTTGTGGCTTTGGTGATAGCACGCTCAATATTGTCCTTGGGCATGCCTGCTTCCCTGGCTTTATCGATCTCAAAGCGCAGTTTGTAATTCATATCAGGATCTCCCCCGCTTTTGGCGGCGATCATGATTGCACGGGCAAGTTTGGAAAATAAATTTCCTTTGGCCGAGTCATTAGCGGCCTTCTGGCGTTTAATAGTAGCGAAGTGGGAATGTCCGCTCATGGTGAGTGTATTATACCCAAAAACAGCATGAGAGAAAAGATCCAGGGGAATAAAACCCCTTGACTTTCACACTTACCAACTTATACTCAATTACAGTTGATTTAAATGGATACTTCTGCCGCACAAACAGCTATTCAATTGGCTCTCTCCGGTAAATGGAATGAAGCAGTCGATGCAAATTTGGGTATCCTCAAAAGCAGCCCCGATGATACGGAAGCTATGTGCCGCCTTGCCAGGGCATACTACGAACTGGGAGAACTTGATCAAGCAAGAGGTACCACCAAAAAGATCCTGCAAATCGAACCGACCAACCAAATAGCGATAAAGTTTTTTGAAAAACTCAAAATTATAAAAAGCTCCGACGGGCATGTATCCTCTCTTCCCTACGGAGAATCGTTTCTGGAAGAACCGGGAAAAACAAAGTTAATTAATTTATTTAATTTAGGAGAACCGGAAAACTTTATAAATTTAGATCCGGGTGAAGAAGTAAAGCTTGCCGCCTATTCCCACAGGGTTTCCGTAACAACGAACGACGGTAAATATATAGGCAGAGTACCGGATGATATAGCCGCCAGGTTAAAGTATTTAATCAAGGGCGGCAGCAAGTATCAGACACTCATTAAGTCAGCCGGCCCCAAGGAAATTACCATTTTTGTCAGGGAACTGGAAAAAGGTTCGGGGACAGACGGCTCTCCGTCTTTTCCTCCTGAAAAGCTCGAATATGTTTCATTCACACCGCCTGAACTTGTTCATAGAGACACTCCGAGCGTAGAAACCACTGAGGAAATACCGGAAGAATAAGATTTAAAACCTTTCTGCAAACTTTTTACCGATTTCTATATCTAAATCAAAAGATGTTTTGGTGTTAACAATCTTGCAATCAAACAAATTTGAAATTTTTTCAACCACCTCAGCGTTTTTGCCGGAGACCAGACAATCCGTTTCAGGAGATGTGTTTTTCTTTTCAATTGAAACAACCTTGCCCCCTATTACCTGAAGTATTTCACCTAATTTTTCAGAAATCCCGGAACTACCCGTGGCATCGGTTATGTTCACTTTGATATTCTGGTTTCCCAATTGATTGTCGGAAAAGTATATCGTCAGGCGTTGTGAAATAGGTCCGCTTAATATATAACCGGGTTGTCCGTCTGCCAAGATTCCTTTGTCCAAAAATCTACTTGTACCCAGATCTACTGTCGATTTACCGATTTCCTGAACACGAAGAATAAAAAGCCCCGCCTGTAATCTGTCACCAAAAGAAATATTTGTGCTTCCGGGGAAAAAAACAAAATTCAAAACTCCTAATATATTCCCCCCAATTAAACCAGCTTCGTCCTCACTCCATAAATAAACGGGGAAAAGGAAATTTTGAGTAACTGTCTCCGCCAGCAAACTTCCGCCTATCCTCTCATTTATACCCAGCTGCCAGACATTTTTAATTCTAAAAGTTCCGTAGTTTCGGGCTACTTCAACTTGGGTGTCTCCCGGAATTACCAAAGTGGTAACTTCGCTAAGAATGGGGTCCAAAACGGTAACACCAACGCTTCCATCATTCTCTCTATACACAAAAGAGACCTTGTCCTTACCGTTCCAAACGCGTGTGCTACCCTTGATAAATAGAAATATTGCCAACAAAATCCCTAGCGGTATCAAGATGCGAGATATCGGAAAATTTTTCCTGTTTTGTTTATTTTTTTCTATTGCCTGTGCCTTTTTCCGGGCAACGTATGATTGTCTTCGGGCAGATTTTTTCATAATTATTTTGTTTTAACCCAAACCGGTAAAGCTAACCTCCGGCCAGTGATCCTTAATCTGTTTCACCAAATAGGATCCTGTAACTTGTTCAGGTGAAATTATGTAGTCCGCACCCAGAGCTTTGAGAATCTCTCCTCGCTCTTTGTCCTCCGCCCGAACAATAATTTTCGCCCCGATCCCTCTTCTTTTACATTCTGCTAAAAGTATTTCATTATCTTCAATGTTGGGGGCAGTTGAAACAATCAGTTTTGTTTTCTCCAACTGCAAATTATCCAAAACATCAGGATCCCCTATGTCGCCGTAGATAACATTCATGCCCTCATCTCTGAGTTTTTTAACAAGGTGTGGATTGAAATCCATTATCACAAAAGGAATGTTTTCGCGTTTCAGATACTTTGCTAAAGGACCCCCCACCCTATGTGCCCCAATGATTATCACGTGTTCGCTCATTTCCCCCAAAGTTTCCGTTTCCAAAAAATGTCTTTTGCCTTTTCTTTCAAACAAACGCATAGCAGGAAGAATCAATCTATAGAGTTTTCTGCTTTTTGATATGAAAAGTGAGGAAATAATTATTGTTACCACCGCAACGGCAGCCATTATGGAAACGGTTTCATCCCCCACCCCCACAAAATCGGCACCCACTACAAGTACAATTAGAGAAAATTCAGAGACCTGGGAAAGGTTTACCCCTGCGGCAAAAATAGTTTGTTTCTTAAAACCAAAAAGGCCGAGGATAAACATATAAACAGCCGGTTTGAAAAGAAGTGCAAGAAGAGAAAATAGGATAATTACAGGGAGTCCGTTCATCAAATACTCCACTCTTATCTGAGAGCCCAAATACACAAAAAATAAAGCCAGGAAAAAATCTCTCAGTGGTTTAATCTTCCCTTGAATCTGAAAATGGTAAGGCGATGAAGCCAGGGCTACCCCTGCCAGGAAGGCTCCTATCTCAATGGAAAATCCGGCAAAAATAGCCAGAGTGGTAAAAGCAAAGCACCAGGTCATTGATGTCAAAAATAAAAGTTCTACTGACTTGGCCACCTTATCAAAAACCGTCTGTAAAACATATTTGGAAAGGAAAAAGGTCAAGATGAAAAGACCTACTGCCTTAAGAATCAAGGCAAGCATGGGAAGAGCCTGCTGCAATCCCAGGTTGGCAACAGAAGGCATAACGGAAATTGCCATTAAAACCCCGATAGCTACCAAGTCTTCGACGAGAAGAATTCCGATGGAAAGTTTTCCGTAAAGGGATGAAAAGTCCTGTTTTTCGGTAAGCATTTTAACAACAACGACTGTTGAAGAAAAGGAAAGTCCCAAGCCAAGAAGGATTCCTGCTATTAAACCAAATCCCAAAACACTGGCTACCAGAAAACCGGCTGTTGTCGTTATAACAATTTGTGCCAGGGCAGCGATAACAATCGGAAGTCCCAAAGATTTTATCTCTCTAAGATCAAGTTCCATTCCTATCAGAAAAAGAACGAAGGCTACTCCGATTTCAGGAAGGACATTAAGGATCAAAGACTCCTCTGTGTTAATCACTCCCCCAAGAAGTGAAATCGCAACACCCGCTAAAAGATATGAGACCACAAGAGGAAGTTTAAATTTCAGGGCAAATAACCCCAATACCGAAGACAACGAAAGAACTATTGCGAACTGGACAAAGATGTTATCCATGTATTTTTAGTTTACGGACTACCGCCTTCTGTGTAAAGTACCTGTGAAACGAAGAGTGGTCTGCGCGGCGTTTTTAAAACTTAGGCAGATTTGCAGCATGAATAATGTATTCTGTAAACAAAAAGGCAAGATATAAAAGGAATAGTGTCAATCCTTCCAGACGCGAAATCGTATTTTTTGTACGCGCAAAATGATAAAAAAGCAAAAGCCCGGCAACCAAAAAAAGAAGGCTTATTACAAAACTGTTGGTGAGGGTGATCGGTTTATTGTAAATAAGAGTTAAAAATCCAAAAAGAAATGTATTAAAGGCAGCGGAGCCGACAAAATCTCCGAATGCAATCTGATGATTTCTGGAAAAGGCAGATCTCACAACAAGAGAAAGTTCCGGAAGATTCGTCCCAATTGAGACTACCACCAAACTGATCAGAAACGGAGAGACGTGAAGAAAGTTGGCAAAATAATCCGTTTGCTCCACAGCAAAGCGGCTGGCTATGAAAATAATGGCAAGACCGAAAAAAATTCTAACCAACCCCTTGCCCATACTAAGTCTTTTTTTCTCGCTGGTTTTTTCCACTACAGCCAAAAACTTTCCTTTACTTTGGACACTAATAATAAGCAAACTGAAAAGAATCAAGGCTAAAATTGCATCAAAACGTCCGACGTGGCCGTCCAGAACCATCATTGCGGGTACGGCTATTGTAATAAGACTGGCCGGCAGGTTAAACCCCTGCAGGTCGGGCGAGACGTGAATTGACTTGCCAATTATTGCCAAAAGCGGAATTATAAGAAGAAAAAGAACCATAGATGCTCCAATCAAATTTCCCACAAATATTTCAGCATCCCCTTTCATAATTGAATTTGCCCCAACCGATAATTCGCTGACAGAAGTAAAAGCTCCAAGTACTAAAAAGGAGATTGTAAATGAAGAGATTCTTAAAGAACTCGAAATTTTTTCAACTGATTTAATGATAAAGCCTGACCCCACCCATATACCAAGAAACGAAAGAACGTAAATGAGTATATGGATAGGAAGATCGGTCATAAATCTATTGTACAGACTGCTAAGGGTTTGCGTCTACTTTCAACCGAGTTTTGTCAAAACACGGGTAAGTTCATCCGGAAGCTCGGACTCAAATTCAATTTCCTTGCCGGTTAGCGGGTGAATAAATTTTATAGATGAAGCATGTAAAAAAAGCCGAGAACACCATTTTCTGTCATTTCTGGCGGTCTTTCGTCCTGCATAAAATTCATCGGCAACTATCGCATGCCCGATATACTTAGCATGAATCCTGATCTGATGAGTCCTCCCTGTTTTGGGATAAAATTCCACCAACGTGTGTCCCCCATTATTCCCCGGGTAAAATTTAATAACTTTATAATAACTTTTAGAATCTCTTCCCCCGGCAACAACACCAAAACGGTCTCTTCTCCAAGGTAGTCTGCCCACCGGTACGCTTATCTCCCCTTCTCCGGGTTCAACTTTTCCGTGAACTAAGGCAGTATATTTTTTCTCAACCAGCCTTTCTTTGAATTCAGACTGAAGATATGTAAACGCCTCTTTATTTTTTGCAACAATCATTACGCCGCTGGTTTCTTTATCCAACCTATGAACTATGCCTCCTCTAAATTCTATATTCCCGCTTAACGGATAATTTTTATCTTCCAACCACTTTTGCAATACCGGTTGGTTTTTGGTTGTTGCCGCCTCGTTTACAATCCAGCCTGCCGGTTTATCAATAACAAACAGTGAGTCGTCTTCAAAAATGATCCTAGGCGTCATACTTATATTCTAGCAGAGTGTATTATTATTCTCTTTTCGCTGCACATGAGGAACAAAATTTAGCTTCCGG
>CAZSGY010000003.1:0-11486 GCA_964606975.1 uncultured Gammaproteobacteria bacterium | reverse complement strand
GACATTTCTTTTATTTGATTCTCCTTGGGCTTCGATGCTTTTTTATGATTAATAATCGGTGAACCATTAATCACGCCCAGACCCAGGTGGTCCATTATTTTTTTAGAAAAAACACCGGCCCAAATATCATCGAACCTATCATAGGGCCATTTTCTGCCATCGGGAGATTGTCCCATCATCGGGAAAAACATCAAAGGAGTTACCTTTCTTCCGAAAGCCAAGTTCATACTACACATCGGGTAGTAACAGCCGAAGGGAACTGCCTGCCTTATCTGGGGGTATGGCTTTTCGTTTAAAAGGTTTGGCAATTTTGACTCTACCAAACCGTCAAGATCTAAAGCTCCTGACCAAATTCCGTGACTAATACCTGTCGTTATTTTATCGCGAATTTTATATGGCACACCTCTTGTGTACATCCACTTGGGATCGGGGTAGGTGTTTATCCATTTATCTGAATATCTAAAATTTAGATTATCTAAATGCCCTTCAACAAAATTATCACTCGTAGGGTAACAGTCATCGTCAATTGTCATAATAACGTCAGCTCCAAGTTTGTATGCTTTATAAAAACCGTAAGAGCGAACACCTGCGTTGTGTCTGGAGATTATCCAATTGTTTTTTCCCAGGTCTCTATCAATATCTTCCCACGAGTAGTGATAGACGGACTTGGCAGAAATTTTAGGAACTTTGATTGATTTTCTTTGCCTGTCTTCCACAACAATCAAATTGCATTTCGAAAAGTTATTGCCCCAGCTTTTTAAAAAATTAAGATCTCTGATGGTTGGGATAACCAGAAAGACCTTAGCCTCTCGTCCTATCATGGTGTATGATACCATCATAATATGAAAACTAGTACTCGACAATTCATCGATCTTCTTCTTGGAATGACCGACAAAGAACTTCGCGCAAGATACAAGAATACTATTTTTGGATTTTTGTGGATGGTTATAAACCCCGTATTACAAATGCTGATTATTGGCTTTATCTTCAAATATTTTATGAAGGAGCCGATTGAAAACTATTATTATTTTCTCTTCATTGGACTACTTGTCTGGAATTTTTTTTCCCTATCCCTTTCCAAAACTACACCCTCAATCATTTATGAACGCTCACTTATTAAAAAGGCAAAATTTCCAAGAATTGTTATTCCGCTATCGATAGTATTGTCAAACTTTATTCATTTGCTAATAGCTATGACAATCTTAACTGTGCCGATCCTGTTCTTGGGAACCATGCAACTAAATAGCTTCTTATACATATTGCTTGCATTCATACTTTTGCTTCTACTTACAATAGGTTTTTGCTTGCTAAGTTCTGCCTTAAATGTTAAATACAGAGATGTTAATTTTTTTGTTCAGGCGATAATTATGTTTTGGTTTTACGCTACTCCGATCATTTATCCGCTTTCAGTAGTTCCATATGAATATTACTGGCTGTGGCGTTTAAATCCGATGACTTCCGTGCTGCAGTTTCTTCAGCATGGTTACTTAAACATGCCACTACCAGGTTTGGCCATGATCACTATAAACATTGTAATTATCATTAGTTTGGTCGTAATTGGAGGTGTGGTTTTTACAAAAGAAAGTAAAAATTTTGATGACTGGATATAAAATGAAAGACAAATACGCCGTGGTTTTAGACCACATCTCAAAAGACTATATAATCCACCACGAAAAGCCAACATTGGTAGAAAGGATTTTGAAAGGCAAAAACGAGAAGTTCAGGGCACTAAAAAACGTTAATTTGAAAATTAAAAAGGGTGATGTCCTGGGAATAGTTGGACCAAACGGATCCGGCAAATCAACCCTCTTAAAAATCATTTCCGGTATAACATCTCCAACAAGAGGAAGGGTCACAACTTGTGGAAATATCCGATCACTAATTGATTTGGAAGCCGGCTTTCATCCGGATTTAACAGGACTACAAAATATATATGTAAACGGTCTGCTACTGGGTTTATCAAAACCACACATAGACAGTATGCTTAAAAACATTATCTCTTTTGCCGACATAGGTAATTTTATGGACGCCCCTCTATTTACCTACTCCGAAGGAATGAAATTGAGACTTGGTTTTTCAATAATGGCTTTTTCAAATCCGGATATTTTACTACTCGATGAAAGTTTCTTGGTCGGAGACGAAACTTTTCAGAAAAGGGCTGCAGATAAAATTATGGAATTTAAAAATGATGGTGTAGCAATAATCATTGTAAGTCATTGGTTGGACTTTATTAAAGCGAATTGCCAGAGAGTGGTTATTATGAACAAGGGCTCAATTAAAGCTGTCGGTGGTTTATCTCTAATTGATAAATATAAAAGGTCCTTTGAGTCAAAGGGGGATCAATAAGACTCTATATGAATAAAATCGGGTATTTGTTAAAGGTCATCATCTTAGAAATATTAAATGGTTACACCAAGTTACTACTTTTATTCGGTAAAGCAAGCAATCTGAGAGTTAATAAAAAAGCAGAATGCGAACTGCACATTGTCGTTAGACATATAGATATATTCATTGCCATTAATAGTATTAACACTTTTTATTTACACTCCAACCTGAGAATTCCTTTAATGATTCACTGCGATCAAGATGTGACTTCTGCCGACTTGCAAATACTCAAATCGCACCTGCCTTTTGCCACAATCATTTCTAAAACCGAGGCGGACAAGTTGATGGTAAAAAGACTGAGAAAATATAAGTACTGTCAAAGTCTAAGAAAAAAATGGCAGGGGATTAAGCTCCTAGATGCTCCATTGCTGGCCAAAACAAAAAAAATTATTATTATCGATTCTGATATGTTTTTTCTAGGAAATTTAAGCGATATTGCCAAGTGGGCATCGAAACCAAAATCCATGAACCTTTTTCTAAAAGATTATAAGCATTTTTCTGAATTATCCTCTGCTGAATTCAAAGAATATCTTGGATTTAAAAGAATAAATTATAAATTTAATTCAGGAATACTATGTCTAAATTTGAATAATTATGATTTGGATTTAATCGAAAAGACCCTTAATGTGATTCAAGATACTTTGTATGAGCGTATCCGATACGACGATGATCGATGGAGAATTGAATATAGGCATTTAGTTGAACAAACAGCTTATATAGCACTTTTTTCTGTAACACCATCTAAACCTCTGTCAAATAAGTATATTCTTTATCCAATTGTTAAAAACAATTTTTGGAATAATAATTTTTCAAAATTCAAGGCCATTCATTTTACAGGAGAGTTCCCGAGATATAGGATTTATCATCTTATTTTGAAACTTAGACAACCAAGAATGTTCAAGTTATTTAAATTTTTAAACAAATTTTTACCAAAATGAATAACAAATTAATCACAGTAACAGGAGGGGCAGGTTTTATCGGAAAAGAGGTTGTCAAAATATTGATTCGGAAAGGTTACAAAGTTAGAGTGGCTGATGAGTTTATCAATCACAGACCGGAAGACTTACCTAAAGGAACAGAAATTTTAAAAGGGGATATAGGAGATCAAAAAATTGCATACAGAGCACTTCGGGGAGCAAGTTATTGTATTCATTTGGCATCTAAAATCGGCGGTCCAAAATACATCGAGGATAACCCTGCCACCATCCTTTTTGAGAATAATAATATCAACAGCGCCGTCTTTAACGCATGTACAAAAAATAAGGTTAAAAAAATTGTTTATGTTTCCTCGGGAATGGTTTACCCATCAACCAATAAACAAAAAATTGCAGAGAAAGATATTGGCAATACTAAAATTACAAATAATTTCTATGCAACCTCAAAGATAATTGGCGAGGCATATTGCAAGGCATACTACAAGGAATATGGATTGAGTTACTCCATCGCCAGATTATTTAACGTTTACGGTAACTATTATAAGACGAGGCGTAGTCCGGGATTAAACCATGTTATCCAAGAGTTAACTTGCAGGGTACTTTCCGGAAATTACCCCTTAGAAATCTACGGATCAGGGAATCAGATACGCAGTTTTACACATGTGACCGACGCCGCCGAAGGAATAGTTAAATGTCTACTTGGAAAAAATTCTAACAATCAGGATTTTAATATCAGCTCAGAAGAACAAATTAAAATTATTGATTTGGCTAAACAGATATGGAAATATAGCGGAAGAAAAGAGCCTTTCAAGGTTCGTCATTTGAAACCATTTTTGGTTGATTCAAAAAACAGAGTTGCGTCGGCCGCCAAAGCCAAAAAACTTTTGGGGTGGTCGGCAAATATGGCAATTACAGATGGCCTTAAAAATTATGTGGAATGGCTAAAAGGAAATTACTCCAAAATTTGTTGATTAATTAATTTTATTATTGCCTTATGTTTATTAATTACCGGAAAAGCCTTTCCGGTGTATTCTGCGGCCTTGATACTGGTATTTAAATAGTATCTTTCGTTAATCAAGTATCTTTGTATAGCATCAGCATAAAGAACTGGTGAGTTAACTTTTACCAACGTGCCCATACTACTATTTATAATGATCTCGGGGTTGCCGCCTATGTCAAATGCAACTGCAGGGGTCCCACACATCATCGACTCTATCGCAACGTTCGGTATTGCAAACTGCCTGGCGGGAACCATTGTCAAAAATGAACGTTTCATCACAGCGGGAATATTTCCGGCACTTTTGAAATATTTTATAAATTTAAAATTCTTTTGAATTCCAAGACCGTAAACTCTTTTGTTCAGTTCGTTAAAATAATTTTTATCTGAATTCTCGGGGTCATAACCGCAATGATAAAAAATAAGATTCTTATTATTTTTAAGTAAACAGGCTGCTGTATCAATAAAAATTTCAATATCCCTCTCCGGCGTGACTCTACTGAAGTAGGAAATAATCTTTTTATTATTTTTATATTTCGATTTTATTTTACCTATACTTAGCCGGCTGAATATATTTTCGTCTACTCCGTCATATATCAAGGTTGTGTTTTTTTTAGGAACCTTGAACACTTTTGTAAACTGGTTATACACAAATTTTGAAACTGCTATATATTTCGTTCTTCGGTTAAATTTCATAAGAATTCTTGAGATCTTTGGTCTAAGTGGCCAGACATCACAAAGATTAATAATCACAGGCTTTCTTAAAACAAAACCAACTAAATTTGTATATATGCTCCACATGTAGTGGTTTGTGTAAATAAGAGCCGGATTTGTTTTTAACGTTATCCAAAAAGTATAAAATAATACCCCCAAATATTTGATGAGGGTGGATACCGGGGATTTTGAGAATTGTGTTAAGTCAACCGCTTCGTCGTTGTAAACGTAATATTTAATTTTTTCTTTTATTGCCGTTTGAATTAGTATCGATTTTTTAGATAACAAAAGTACACATTCGTAATCTGTTTTCGCCGCAGTAATAAGATTGCCAAGTGAAACAGAAGATCCACCTATAGGTAAAAACTCTACAAATAATATTTTTTTCATTTTATGTAACTTAATATCTGATTAACTTTTTTTGACCAGGAATTTTCTTCTGCCATTCTTTTTTGGAATTTCCGTTTCTCATCCGGCCATTTTGATAAAAGAGTTTTTGAGATTATCTTTTGCCACTGTTCAGAATTGTTTCCTATGCTGATAATATCAGGGAAACGTTTAAGTTCAATAATGTCCGTTGAAACAATTGGTTTACCTAAATAAAAATACTCAAAGATTTTCATTGGATATGAATATTCATTAAATTTATTCTTTATATCGTATGGAATAACCCCAACATCGAATTGATTGATGATTCCGGGGATATCTTTTTTTAAGGAATTGCCTACTATTAAATTCGGTAATTTTTTTAGCTTGGACAAATATTTATAAGATTCCCTTGACAATAATTTTTTTTCAAAAACCGGTCCCCATATTGCGAAATCCCAATTCTGGTTATTAACAGCAAGATCGTACAAAAGTTTGTAATCTAATCGATAATTTATGGCTCCAACATAACCGATTAAGGGCCGTCCGGGACGTTTGATTATTTCCACTTTTCTTTTTCGATCTTTTTTAAAATCGTCGACTCTGAAGCCCTGAGGAACCAACTCAACTGCCTTTCCGTATTTTTCAAGATACTTTTGTAAAACCATTGAATTCGCAACAACCAAATCAGCTGACTTTACTAATCTTTTTTCTTTTTTCAGCAAATCTTTTATCTCAGACTGTTTATCACTGCTTGCAGCAAAATAGTCAACACAATCAAATATTACTTTCCACTCCCGACGAAAGCTTCCGGTCAATGGTTGAAGGCGCGGGTCAAAAATCCATAACAATTTACATTTAAATTTATTTTTCAGTATCAACATACGTAAAAATGTTTTTAGAATTAATTGATTAAGATGATCATTAAGCTTGAGTATTGCCGAGTATCTGCGAAAAGGAATATAAAGTATAGGATAATAAACATATAAGTTTTTCTTTATTTTGTTTACAACTCTCAATTCTCTTTTAAGTCTTATGTATTCTCTAATTGAATATTTTTCAGACCACATATAGCAGATAACTGTATTGCCTCTTTTGGCTAATTCGTAAGCAGTTTGGTTCGTGTAATCAGTAGACCATTCCCAAGGAAGATTAAATGGAATTACCACCAGTGAGTTATTTGTCATTGTTGATTTTGATGATATTATCGATTCAGGATCGTTCTAAAGCATGTCAATTATAACAAAAACAAGTTCATATATATTTTTAACAACTTTTGTTTTTTTTCTTGCGCTTTGGTACCTAAATCCCGGCAACTATATTGTTGCGGCCTCCTTTTTTGTCCTTATATTTATTTACGATTACAAAATCCGCAATATTCGTTTAAGCCTCCTTCTGGCACTTTTGGCAAGCACAATTGTTCTTACCGGAAAATCTTATCCCATTCAGCTAATTCCAAAGGGGGTGCTGCCGCTGGAAATTTATCCTTTTGGATATTTCGCACGTTTTACAATTACTTCTACCCAAATGCTTTCTGCGATTGCGGTGCTGGTAATAATCCGGGATTTTGCAAATGGGAAAATTAAAAATTTCAAATTAAAGTCTTATGAACTGATTTTGGTTTTTTATTTTCTTTGGACGGTGATTTCAGACTACACCGGTTCGGGCGTCCCAAGTTTCTCCCTACTTTTTAGTTTGGCGGGTTTGACGACTTTGATTGTGTATTTTTATATAAGACTTTACGTCGTTCGAAAAAAGGAATTTATTAAAATTTTTATATATTTACTTTCGGCTCTTTTAATATTTGAATCTTTTATTTCATTTCAACAATTTTTTGCAAAATCTCCCATTGGAAAAGTTTTAGAATCCCAGCAGGGTATTGAATATTTTGGACGTACGGTCGATGAAATTCTTTTTACTTTTCGCCCGTCAGGCACGTTCGGACACGCGAATGCGTTGGGGATTTGGTTATCTTCTTATTTGGTTATTCTCACTGTGTTTTTTTTAATACGACCGAATTATTTATTTACCACAACCATCCTGGCAGGGACCGCTGCGATTATATTAACATTGAGTAGAAGTTCCTGGATCGGACTTTTTATCGGAGTTGTTACTGTACTTTTTGTCCTGGAAAAAATAAGGAAGCGCAGGGTGTCAGAAAAAATAAATAGGTACTTGCCTTGGTTTATTTTCTTGGCCATACCATTATTTATTTTTATTATTCTCCCCAGGGTTGAAAAATCTGCATTCACCTTTAGCCAGGGTGGGGGATATTTCCGCGAAGTACAAACGAAAAAAGCTTTGGAACTAATTTATAAAAACCCGGTTTTTGGAGTCGGGTCTGAGAGAAGTGTTCCCGAGGGATTAAAGTTGGTTAGCCCCAAAGACCCGAATTTTTCAATTTTGGCAGACGTACACAATTGGTTTTTGCGGCTTATTGTCGAACATGGAATTCCGGCACTTTTACTTTTTCTTACTCTCATTTATTTATATTTTAAAAATCTTCTGACAAAAACGAAATTCAGTTTGGAAGGATTGGGTTTGGCGGCCGGAATTTTAGCGACTTTAACCGCAGGATTGTTCCAACCTTATATCAATTTTCAATTAATAATACTGGCTTTAGCATTTCTTTAGAAAGCAGGTATAATAAGACTCAAATGTTCAAAAAGCTGAAAGTGATATATAAAAAATTGGCATTGTTCGATAAATTACTTATCACTTTTGCAATATTGGGTATCACCATCTTCGCAGTTATTTTTTTTAGAAAATCATCCTATTTAACAGTTACCCTGAGGGTCGGACAAGAAAACATTTATTATTCATATTGGTCGCCGAATAATGCCGATACGTCTGGCGTTGCCCCCTCAGTTGACAATTTTTTTTATAAGGGAATGACAGAAAAAGACGGCTTTGGCCGTTCAATGGCAGAGGTTTTAGATATTAATTCATATCGATTAGTCTCAAGCAGATCGACACTTTTTCTAAAAACCAGGTTGAGAACCACGTATAGCCGCTCTAACAACCAATATTCATACAAAGGCACACCCGTCCTGGTGGGATCTAAGATTTCTCTTTACTTAGATAATGTATCCGTTGACGCTTTGGTTGTTGAAATTGACGGAATGGGAGACTCCATCGAAAAAAAATCATTAATTGTTGAGGGACAAATTATTGACCAGAATTCAACATATTTGGGAACCTCCGGAGTAAACGCCTATGTCGCCGACGCCATACACCTAGGAGACACAGTAAAAGATTTGCAAGGGAATACAATGATAAAAATCCTAAGTAAAGTCGTTAAACCGGCAACTAAGACGGTAGCCACATCAGATGGACGGGTGCTTGTTGTACAAGACCCTTTGAGAAAGGATGTGTATTTAATTATGGAGGTAACTGCAGACGTAATTCAGGGAAAATATTTTCTTTTTAAAGATGTGCCCATCCTTATTAATGAAGACATTCCCGTGTGTACGGAAGCAATTTGTTTTTATCCGACGATAGTAGATATACAAGATGCCCGAAAATAAAATTTCTTCAGTGGACATTCCCGCAATTAAGTGCCCTTTTTGTAAAAGTAATTTTAGATATCTAAAGAGAATGAACGGGGCAGGGGTGGTGTCTTGCAAGGAGCATAAATTCCCTGAAATTAACGGGATTTTATATTTAAAAAGAGATAAATTGGCAAATATGGCTGTAAAAAATATTCTCCATGGTCGGGCGCTGGCTGCTTACATTAATCTACTAAATTTAAACAGAAAAATGCTTATTCCCTTTCTTTTACTTAATAGCAAAATCCGGATTTCTTTTAAAAAATTTATTTACTTGATAAGAATCGCCGGGTATGACAAAAAATGGTCAAGGTACATTTTGAAAAGAACCCGGAGCGATTCGTACAAAGCAACGCGACACTCAATCAAGATGTTAAAAAAAGGGGGAAAAGTTCTGGATTTCGGTTGTGGGGTGGGGCAGCTTCTTGTGCCTCTTGCAAAAATAGTAGGTCCAAAAAATTTATACGCAATTGATAGCTCTTTTGTTAATTTAATGATTGCCAGAAAATTTTTTGCAAGTCGGCAAGCCACGCTTATCTGCTCAGACGGTAAATACGGACTTCCGTTTTCGGATAAATCACTGCACGCCATCACGGCCACAGACTCTTTTCATTATGTTGATAAAAAGGCTGTATTTGTCAAAGAATGCGAGCGCATCCTAAAACCAAAAGGACGTCTGATGATTTTTCAAACAATAAATGCAATGGGTGTTGTTTTTGATAATATTAAGGCAATCACGATTGACAACTTTATTCAAATTTTGATAAAAAACAAATTTCAGAAAATTAACGTATTTTCAAACCAAGGTAAAACTATTAAACACATTAATGAAAAAGAACCATATAATATCTCAGCGGTTAAATAACTTGCTTTCAAATTATTCTTATTTTATTTTTATTTCTCCGCATCTGGACGATGCAATTTTCTCCTGTGCGAATCTGCTTTTGGAACTTAAAAATAAAAACGTAACAATAATAACAGTTTTTACAAAAGCCACAGACAATGTACCTACTCCCCAGGCCAGAGACTTTCTAAAAGCCTCAATGTCTGACAACCCTGTAGATATATTTAATAAAAGGGCAATTGAGGATATTAATGCAACAAAATTTGTCGGAGCCAAACATGTCCACCTGGGATTTTTAGATGCAGCCTGGAGAACTGTAGATAAAAAACCCGTATATGCAAATGGCAAATCCCAATTTTCCGGAAAAATTGCCAAAAAAGATATTTTTCTAATCAACCAAATAAAAACTAAGGTTCTAAAAATAATTCCAAAACGGAAAAAGTTTATATTACTTGCCCCTCTTGGAATCGGCGGGCATGCAGATCACGTTTTGGTTAGGGAGTTGGTCAGAAATCTTCCTTTTCCTAAGATTTTTTGGGAAGATTTTCCCTACAGTTTAAGGGCAAAGTGCAAAAAGGAGTTTATTAGCAAAAATAATAATTTTGAACCGATAATAGAAATAAAATCCGGAAAGCAATCATTAAGAAAAATTGCGATTAAAAAGTATAAATCGCAAATTAAATTTCTCTTTCCCGACAACAAAATCCCGATTATAAAAGAGAGGTACTACATTTCCAAAAATGACGATATCAGTTTGTAGACTTTTGAAGAAGTTTTTTTGATCGAAAAGTTTTCTACAAATTTACACTGATTATTTACAATTTCCGCTTTTTTGTTTTTTGACAAACTAACCATCCTCATTAGGTGTGCGGCTATCTTATCCTCACCCGATTCCTCGATTAACAATACCGGATCGATGCGTCTTAAAATTGATTTGATTTCTCCGGCAGGATATGCACTATACACCACGCCGGAAGCGAACGATTCAAGCATGGATATTGGGAAATTTTCAACTTTTGATAGAGAAATAACCAAATCGGATACCCGGTAATAAGCCTCCAGACTTTTCCTGCCCTCAATCAAGTATATTTTGTCACCGACTTTTAAAACAGATATCAAATCTAATAACGTCTTTCTATATGATTTTTCCGCTGTTGTGGTGGGGTGGGGACAGAGAAGTATCAGAACCGTTGGTTTCTTTAAAAGACTTGAAAATTTAGCAAAGGACTTTATAACTGCAACCAAATTTTTATCCTTATTAAATCTTCCAATCGTGGTAATGACAAATGTATTCCGCATCTCATCACTTAACTTTTTGTAAAGAATATGGGAGGTTTTTTTTAAACTATCAAACCTTTGCAAATCTATTCCGTTGGGGATAATCTGCACTGTGTTTTCGCTAACTTTAAATTTTCCTAAAAAATTTTTCCTGGTAAATTCTGATGGTACTATAATTTTATCGACACCGTTAATAACAATCTCATGCAAAATGCGGGTGACGAAATATTTTATTTTCTGACTTGTTCTGTGTATGAAAGTTGATTCAATAAATCTCGGGGGTATTCTACTTCCATGGTAGTGAAAAACTATTTTATATGTCAGTACGGTTTTTAAAGCCACGGCAGCCATACCTGCTGTGAATGTTGTAACATATACAACATTCGGCCGGTTTTTAATTATAAATGCGGCGCTTTTTA
>CAZSGY010000002.1:0-14694 GCA_964606975.1 uncultured Gammaproteobacteria bacterium | reverse complement strand
TATAAATGTAGTTAAAGCCCCCGGATTTCCGGTTTATATTGGAGAACCGGAAAAAGCACCGCCCACGTTCGGGGTAATGAAGAAGACGGTGAAAGTAGTCTAATTAAAATGGAACAAGTAATTCGGACATCATCAGAATTTGCGAATAAGATGGTCCAGGAAAATCTCAGAGATTTTAGTTGGTTTTTGCATAACGCTGACATGTCAAAATTAGAGCACAATATTGAAGAAAAGAGATTTCCCGCAGGAAGTTATTACGTAGAAACTCTTTGGTCGGGGGCGAGGGGTAAAAAGAACGAAGATTCTTATGCCGTTTTGCCTATGGGAGAAGGCAGAACGTTGTTTGCAGTTTTTGACGGTGCGTCCAGTCAAAAGAAAAACGAAAGCTTAGCAAGGCTTGGAATGAGTGGTGCGTTTTACTTATCACATATGGTTTCTTTGGGATTTGTCCAAAGCCAGGAATTCGGAATTCTCTACCGAAATAAAAATACCACGGCTAAAGACGTGATGACGTCCATGAATAAATGGATCCATCAAAATTTGCGTAATGTTCCCGGAATAAATTACTCCGACATACCTTCGGTTCCCGGCATGGCAGCAGCGTTTGTATTGGTTGATGTTTCAAAAAGAAGTCTTACAATTTCACAGGTCGCAGACGCGGCTATAGGCATGGTTAAAAGGGACGGTAGTGTCAGTGTAATTACTCCCAATTTGAATGCGAAATTTGACGAAGAAACATTGGAGTTTGCTTATTCTCTGGCAGAAAAGTATGGCAGTGATATTGCCCATGTCAGGCAAATCCCTGAGGCAAATGAGGAATGTCGTCAACATCTGGCAGAGTCCTTTGCCAGAAAAACAAACAAAAAAGGCGGCTGTGGAATTTTGAACGGAATGTCGGAAATGGAAGACCTTGGACTTTTTTATTCGGATGAGTTTAGCTTGGATGACGGTTTTTCCGGCCTGATGATGTTTTCTGACGGGGCAATACAGCCTTATTTGGATAAAGATATTTCTTTGTCAGAATCTGCCCGTTTACTTAGGGAGAGACAAAAAATGAGTAACGGATTATCGGTGCTAAGTGCAGGTGTCTCAATCTTGGACAACGATCCCGAATTTAAAAAAATTCCCAGGCTTAAACATAGGGACGATGCTACACTTTTGACGATAGATTTCGACGCAAGAAATCTGAGTTCACTTCCGTTAGCCGCATAAGGCGTACTCATTTGTAGTAAAATCTTAACTAGATAGTAAAAATATGGATATTGGAAAATTGACAGAAAATATTAAGAATTACAAAGGCATAACTGCCGACTCCCGCAAAGTTAAAAACGGATACATTTTTGTAGCCCTTAGGGGTATGAATAGCGATGGCCATGAATATATAGAGGAAGCTATAGCCAAAGGGGCTAAGGCTGTTGTGGGAGAGAGAGACGTGAGGTTAAAAGACGCCGAATATGTCAGAGTGAAAGATTCACGCGACGCTCTGGGGTACCTGGCTGCAAGTTACTTCGATAATCCGGCCGGTAAGTTGAAAGTAATCGGGGTGACGGGCACAAAGGGAAAAACAACCACCTCTTATATTATTTATCACATGTTATCCTCTTTGGGGAAAAAAGCCGGACTTGTCACCTCAATTGCGGCAAAGATTGGAAAAAGTGAAATCGACACGGGTTTCCACATAACAAGTCCTGACGCTATCTCTTTGCACAAATTTTTGGCCGAAATGGTAAAAGAAGGTTGCGAGTACGCAGTTATTGAAGTCAGCTCTCATGGAATAGACCAAAAAAGAATCGCCGGAGTTGATTTTGAGGTCGGGGTTTTGACTAATATTGCCCCCGAACATTTGGATTACCACAAGAATTTTTCCGAATATAAAAAGGTAAAAATGTCATTTCTTAATTCGTGCAGATATAAAGTTATCGCCCCGACAGAAACAAATCTGGACATACTTCCGGGTAAGTTTAACAATTTAAATATTGAAGCAGCCTCTAAAGTAATGGATTTTTTGGGCCTTGATAAAAAAGCTGCCATAAAGTCCATGGAGACGTTTAAACTTCCCGAAGGCAGACTGGAAAAAATTGATAACAAAAAGGGAATCGAAATAGTTATAGATTTTGCTCACACTCCGGAATCTTTAGAGGCAGCCTTAAAATATCTGAAGTCTCAGACGAAAGGGAGACTTTTTGCAGTTTTTGGTACAGCCGGAGAACGCGACCATTTTAAAAGACCGCTTATGGGGAAAGTTGCCTCAGAAATTGCCGATAAGCTTATTTTGACTGCCGAGGACCCTAGGACTGAAAAGGTTGAGGAAATCATTGCCCAAATTAAATCCGGGATCACATCCGGCAATGCCATCGTGGTAAGCGAACCGGATAGAAAAAAGGCAATCATCATGGCACTCAAAAATGCCAAAAAAGGCGATACGGTCGGCATATTCGGTAAGGGGCACGAAAAATCCATGAATTTGGACGGAGTTCACGAGATTCCTTGGTCTGATGCAAAAATTGTGAGAGAATATATTAGTAAATAATATGAAATACCAAGTAGTGATACTGGCCGGCGGCGAATCTTCCAGGTTTTTTCCCTTTAATAATATTCACAAAAGCTTTTTTATGCTTGACGGAAAATCTGTTCTTGAGCACACAATAGAAAGTGTTAAAAGGACAAAACCCGCCGATATAATTTTAGTGCTCGGTTCAAAAAATTTTGACAGGGAAAAAGAAATCTGCAATGCTTCACCTTTATTCGAGGGAGTTACGTATGCTTGTGAAGAGAAGACGCGTGGACAGGCCGACGCAATCCTATCCGCAAAGGAATTTATTAAAGACGACTTTTTTGTGATCAATGCCAGTCAGTTCAATTTTGACTTATTGGCCAAAAGTTATATTGAGATGCACGAGTCTGCCGATCTGGCAACGGTGGGTATAGGTAAAACAGAAACTCCCCATAAATACGGCATTGTCGATCTGGAAGGTGAACGTATTAATGCAGTCATCGAAAAACCGGAAAAAGGCAAAGAACCTTCAAATATGAGGATTGTGGGCGTTTATTTGTTTAAAAAGGAATTTATTTCTGAACTTTCGAAAACTCCGATTTCTGATTATTCTCTGGAAGAAGCTTTAGACAGGGTGGCCAAGGATAAGAAAGTCGGATCTGTGATAATTAATGGTACCCAGCCTACGCTCAAGTATCCTTGGGATATACTCAGCATAAAGGATATGGTTTTGGGAGCAAAGAAAAACAAGATTGATCGGGGGGTGGTAATTGAAAAGACGGCAGTGCTTAAAGGTAATGGGATCGTAATTGAAAAGGGAGCCCACATTTACGATTTTGCTTTACTGGAAGGGCCTTGTTATATCGGTAAAGATGCAGTTATCGGAGCATATTGCCAGATTCGTAAAGGGACGATAATCGGCGAAAAAGCCCAAATAGAAAGATATTGCGATGTTAAAAACTCCATAATCGGTAGGGGGACCCATATTCATTCAGGATTTGTTGGCGATTCGGTGATCGGAGACGATTGCAGAATCGGTGCAAGTTTTATCACAGCCAATAAGAGATTGGGAAAAGAGAGTGTCAAAGTTTGGATTAAAGCAGAAAAGGTGGATTCCGGACTGGAAAAACTTGGTGTCTTTATCGGCAGCCATTCAAGCCTGGGAATCCGCGTTTCCGCAATGCCCGGAACGGTTTTAGGAGAAAGATCCACTGTTTTCCCCGGCATGAGTATAAAAGGTACCCACGAGTCCGACTCTAAGATAGTCGAGTAATTTTTTTGTTCATGAATAGAATATTGACAATTTTGATAGATTTTGACCACACACTTTTTGATACGGAAAAGTTTGTTAAATACCTGTCCGAAAATCCGGAAGAATTGAACTATGCAGACTTTTTGTATCCCGATGCCATAGCCTTTATTGATTATGCCAATTCAAAAGGTACAACGGTTTTATTTTCCGAGGGAGAGCCGGAATTTCAAAAAGAAAAAATTCGGGAAAGTGGAATAGAAGAACTTTTTAAAGGAGGAGTTAAAATTTTACCAAGTTTTTCCAAGATGGAAAATTTGGAAGAATGGAAGAATAAAGCGTTGGTCTTTGTCGACGACAAACCTGAGGTTATAGATGAGGCGGGCAAGAAAGGGTTTTTAACCATTCGTGTTAAACGGGGCAAATATGCGGATGTCGAAACCCGAAAACCTGCAAAGTATACGGTCGGGAGTTTGGCGGAAATTGTTGAGAAAGATCTTCTCCCAAAGGTACGTATTCATTTTTTGGGAATCGGGGGGAGCGGAATTTCCGGAGTGGCACTTTTGTCGGAAAAACTGGGTTACGAAGTGTCCGGATGCGATTTGGAGGTAGAAACTGCCTACAGGCGAAATATTGTCAGGGGGCATAGCCCCGGTCATGTAAAAGACGCAGACTTAGTGGTTGCAAGCCCCGCACTTCTTTATCAGGATAAAACTAATCACGAGATTCAAGCTGCGAAGAAAGCGGGGAAACTTTTGACCTGGCAGGAATTTTTGGGTAAATATCTGGCCGATGGTAAAAGGACTATTTGTATTGCCGGAACTCATGGAAAATCAACAACAACTGCTATGGCAGGAAAAGTACTAGCTGACGCAGGGCTTGACCCATTAGTCGCTTTGGGAGCCAGGGTGCCTGAATGGAACGGGAACGCCAGATTCGGGCATGGTGATTATTTTATTATTGAGGCCGACGAATTTAATGATAATTTTTTAAATTACTCTCCGGAAATAATTATCTTAAATAACGTCGAGTTTGACCATCCTGACTATTTCAAATCCGAAAAGGAGGTTTTTGAAAGTTTTAAGAAATTTGTTAAAAAATTGACCGGTGAAAAGATTTTGATAGTCAACAAAGACTCTTTAGGGGTAAAGAAACTTTTGAGTATGATTGATCAAAACGAATATAAGATTTTGGAGTATTCGTTAACTGAAGAAAATGATTTGAAACTTAAGATCCCCGGAAGACATAATTTGGAAAATGCTATGGGGGTAATCAAACTCGGGCAAGTTTTGGGAATAAACGATACTTTGGTCAAAAAATCGTTATCGGACTTTAAGGGAATCGGACGAAGATTGGAGTTAATTGCCGACCTGCGCGGCATCAAAGTTTATGACGATTACGCCCACCACCCCACGGCGATAAAAACCACCCTCGAAGGTGTACGGGATCTATATCCTAAAGCAAAAATACTGGCTGTAATCGAACCCCACGGATACAAAAGAACCAAAGCGCTTTTGTCAAAATATAAAGGGGTTTTTGCCGGTGTTGACGGGGTGTTTGTGGGTCCAATTTTTAAAGCCCGCGACGAGGTGGATATGTCCGTCACGCCTCAAAAAATAGCAGATGCTGCCGATCACAAAAATATTAAAGCGTTCAATGATTTTGATGAAAAAGATGTGGGCAGGGTAATCAATAGTTACGATGTCGTTATTGTTATGGGTGCCGGCAAGAGTTACTTGTGGGCAAAAGAAATTGCCAACTTACTAAAATGAAAATTTCCCAAAGTAAAAGATTTAAGGACATAACTACATTCAGGATCGGCGGAAAAATAAAATATTACATTGAAGTTAAAGACAAAAAGGATATTTTGCCAGCCGTGCAATTTGCCAAAAAAAATAATTTAAAAATCTTCATAGTTGGTGACGGCAGTGATTTTCTTGCGGCCGACAAAGACTTCCCCGGAGTTGTTATCAAATTTACCGGTAGCAAATTGACGTTTAGGGAAAAAGATTCCTTTACGTTTGTGACAGCGGAGGCGGGATTAAAATGGGACAAATTAGTTGAAAAAGCAGTTAGAAGAAAACTTCAAGGAATTGAATGTCTCTCAGGAATTCCGGGGACGGTTGGCGGTGCTCCGATTCAGAACATAGGCGCTTATGGTCAGGAAATTTCGGACGTTTTTTACGGCCTGGCGGCTTACGATCTCGATGCCGAAAAATTCGTCAGTTTTGATAAAAGCGGATGCAAGTTCGGATATAGAGATAGTATTTTCAAAAGTGAAAAATATTGGCAAAAATATCTGATTGTTAATGTCACCCTTAAGCTTCAAAAAAACAACAGAGGGAGGGTAAATTATGAGTCTTTAAAAGGATTGGTTGACGGTAATACCAGTCTTTCCGAAATTAGAAAAACCATTATTGATATCAGAAATAATAAATTGGAAAATCCGAAAAAAGTTGGGAATGCCGGGTCATTTTTTAAAAATCCGATTATTGAAAAAGATGAAAAGGACAGACTTGAGAAAAAGTTTCCCGGTATAAAGATTTATCCATATGAAGGCAGATATAAAGTCTCGGCTGCTTGGCTGATTGACAAAGCCGGTTGGAAAGGAAAATCTTTGGACGGAGCCGCAGTGTCTTCTAAACACGCACTCATATTAATAAACAAATCGGGTTTTGCGTCGTCACGGGACGTTTTTAATCTTTCGGAAATAATTATCAAAGATGTATATAAAAAATTTGGAATAAAACTGGAACGGGAAGTGCAGTTAATTAATTTTTCACCAAATATTTATAAGGATAAAAAAGTTGCTGTTTTGGGATTTGGAATTGAGGGAAAAGACGCCGTTAGATTTTTATTAAAAAAAGGTGCAAACATAACCGTCTTTGATGCAAAAGGGGAAGGGGAATTGGATTTTGAAGATATTAATAAGGGTAAGGTAAGCTTGAGTCTTGGAAAAGACTACTTAAAGCGCGGCCTAATGGGATTCGATACAATTATCCGGTCTCCTGGAGTTTATCGTTTTTTGCCGGAAATATCGGAAGCTGAGAAGAAGGGAGCCAAAATAACCTCTGCAATAAAAATATTTTTTGAAGAATGTCCTGCCAAAATAATCGGAGTAACCGGAACCAAAGGAAAAGGAACCACTTCAACTTTAATTTATGAAATATTAAAAGCTGCAGGAAAAGATGTATATTTAGCCGGAAACATCGGTAAGCCATATCTTGAACTTCTTACGGTTCTAAATGAAAAATCGCTTGCGGTTATGGAGATGTCTTCATTCCAACTGATTGACATGGGTGTAAGCCCTCATATTGCCGTTGTCCTTAATATTACGGAAGATCATATGGATTGGCACAAAGACAGGAAGGAATATATTGATGCCAAGAAGAACATAGTTAAATACCAGTTAAAGGACGACTTTGCGGTTATAAATAAAGAGTATGAAACATCCAAAAGTTTTGCTGAAGAAGGGGAAGGGCGTGTAGTTTATTTTTCAAAAAGAAGCCTTGATGCAAAGTATAAAAAAGGTCTGATTCTTAGAGGTGAACACAATCTTGAAAATATTGCTGCAGGAATCGCTGTCGCAAAAATAATCGGCGTTGGTGAAGACCTAATTAAAAAAACTGTCAGGAATTTTAAAGGACTTGAACACAGGTTGGAGTTTGTAAGAGAGGTAAAAGGGGTCAAATATTATAACGACTCATTCGCAACTGGGCCCCAACCTACAATTGCCGCAATAAATTCTTTTAGCGAAAATGAAACCTTAATTTTAGGAGGGAGCGATAAGGGGCTAAATTACTCTCAGCTTGGGGAAACAATATCTCAAAAGAAAAACGTCAAAAATGTCATTCTTATCGGAGACACGAGAGGTAAGATATTGGAAACCTTCAAAGGTCTAAGTCGGCAGATTGGCATTTTTGATATGGGATATGCATCGATGAAGGAAATTGTCCGCAAGGCTTATACAGTTACCCCTGAAGGGGGTGTGGTAATTTTGTCTCCCGCCTCAGCCAGTTTTGATATGTTCAAAAATTACAAAGACCGCGGAGCACAGTTTAAGTCTGCTGTAGAAAGCCTCAAAAGCAACCTGCTATAATCTCCGGGTCATGTTATCGGTTCAACCCATTTTCAGTTTGAGTTATTTCAGGTTCAAAAAAAATAAACTTGCCGGCGGTTTGAAAAGATTATTTTACCTTTCATGGGAGGATGCCCTTTGGGATATACTTTCAAAAAAAGATATACCGCTTGGTTCTTATATTTTGGTGCCGGAATTTTTTTGCCCGGATGTCGAGAACAATATCCGGCTTCATGGTTGGAAAACCGTCTCCTACAAGTTGGACAATAAGCTGAAAGTAGTTCTCGCAGACTTTCAAGAAAAAATTGCCAAATATAAGCCCCGGACAATTGTAATACTTCATCCGGTTGGCATAAAAAGCAACCTATTTACTGATACTAATCGGCTGGGAAGATATCTGGGTGATGCACTATTAATAGAAGACGCAGTTCATAGAGTTATCGATCCCGAAAAATTAGAAATAATTTCCGACAATCACTTTATAATTAACAGTCTTAGAAAAGTCGTCCCCCTTCAGGGCGCAGAAGTGTTTGCAAAGTGCGAAACGCTTAATTTTAAGACTCCGGCTTTCTTTCAATCTTTTACCTACAGAGCAAAGGTTAACCTGCTGTGGTTTTTGATGACGCTATTTTTTACTTTAGCCAATTATTTGCCGGAAAAATTATCGAAAATGTTTGCAGTAGTTGCGGAAAAGCTGATGCTTGCGGGCTATGAGCTTATAGGTGACAGCCTTTTGCCGTCCAGAGGCGGAATTATCGAAGACTTTCTCAGTCGGAGACTAAATTTGGTCAAGATAAAGAATAATAAAAAGCAGATGTTTTTATATTATCAAAAAATGCTCAAGGGTTTAATTGACACACCGGACATTGCCGGCACTGATGAGAGTAAGCTGCGGGGATATCCCGTCATTTTGGCACGGGGCAGGGCGGAGAAAATTTTAAAATTTGTTAGGGATAGGGGTTTAAGATTAAGACTTGAACTTGAAGATTCGGACTGGTCAAAATTACAAAAAATCATCTATCTGCCTATGGGGTTATATATGAGCCCGAAGAAGCAAAAATTGGTTGCCGATTTGATAAATGAGGCTCTTTGGGTCAATTTGTAATATAATCCACTTATGTCGCAAAAAAAGCCGATAGGAGTTTTTGACTCGGGACTTGGGGGTTTGACGGTGGTAAAAGAATTGATTAAGGTACTGCCCCACGAAGACATTATTTACCTTGGTGATACTGCCAGAGTGCCTTATGGTCCAAGAAGCCCAAAAATTATTCAAAAATTTTCAGAAGAAAACACTGAATTTTTGCTAAAGAAAAATGTTAAAGCTGTGGTTATTGCCTGCAATACCTCTTCCGCAGTGGCTGCAGATTACTTAAGGAAAAAATTTAAAAATGTTCCGATTTTTGAAGTAATCAAACCGGCCTCAATTGACGCAGTCAAAGACGGGTCGAGAATCGGAATAATCGGGACTTATGGCACGGTCGCAAGCGGTGCCTACCCCAAAACGATTACTAAACTCAGTTCCGATATAAAAGTATTCTCGAAAGCCTGTCCTCTTTTTGTTCCCTTTATTGAGGAAGGGGAGATCGAAGGCAAAGCCTTGGAAATCGTGGTTAAAAAATATCTTGAACCCCTCAAGAAGCAAAAAATTACCACTCTGATATTAGGATGCACTCATTACCCAATTATTAAGGAAGCTATTGGTAGAGAAATAGGGAAAAGAGTAAATTTAATTAATCCGGGCCACTCGATTGCACTGGAAGTTGCCGGGTTTTTGAAAAAAAAGAATCTTCTTAACAGTCAAAAGCGTCACGGTGACGTAAGTTTTTTTGTAACCGATCTGACAGACCGTTTTATAAAAATGGCAGAAATGTTCTTAAGTAGAAAAATTGAACACAAACTGCAGAAGGTTGAATTGTAATGCACAAAAAGATAAAAGTTGCCGTTTTAATGGGAGGAAGATCGACAGAGCATGAAGTGTCGATAATTTCAGGCACGGAAGTAGTAAAAAGTTTGGATACCAGAAAATATGAAGTTTTACCGATTGTGATCTCAAAAGACGGAGAAAAGTGGAGACTGACCAGCAAAGAAGCCTTATTAAAACTAAAGAACCCGCTCAAACTTAAAGGAAGTTCTAGTGAAATAGCTCTTTGCAGCTCACGTAAAATATCCGGGGTAAGTTCAATTTCAGGAGGTGCCGTTGACCTTGTATTTATAGCAATGCACGGCAATTATGGAGAAGACGGAAAGGTTCAGGGAATGTTGGAAATGGGAGGTGTGCCGTATACAGGTTCCGGTGTTTTGGCATCTGCTATCGGAATGGATAAAGAAATTTTCAGAAAATTGATGGATTTTCATAAGATTAATATTCCCAAGTATTTAGTTTTGAGAAAAGGCGAAAAGTATCGGGGTATTAAAAAATTAAACTCTTCTTCCTATTTTGTAAAACCGGTTAATGGAGGTTCATCCGTTGGTGCGTCTAAGGCTAAAAATTTTAAAGAACTTGAGAAATCAATAAATTTGGCTTTTAAATACGACGACAAAATTTTAATAGACGAATACATAAAAGGAAGAGAATTCACCTGCGGGATTATTGGAAACGATGATCCCAAAGCCATGCCGGTTATCGAAATAAAACCTCTTAAGTGTGATTTCTTTGATTACGAATCGAAGTACATCGAAAGTGGATCCGAGGAGATAGTACCTGCGAGAATTTCGGCTGCTCTTACAAAAAAGATTCAAAAAACTGCCGTTGCGGTTTACAAAATTGTCGGGTGTAGAGGTTTTGGGAGAGTCGATTTTATTTTAAAAAATGGCAAAACCCCAATCGTCTTGGAAATTAATACAATACCGGGACTTACACCAATGTCTCTTCTACCAAAGGCTGCAAAAGCTGCAGGTATTTCCTATTCCGGGCTATTATCGAGAATTATCAATTATGCAATTTCCGGGAGTGCATTATATGACAGAGTTGATACAATGAAGAAGGCATTATGAATTCAATAAATCCGATTGTTAGATGGTGGGTTACACCCAAATTACCCCCTGAAGACATCCTGGCAAAACATAACCCCATATCCCAATGGATAACCCATCCTATCAAAAGGCGTCTGGCAAAAAAATATTTGCAAAGTTTAAGACAGTCTGACACGGGCATAAAGGTAATTGGCATAACCGGAAGTACAGGAAAGACAACCACGACAGAAATTTTAGCCTCGATTTTAAAAAGGGTTGGAAAAACGGTTAAATCTGCCGAAGGGGTTGATCCTGTTTACAATATCCCAAACACTATTTTGAAGGCAGATAAGAGAACAAAATTTCTGATACTGGAAATGTCTGTGGAATACACAAACGAAATGGATTATTACCTTTGGCTGACAACTCCCGATGTGGGAATAGTGACCAACATCGCCATTACTCACACACAATTTTTAAAAGACGAAAAAGGAATAGCCAAGGAAAAAGGAAAGTTGATTAAAAGTCTTGATAGTAGTGGGGTGGCTGTCCTAAATAGCGACGATAGGGTTGTTAAGTCGTTTTCAGACGATACAAAAGCGAAAGTAGAGTATTTTGGTGAAAAAACAAACATTTCTGCCTCTAAAATTTACCTAAATGAAGACATGAGTACTAATTTTACCCTAAGAATCGGTATGAATACAAAAAATATTCATATTAAGGCTTTGGGCAAGCAATTTGTAAATAATGCTTTAGCTGCGGCTGCTGCTGCGAATGCGTTGGGAGTGGGAATGGGAGATATATCAGCAGGAATAGAAGATTTTAAACAGCCCAAACACAGGCTGAATGTTATTAAAAGTAAAGAAAACGGAATCATTTTTGATGATACTTATAACAGCAATCCCAAAGCTGCTCTGGAATCTTTGCAGACTTTTAAGGCTATGGCTGACGGGCATGAGAAAATCGCAGTTATCGGAGACATGTTGGAACTGGGGAAATATGAGGAAAGTGCCCACAGAGAATTGGGGAGAGAGGCAGGCAGAGCCGGGTTTAAATATTTGGTGGGCGTGGGAACTGCCGCAAGATTTATAGTCGAAGAAGCAGCGGGGCTTACCGGCAGCGAAAATTGTTTTTTGGTAGGTAATTACGCAGAGGCCTTGCAGATTATCCGTCCGTTTTTAGGTAAGGATACGGCACTCTTTGTTAAGGGTTCCCGTTCGATTCACCTGGATAAGCTGGTTGATGCCTTGCTATAATCTAAAAGCAGTATGACAAACTATATAACTTTAAGCCTGGGGCTCATTATGTTCTCCTTTCTTATATGCATGGTCTTAATAATTCCCTTCATTAATTTACTTTACAAATTACATTTAACCAGGAAAAAAGAAGCTCCTGAAAAGGGCGAGATTCCCCTTTTTGATAAGCTTCATGATATTAAGGTGGGTACCCCCGTGGGCGGGGGAATATTGATAATTGCCTTGGTTTCCCTGCTTTTTGCCATCTCTTTTCCCCTGGCCTCATTTCTCGGGTTGTACGTAAAAAGCTCTTTTTCCCTACGCGCCGAAGTATTTATAATCTTTTTCTCCTTTATTTCCTTTGGACTGTTGGGTCTTTCGGATGACTTATTAAAGATTTTTGCCAAGCCTACAAAAGGTGTTTTGGGACTTTGGTTTGGGTTAAGACGCAGGCAAAAATTTATTCTCCAGTGGATCTTAGGATTTTTAATAGGATTCTTTATTTATAAATTTTTAGGTGTTCATATTATTAATATTCCCGGTTTTCATTTTGTTTGGGATTTGGGGGTGTGGTATATTCCATTTTCGGCGTTTGTAATTGTCGCTTTTTCAAATGCATTTAATGTTACTGACGGCCTGGATGGACTCTCCTCGGGCCTTTTATTAATATGTTTGGCCGTTTTTACCTTTTTGGCTATGGAAAGCTTGGATACCCCTCTTCTTTTCTTTATTTCCCTTTGGGTAGGGGCTGTTTTCGCATTTTTATACTTTAATGTTTGGCCGGCAAGAATATTTCTGGGGGATGCCGGAGCACTTTCGTTTGGGGCAATGCTTGCAGTAATCGGTCTAATAACCGGTAAAATATTGGCAGTTGTGGTGGTCGGAGGAATATTTGTTGTTGAAATAGCTTCTTCGTTAATCCAAATTTTGGGTTGGAAATACCTAAAAAGACCTATCTTTCCGCTGGCTCCGATTCATCACACGTTTTTGGCAAAAGGTTGGAAAGAGCCGAAAATTGTTATGCGTGCGTGGATATTGGGCCTCATTTTAGCCGTGTTCGGCCTTTGGTTGGCGACGATGTAATTTCCTAAAAGTGAGAAACCGCAAATCGACACTCTCAAAACAGACTAATTCCTTTGATCGGAAATTATTTTTTCTAGTTATCGCACTGGTAACAATTGGTCTAATTGCCGTTGCCGACGTTTCTGCACCGCAGTCATTAAACAATTACGGAGACAAATTTTATTTACTTAAAGAACAGGCAATATCTGCAGTAATTGGCCTGGCCGCATTTTTTATAATCGGGAGAATTAAATATACATTTTGGCAAAAGATAGCAACACCGCTGTTTTTTATTTCTTTGGGGCTTCTTTTGATAGTTTTGATGCAAAAATTTAGCATTTCAGCGCTGGGGGCAAGGCGATGGATAAGTATAGGACCTGTCAATTTTCAACCGTCCGAGATAATTAAATTTACAATTTGTATTTATTTTGCCAAAGTAGCCGCAAGCAACAAATCCCCGCTTTCCTATTTTATTCCGCTTCTTTTGGTGGCGGGTTTAATCATGCTGCAGCCGGATTTGGGGACAACGCTGGTTATCCTGATAATCGGTTTTTCGCAAATTTTTGTTTCGGACGTGGGTCTTCTTTATTTGGCCGGGTCGGTGGGTGTAGGAATCATTGGCACGACACTTTTAATTCTTTTTTCACCCTATCGAAAGGCAAGACTAATGACTTTTATAGAGGGAACGGCTGACCCTCTGGGACAGTCCTACCACGTTAGACAAATTTTATTGGCTTTAGGGTCGGGTGGAATATTTGGTGTGGGTTTTGGTGCGTCCCGTCAAAAATTTCTTTTTCTGCCGGAAGCTTCGACAGACTCCATTTTTGCCGTAATTGCGGAGGAGTTGGGACTTTTCGGTGCTTTGGTGATAATAGGTCTTTTTGCCTTTTTTGTAATCAGAGGACTAAAAGTCGCCAAAAATGCACCCGATAAATTCTCTTCAGTCCTGGCAACCGGAATTTCCGCCTGGATAGGCGGGCAGGCGTTTTTGAATATCGGCTCTATGGTTTCTTTGGTGCCCTTAACCGGTATTCCGTTACCCTTTATTTCTTATGGAGGGAGCTCTTTGGTGATGATACTCTCCGCATGCGGTATACTACTAAATATATCAAGATTCACACACCATGAGCAGAAGTAATCTGGTTCTTACCGGGGGACACGCCGCGACAACGGCGGTAGCAGTTATCGAAGAGATAAAATCCCAAAATAAAGATTGGAAGCTAATTTGGATCGGGGTAAAAAACGCCATCGAGGGAAAAAATATAGTTACACTGGAATCTGAAGTTCTACCCAGACTAGGAGTAAAATTTCTATCTTTAACCACAGGTAGGCTGCAACGGAAATTCACTTTGTGGACTATTCCTTCGATTCTGAAAATTCCCGCAGGATTTATTCAGTCCTTTTATTATTTAGTCAAAGTCAAACCTAAAGCGGTTTTGTCTTTCGGGGGTTTTGCCTCATTTCCGGTTGTTGTCAACGCCAAACTTTTAGGAATCCCGGTAATCATCCACGAGCAGACTTCAGCCGTAGGCAGGGCAAATCTTTATTCGGCCAGATATGCAACAGTTATAACACTAGCGAGGCGGGAAAGTCTTAAATATTTCAAAGGAAGAAAATGTGTTGT
>CAZSGY010000001.1:0-2718 GCA_964606975.1 uncultured Gammaproteobacteria bacterium | reverse complement strand
TTTGTTTTCAGAAATTGGTAATTGTAATTTTTGTTCCCTTTGTTTGTGGTTTGGATTCTTGTGATTTGGAATTCGTTTAGATATTAGAAATTAGTAATTAGGAATTAAAAGATCGTGTTATATAATTAGTCTATGGAAGACCAAAACACTCATAAGAATTCCCGTACAGTCACAGTAGCCATAATTCTTCTTATAATTTTTGTTTTAATCTTGATCCTATTTTTATATCTTATCCGTAGACCCGCGCTTTTTGGAAGTTTTGCCCAGTCGGGGACAAGCTCTTCCACCACTACCAGCACGGTAGAAACCATTACACCACAAAACATTTCTCTTGAAAACTCCTATTTGTTTGCTTCACCTCTTAAGGCGGCTGTCGGGGTTGAACGAATCAGGATTACTGCCTACATTCTCGATGGTCAGGGGATGGGAGTGGTTGGTAAAAATGTTGTTTTGGGAGAGTCTGCAAGTCTCCGTGTTTACCCTATAAACGCAGTTACGGACACTTCCGGCAGAGCAGTTTTCGACATTTCCTCAGATAAAATGGGGCTATTTACAATTGAGGCTTCGGTAGACGGCAAGAAAGTGAGCCAGAAGGTGAGTGTAACATTCAACTAAGATAAACGGGACATTTTTCCATTCTTTTTTTTGTCCTCTTTTTTGCGTTTGCGTATTACGATGGCGGCGATAAGTAGCAAGATTAGAATAATCAAAAGCTCCAAAATGATAATCCGCGGCCAATAAAGAAACGTCTTCAAAAATGCCCAAAACTTTTCTAAAGCGAAGGCTCCGGGCGTGAGAGCCGTAAATTTCAGGGTGTTACTTTTTCCCGACTTGTTATCATTTTGGTAGTTGGCAATAGCGAATACTCTCCAGGTGGTGGCAGTAGCAGTAGGCATATTAAAGCTGTAATCGCCGTTTTTATCGGAAGTCACCGAGTAATTGGGAATGTAAAAAGCCATTACATGGTTGACCAGCTGAAAGCCAAGTATTCCTTTTTTGGCATCAGGACGGGCCAGCTTGATATCGACCTTGGTATTGGGTATGGTTTTGCCTTGCGCAGATACATCTGTATCCAGATTTGTTTCGGGACTTCCCACACTAATTGTCGGAGGCAGTATTACCGGTCCGACATCAAAGAAAAAGTCCCCCGAAGTTATTGGGGGAATACAGGTGGGTGGAGTAGTTCTTCTTTGGTTATCTATGGCAGTAACACACAATTCCGGGAAGGAGTCTGTATTGGGAAGATAAACCAAATCAAAAGAATAGTATCCGCTATCATCCGAGTTTGTGGCTTGATCTACACCGATACCGTTTAGCTCAAGAACGGCGTTTGCGGGTCCGTATCCCCATAGAGTCATCTTCGGAATTCCAATGGTCGCAGAAACGATTATATTAGGTCGCACGATTATTTTTTCCTGCGGCACAACATCAGCAAGGACAGATTTGGGCACAAAAAAGAATAAAAGTACAAAAACAACAATGACCAATGATTTACGGCAATAGGGCATAACTAATTGTAACACCAACAAAATATCTAATTTCTAATTTTTAAATACTAAACAAATTCCAAATTACAAGAATCCAAATTACAAACAAAGAGGACATGAATTACAAGCACTAATTTTGAAATTTGTTATTTGTATATTGTTTGGAGCTTGTGATTTGTCAGATTGTTGACTTATTTCTTTTCTTCTTCCGTGATTGGGGATGGTTCGGTAATGCTTGAGATTTTATCTTTCAAGGCATCCTTAAGTTTCTCAAGCTCTTCTTTTTCTTCGGTTAATTCTTCCTCAAGTTTCTTTTGTTTCTTGGTAAATTTGTTGCTGAGAATAATGACGATAAGAATAATGATAATTATTCCAAGAGTTACGGCTATGGCTACTTTCCAAGGGAATACCCAGAAGGTTAAACTGCTGGCTAAAGTTTTACCGGATTCACCGTAAGTAGCATTAAAATCAGCGGTGAATTTACCAATCATCCATTTTGTACCCAACTTGGTGACAATTGTTCTGGAAGCATTAGGGAAAATATTGGTCTCGCCGATATCCGCCTTGCCCACCTCCAGGCCAAACATGTCTTTGACTGTAACTTGTCCTTTGGGGGTGATGTGATAGTCACCATTGTTTTTGATCTCGGTTGAGATATCTACCGGGCCGTATTCGGAAAATCCGGGGGCAGAGAATTTTATAACCTCCGCACTTTCAGTGACGGGACCGGATACTCTGAGGTAAACAAGACCTGCAATTCTCATCGAAACGCTGGCTGCTTCTTCTTGCTTTCCTCCTGTTGGATCAGGAATGTTGGAAGTGGGTTCAAAAAAGACCGCAAAATATTTTCCGCCAGGATTGGCGTCTGAGGGTACGCGGATTTTTCCGTCAATTATTACCATTCCGGCAGCGGGAATGGTTCCTTTTTCTGTGTTGAGCGTTACCCACTGAGCCGCGGCATAACGGTTCGAAAGGGTAGTGGGGCCTTCTAAAAAGCTGGGGGAGCCTTCGCTGTTATCAACTATAAAATCTGCAACTTTGAAAGTTCCCGAAATCGGTTCGGTACCTGTGTTGTAAAATCTTATCGCAAAGCTGGTAGTTTTACCGGGATCTGCCTCGATTGTTGACCTTGCCGGAGCAACCACTAACGGAATTACATTCTGGGCTTTTGAGATATCCGGCAAAAGGTAAAAAACAGGCATTAAAAGAAGTGCAAAAAGAAAAAGCCTGT